>JBEGTL010000412.1:0-7446 GCA_041179425.1 Pseudomonadota bacterium | reverse complement strand
TCAGCTGTGTGGTGCTCTGCCGGGGCACCCCCGAACAGCTCGTTGGTTTCGTTGCGGACCTCACGCGTGTCCTTCGCCCGCGGCTCGCCGACTACGAGATCATCCTCGTCAACGACCAGAAGCGAGCGGCCTTCCGGCCCGCCATCGAGCAGATTGTGCAGGTCGAGCCTTACGTGCGCGTCTTGCACCTGAGTCAGGCCAAGAGCGACAGTGTGGCGGCCAGCGCCGGTCTCGAGACCTCGCTCGGCGACTACGTGTGCGTGATGGACAGCGAGTTCGATCCGCCAGAGCGCGTGCCCGATGCGGTCCTCGCTGCGATGGAGGGCGCAGACGTGGTGTTCGTGATCGACCGCAATCAAACCGGCCGCGATGTGCTCGGCCGGCTGCTCGCGCGGGCCTTCAGCTGGTACGCACGTCAGCACCTCAAGCTCGACGTGACGCCGGGGATGGGCACGTTCCGCTGCATGAATCGGTACGCGGTGAACGCTCTCACGCGCCTCGCGCAGCCGTATCGCTACTACCGCATCTGGGGCGACTACGTCGGACTGACCACCGTCCGCACCTACCACGACGGCCGCGGCCAGCGGCACCGGCGTGGGCTCAGCGAGTCGATCGACGAGGCGATCGACATCGTGATCAGCACGTCCCCGCATCCGCTTCGGATGCTGAGCTCGCTCGGACTGTTCTTCGCCAGCGCGAACCTGTTGTACGTCGCGTACGTGGTCGGGATCTTTTTGTTCAAGCCTCAGGTCGCCAGTGGCTGGACCACGCTGTCTCTGCAGATCGCCTGCCTGAGCTTCGTCGTCATCGTGCTGCTCGCGGCGATGGGCGAGTACGTCGGACGTCTGCTCGAGCGTACGTCGACCAATCCCGCGTACTGGGTGTTGGAAGAGCGCACCAGCAAACACTTCGCCGAGCCGTCGCGGCGCAACGTAGTCGAACAGTCCGCGGTGACCGACATCTCTGCCAACTCGCGCTAGTCGTTCGCCGCTGTGCAGCGCAGCAGATCTGCGGCGAAGACGAGGGTATGGTCGAGTGCATGCGTGGTCGCGTCGACTTCGATCGACGCCCAGCCCTGATAGCCCGAGGTCCGCAGCAGACGCAGCCACGCGAGGTGCGGCACGCGCGCGGACGAGAAGCCGGTTAGCTCGGGCTCGCTGACGTGATAGTGGCAGAGCCGTGGGAGTCCGTACGCCAACACCTCGGCGAGCTCCTCGTGCGCCGTGTGCAGGCTGCCCGCGTCGAGGTGCAGCCCGAAGCCGACGTGATCCACCTGCGCGACCAACTCGTTGGCCTCCGCGGCAGTCGTGACGAAGTCGCAGCCATAGCTACTTGGCACCGGCTCGATACACAGGCACGTGCCGCGCGCCTCGCACACGGCGCCGAGCGTACGAAAGGTCTCGGCCGCCTGCGCCTTCGCCTCGGCGTCGGAGAGTGCGCCGCGTGCGCGCGCTCGCGGCGCGCCAAACACGATCGCGCGTGCTCCGAGAGCAGCCGCCAGGTCGGCGACGCGCGCGATGTGATCACGCAGCAGCACCCGCCCCTGTTCGTCGGGCGCGAACAGCCGAAGCTCGGGCTTGCCGAACAGGATCGCCTGCAACGCCGGGACCTCGAAGCCCTGGTCGCGTAGGCGTTCGCGATAGCTTCGCGCCGCCGGCACGGTCGCACCCTCCCAGCCCGCCCACACCTTGGTCGGCGCCACTTCGATGCCGGTGATGCCGTGCGCCGCGAGCTGCCCGAGTACGCGCGGGTCGTCGTGCACATCCCAACCGATGTTCGACATGGCGAGCTTCATGGTGCACGCCCCGTGCGCTCGGCCTCGACGAAACGCGCCATCGCGGTAAGGACGCTCGCCGCGCCCTGCAGGTAGCCAGCTTCGCCCCCGAACAGCGCAGCGTGACGGCTTCGCAGATCGTAGTGGACCGCGGGCGCCGCGCGCTCTCCGATCTGTCGCTCCGGGAACAGACGTTCTACGAGTTCGCCAGTGCGAAGCGGTGCGGGGAACAGGTTGACGACCTTCAGCCCCGCGTCGCGAGCGATCTGTAGGTCCGCACGCAGGCGCTCGAGGTCATACCATTAAAAGCGCGCATCAGGATGGATCGAGGCCAGCTCGCGATCGTGGAGCAAGTCGAACAAGACGTTCTTCTTCAGCCCGCGACCGAACAGCGCCGGCAGCCTGACGACCAGCGCGTTGTCGAACAGCGCCTGCACCTGGTGCTCGAGCCATCGTCGATGCCTGCCATACGCATGATTTGCTCCATCGCAGGGGTCACTCTCGTCGGCCCCCGTAAGGGCCGTGTAGACGTCGATGGTGGAGATGAGTACGAACTCGTGACAGCGCACCGTGGCGAGCGAGGCCACGAGACGCTGCAGGTTCTCCAGGTCCGCCTCGGGCTCGCGGTTGGCGATCCACTTGGCGGCGGGCGCGCCGGCGCAGACCACGGTGTCGAAGTGACGCCCGGCGATCTCCGCGATGTTGCGGCTGTGATAGAGGGCGTCGAAGTGCGCCTGCCGTAGCAGGTTGCTACCGACGAAGCCGGTCGCACCGATCAACGCCCGTAAACGCCCGTCGTCGCTCCGTGCAGAGTCTGTTGTAGGTCGCACCGGAGCAGTGTCTCACGAGACTCGTCGCTGCACTGCTAGAGTAAACGAGAATCGGGCCGCGACGCCCGTCGTCGAGCGTGCGAGCCAGCGCTATTCGGCGCTCCCCGAGAAGACATACTGATACTCCACGTACAAGCTGCGCAGGATCTCCAGTGTCTCGACTTGATATTGGATCTCCGAGCGCAACTCATCGGCTGCGGGGTCCCCGGACGCGAGCGCAAGGTACTGCGTCCCGAGGGCCTCCAGCTTCTTGACGAGCTTGGCTCCCAAGAACGTGTTGGGGTCGCCCTTGGGGTCTTCGTAGGCCGCGTACGTGCGCCCCGAGATGGGGTCGACGCCTCGCACCTCGACGAAGTTCTTTGCGACGGTCACGGTCTCGCTCTCGCCGACCACCGCCACCTGCGCCTTGCGCAAGAAGCTGGCGTCGAAGTTGCTGCTGAGCAGCGCGCTGCCGTAGAGCATGGTGTACAGACGGGTACTCCACGAGGTGGAGACTTCGAGCGACGGACTGGGGTCGGGGCCGTCTTCGAACTGCTCGAGCCAGAGGTCCTTGGTGACCAGCGCGCCATCGGTGACCTTGGGACCGTAAGTCTTGTAGTCCTCGCTGATGAGACCTGCGAACAGCTCGTCGATCTCCTCTTGGAAGACGATGTAGTACGGAATGGAGTAGGCCAGCTGATCGGCGTCGACGTCGGCGCCAATGCCCAACAAGCTGGCGTCACTCGCAGTGAGCGCGGAGAGGGCGCCGATCTGCTCGTAGAAGAACCCCGCCTCGAGCACGTGCTGGTAGAAGTTGTATCCGGCCGACCTGTCGTAGCGCGAGAACTCGCGGCGCCCTGGGCCCGGCGGCAAGTAGAGGCTGCCGTCGGTTCTCTCGGCGTACCCCATCCAGCGATACGAGCCCTCGACAAGCTTGTACGAGCCGTAACGCGGCGTGCTCATCACGTCCCACAGCAGGCTAAAGCCGCGCAACATGCCCAGCTCGGAGTAGACGTCGAGCATGTTGTCGAGCGAGCCGCCCGACGAAGCGCTGAACAGCCACTGCTGATACATGTTGGAGATCGGCAAGAAGTAGCGCTCGGTGATGCGATTGCCGACAGCGGCGGGCGAGAACCCGATGCGATCGCGCTGCAGGTTCACGAGCGGGTAGTACTCGCGGTAGGTGTCCACGTACTGCTGCGTGATCTCGTAGGGGTCGGCCCCCTGATCCCAGCGGTGGCAGGTGGGGGTCGCGTCTACGAACTCGTCGTAACAAGCGATGTAGGGGACGCGCAGCGGCGCGGTGTCGGTCGCGCGCGCCATTTCGTACTGCTTGCGCGGGATGTAGCGGCGCTTCTGGAGCGACTCGATGCCGCCGAAGATCTGGGGCAAGCGCGTGTAGTGCACCAGCTCGGTCAGGCTACCGTCGAGCGGGATGCGAATGTCCGCCACGTCCTCTACGAGCGCTCGATCGGACTCGCGCATCTGGGCGCTGACCTCGTCGGCAAAGACCTGCACCAGGTCGCCGTAGCCCGCGGCGATGGCCGCGCGATCGTAGTGTCCGAGCCCGTGGATGTCGGAGTTGAACTTGGCGCCGTAGTCCATGACCGACGAGTACTGATGCTCGATCATACGACCGTCGCGCATGGCCGTGCAGGCTTCGTCGTTGTCCTCGTTCACGAGCTCGCATGCGCGCTCCAGGATGTCTCCCACCGTCTCGGGCGGCTCGGCTCCGATGTTGCGTGTGCGCAGCGGCCAATACTCTGGCTTGTAGTTGAGCGCGTCGGCGCTGGCGCCAAAGTTGTGGCGCAAACCCAGCGTGTGTCCGATCTCGTGCAGCATCACGCCGCGGTAGATATCCGTGCGCAGGCGCTGCCACAGCGCGTCGCCCTTCAGGCCCGCGGCCTTGACGCTCTTGGCGAGCCCGATCACTCCCGGATCGTCGAAGTCGTTCAACCACACGCAGCGCTCGGAGGCTTTGTCACGGCGTCGCCCCTCCTTCTGCTGCGCGTCGCTGGTGCCCCACTGGAGTGGCGACAGCTCTTTCACGGCCGCGTCCGTGAGCGGCGCCGTGAGCGAGTACTTGCCGCGCCCCTGGCCGATCACGACCTCGTCGTTGATGAGCATGCGCTCGAGCGGCGTGCCGCGAATCTGGGCGAGTCGTGCGGTGTCTCGGCCGCGATGGGCCGGCGGCAGTCCCGTACGCCTGACGTTCTCCACGCGGTCGCGCTGGCCTTTGGAGAGCAGAGCACCGGGCTCGGCTTTGACACGCGCCAACGCGCTGGCTTTGCTGGCCGCGATCTTGGGCTTGCGACCGTTGACCTGCTCGCGGATGAACTTCGCGTCGAGGAGGTCGAGCGGGGTGCGATCCCCGTTGAGCAGCTCGACGATGTCCTGTCCGTACTGTGCCTGCGTGTCGACACTCGCGCCGTACACGTACGCCGCGCCGGACACGATGCGACCCGTCTCGGGATTGGGTGACGACGGCCCGTAGCCGAGCGGACCTGCCAGCTGCGGATGATCGACCCAGTAAATGAAGTTGTAGCGGAGGTCGCCGATGCGAGCGTGGCCGTCGGCGTTGAGGTCGATGCAGTACAGGCACGTTCCGCCGGTCTGCGCCGTGAGGTCTGCCTCGAGCTGCGCCACGGTCTGTTTGCGAGCGGTTGCGATGCCGTCTTTCAGCGCGCTGTCCCACTCTGCGGCCATCTGCGTGGTGACGGTGCTCAGCTCTTGAGGATAGTTCGGGCTGAGTGTGTAGGTAATGGGACGAAGTCCACGCTCCGCCACGGGCTTGGCCTCGCCCGCACCGTCGCGGCTGTCCTTCCAGACGTCGTGCTTGCTGATCAACAACTGCGCGCCCGACCACGTGACTCCCCGTCGGCGATCGTACGTAGGTCGCTCGACGCGAAAATAGCCAAACTCGCCCTGACGCTTATCGTCGTAGGCCTCGGGCACGTAGTCTTGCTCGCGTGCCTCGTCGACACGCAGGAACGACGTGCGCACCTTGACCTCGTCACCGGTGCAGTCGCCGAGCTGGAGATTTTGGCTGAGGATGCAGCCGTCTTCGGATGGCTCGACGAACATGCGCTCGGTGAAGTCGAAGTAGTCGACCCCGCCCGTCGAATCGAGGTGCTTTTTGAACGCGTCGGCGCCGCCCTCGTTCTCCTCGACGAAGCCCGTGTTGGTGGGCGTGATGCTGCGCGCGCCAGAGATGAAGTCGAAGCTCGCGACGAGGTTCTGTGACCAGTCGACGCGCACGTGGCCGCGCTCGTACCACGGCCGATCGAGCGCGTCCTCGCGGATGACGTTGGTCTGCTCGCCGGTGCGCGCGTTGTAGTCGCGGATGACGTCGACGTGTTCGAGGATGGGATAGGCGACGATCGGGTTGCCCTTGAAGACGTCTGGCTGACGCCCGCTGCCCTGTCCGGCGCGCACCGGTTGTTTACCGACCTCAGCGGTCGACTGATCGGCCTTGCTGTCGGAGCCGGGCACCTTCTCGTAGGCCCGGTAGCCAACCAGGTAGCTCTGCTGGATCTCCCAGCGCACGATCTCGAGCGTGCCTGTCTCGCCGACAAAAGAGAACGCGCTGGTGGCCGGGACGTCGGTGACGGTCTGGCGCACGAACCACGCGTGGTCGAGGAACATGGTCTTGGCCAGCAGATTGGGCTGCGTGCGGTCGATGTCGCCGACCTTCTGCGCGCAGCTCGCCAGGACGAGCGCCCCCAAGACGGCGAGGCAAAACCGAAGCGTCGAAGCGCGCCCTTGGGTGCGCGAGCGAAGAAACGAAGCGGTAGGCATGCTCATCCCCCAAGCAACTGGGTCACGGTGACATCGAGGTAGAACAGAGTCAGGTTCGATGCCGTCGATTGAAAGTCGTAGAACGGAAAACGGAACGAACGATTGTCTTCGGTCTTGGGCGTCGCGATGGTGACTACGCCGGTCGAGAACGAAAGACGATCGTTGAGTCGATACGAGACGTCGAGGCCACCCACGCTGGAGTCTCGCTTTCCTCGGCCCGTCGTAGCGTTCGGGCTCGCGAGCTCGTCGCGCCCGTAGCGGTTGTAGGTCCAAGCGCGTCCGAGGCCGTAATACAGGCTGATCGACAAGCCCGGCAGGGGCGAATAACTCACGCTGGCCGAGCCGTACGTGGAGAACGAGACGTTGTTGCCAGCGATCGCGACGGACACGCCGCGTATGTCTTCGGCGCCACCCGAGCGCGCGAAGGCGGAGGGAATGGAACCTCCGCCGCCGTCTTCGAGCACGGGCGAGCGGTAGCGGTGGAAGTTCTTGCGGAACTGCGTGAACAAGCTGATGCCGATGGGGCCGAACTCGTGCGCGGCACTGGCACGCGCCACGGCCCCCACGAGCAAGGTCTCGAACTGCGAGACGCGCGACGAGGGAAGGTACGTGCGGCCCTCGACGAAGAGCTGGGTGTGTGGCGTCGGCAGCGGTACGGCCCAGCGTGCCCGCAGCTGCGTGTCCGAGACCAAGAATTGCTGGCGCTTAGAGTCGACCTCGGAGCTGGTCAGGTCTTGCAGCAGCTTGACGTAGGCCATGAGCGCCACGCCTTGGACTGGGTAGTAGGCCGGCACCACGGAGACTGCCCAGACGAAGTGCGGATTGCGCTCGTAGTCGTCTCGCAAGAACGTGCCCTGCCCAAGCGAACTCTCGAGCTTGCCGTTGATGGAGAAAGGGGCGCGCTCTTTCAGCGTGTCGCCGAGTACCGATTGCTGCTCAGTCTGCAGCAGCGCGGGTGCGGTAAGCTCGCTCGACCCCGTCTGTGCACGAGACGTTGCGCTGCCGAACAAGCAGACGACGGCGAGCACAATGCCCATAGTCCAAGCGCGTACTGCGGAGCACACC
>JBEGTL010000411.1:0-7456 GCA_041179425.1 Pseudomonadota bacterium | reverse complement strand
GGTTTATGACCGTGCAAAGCGGAGCCTCGGGACGCAAATCGCTTTTCACGACTGCGTCCAAAGCCTACATTCCGCGCCGGTTCCACCCCTCGGAGCTGCTGGGGACTGTGGCCGCTGTATCGCGCGTTCTATTTGTGGAGGACAAGCACCATGGGTGTGATCAAGGCTGAATACATCTGGATCGACGGCACGGAACCGACCCCGGCGTTGCGCTCGAAGACGAAGGTTTTGCCCGAGGGGCAGAAGCTTCCCGAGTGGGGCTTCGACGGTTCGTCGACCAACCAGGCCGAAGGTCACGCGTCCGACTGCGTGCTCAAGCCCGTGTTCTCGTGCCCCGACCCCATCCGCGGCGGCAAGAACCTGCTGGTGCTGGCCGAGGTGTACAACGCCGACGGCTCGCCCAACCGCACCAACACGCGCGCGGCCGCCGTCGCTGCCGAGGCCAAGTTCAAGGCCCAGGAGAGCTGGTTTGGCCTCGAGCAGGAGTACACCCTGTTCAAGGGCGGCAAGCCCTACGGCTTCCAAAACGGGGAGCCCGCACCGCAGGGCCCGTACTACTGTGGCGTCGGCGCCACCGAGGCGATCGGTCGCCCCATCATCGAGAAGCACCTCGACGCGTGCATCGCGGCGGGTCTGAAGATCTCGGGGATCAACTCCGAGGTCATGCCCGGACAGTGGGAGTTCCAGATCGGCCCGGCCGGCACGGTCGAGGCGGGCGACCACCTGTACATCGCGCGCTGGCTGCTGCAGCGCATCGCGGAAGACGCGGGCGTCGACGTCTCGTTCGACGCCAAGCCTGCCCAGGGTGACTGGAACGGCGCCGGCTGCCACACCAACTACAGCACCAAGGCCATGCGCGAAGACGGCGGCTACGCCGTCATCGAGGCTGCCTGCAAGAAGCTCGGTGAGAAGGCCGAGCTGCACATCAAGAACTACGGCCACGACATCGAGAGCCGCCTGACCGGCAAGCACGAGACGTGCTCGTACAAGCAGTTCAAGTACGGCGTGTCCGACCGTGGCGCCTCGATCCGCATCCCGCTCGCGACCAAACAAGAGGGCAAGGGCTACCTCGAAGACCGTCGTCCCAACGCCAACATGGACCCGTACACGGTCTGCCGCCTGATCGTCGAGACCACCAACGGCTGAGCGCCCGCTCGGGCATTCGTTGTCGGTAGAGGCATGGCTCGCGCAGCGGGCTGTGCCTCTTCGCGTTTAAGCCCGAGACGGAGCCGCCGTATCAACAAGCGGCGCAGCGTGGCGTTTAAGATACCGAGGTAGGGCAGCGATGAGGTAAGCGATAGGCGCACGCAGGCGGCCCCTCCCCCGCCTCGGATGGGACAGAACAAAGATGCGCTTGCTTGCCTATGTCGTCGTGACTGCTCTGTGCGTGGGTGCGACCAGCTCCAGCTCTGCTCAACAGGCCGCGGGCACGACCGATCCTCGCTTGCGTGGAGCACCACCGGCCGCGACATCTGGCACGGACCCCAACGCGCCTGCGGCCGCTCCCGGCGCACCCGTCGCTGCGCCGAGCGTGCCTGCCCCGATCGTCACGGCGCCCACCGAGGTCGCCGCACCGGAGGTTGCTGCAGAAACGCGCACGGTGGTGCCCGCGCCCTACCCGGTCGCGCCCGCTGCCACCGTGAGCGCACCAGGCGCAGCCGTCTCCGACAGCAAGCTCGCGCGGGCCGACGCGTGGGTGGCCTTCGAGCTGGAGCGCGACGTGCTCACCCAGCGTGGCGAGCGCTGGTTCTTCCCGCTCTCCCTCGCGCTGCAGGCAGGCTTCGCCGGCGCGCTCGCTGGCACTGTCGACGACGTGTCCGCGCGCTCGCGTGTGCTGCTCGGCGCCACCGCTGGGCTGTCGGCTCTGTCCATGCTGCCCACCATGCTCAGCAACTCACGCGACGCACGGCGCGCGTGGTTCGGCATCGGCTCGACGGCGTTTGCACTGGGACTCGGCGCCAGCCTGGTCTCCATCGAGGACGACCACGGCAAGAGCGACAACGACCCTTCGCACGGCGCGGGCAACTGGATTGGCGCGGCCGCGGCGGTGCAGGGTTTGGCCATGCTGCCTGTGGGCCTCATCCCCGGCTGGCCCAGCGAGAAGGACTACGAGGCGTACCGTTTGCTGCCGGCCGAGGCGCGTCCCGACGCGGCGGCGCGACTGCTGCTGCAGATCGATCGGTACGAGCAGAAGGTGACTGCCTGGTTGGTGCTGAGCAACATCCTGTCGGCCGGCGTGCTCGGCATGGGTGCCATCGTCAACGACGACAAGCAAGAGCGTCAGACCCTCGGCTACGTGGCCATCCTGCCGCTCGCCACCGCGCTGCTGGTCGCCGTGCCGCGCCTGTTCGTTGCCAACCGCAACGAACGCCTGGCGCTCGGTCAGGGCCCATCGCGACTCGGCTTCAACGCCTGGTGAGGCGAGCCGAGCCGGGTGAGTCCCTCAGAAGCGGACCAGCGGCCCCACGAACGGGTTCTGTTCGCGGGCCTTGCAACGCGGGCTTCGGAGCAGGCGACCAGCTGAAGGCGTCTAACCCAGCCGGGTCTAGCTGCACCCCGGGGCCCGCTCGGCCTGGTCAGCCTGAACCATGCAGGCAGTCGTGCAGCGGCGAGAAGTCGAGGCTCTCGAGCTCGGGCAAGTACCGACCCAGCGCTTCGCGCGCGAGCCGACCGCAGATGTCGTCGACAAAAAAGTGTTCGCCCGTACGGATGACGTAGTTGAGCAGGAAGAAGCGGTACGCCTCTTTGGTGAACGCGAGCTCGTTGTCGCTCAGCGGGTACACCGCGTGGTACGCGCGCACGAAGCGCAAGAAGCGCGGCTCGAGCAGCGGCGAGCCGTGGTAGCTGAACACGGTCTGGTCGCCCTCTTCGCGCACGACGCGACTGAAGAAGTAAAAGTCCATCGCGCGCGGCTCGATGCGGAACCAGTCGTAGTCCCAGCGACTGTGCAGCGAGAAGCCGTACTCGTCGTACGCGACCGAGAAGTTGCCGCGGTTCCAGTCGATGAGCACGGGCAGCTTACGAAAGCGGTGATAGCCGAGGCGCTCCGCATTGGAGAAGAACAGATCACAGTGCCGACGCACCAGGCGCATCTGCTCTGTATCGAAGCGCGCGGCACCGCCGGGGGTGGACGAGGACTCGGGGCCGAGCCCGCCGAGCCGCCCGTGCATCTGATCGAACAGGGTGGCGAGGTCCGAGCCCAGCGACTGCCACGTGGGGTCGAGCTGACTGCCGACGTCGGCGCAAGCGAGGTGAAACAGTGCCGCCTCGCGACCCAGGTTTTCGATCTGCGGCTCGGACAACACGCGCGGCAGCACACCCCGACGCTGCGCCTCTTCGTAGAACACCACCCACGAGCCGCGATCGTAGAAGGTGTAGATCTCGCCGTGCTTGAGGAGCACGGGCGCCAAGAAGTTTTGCCAGCGCGTGGCGGCCAGCAGCTCGCACCACTGGCGGATGCGGGCGTGGTCCTGCCGAAAGTGCACGTACGAGCCGTACGACGAGACCTTGGCAAACACGCTCCGGCCGCTCGCCAGGTGCATGCGGTAGACGCGGTTGGTCGACACGCCGGCGCTCGTCTCGAGCAGCGACACCACCGGGTCGTTGCCTGCGTCGTAGTCCGTCCAGGCGGCGTGAAGAGTTCGCTGCGCAACCTCGTCTTGCATCAGTCTCCGACTTCACCCGATTTTGGGCCAACAGCAAAGCCCATCGCGCAGAAGGGCACGGCAAGGTCGGGCAGCAGCGGCGCGGTGACATCGATGGACACACCCGTCACCGGGTGGGGAACCGTGAGCTGGCTCGCGTGGAGCGCCAGCCGCAAGATGCCAAACCGCGCACGAAACAGCTTGTTCTGCTTGTTGTCGCCGTACGTGGTGTCGCCGATGATGGGGTGCTGCAGGTGCTTGAGGTGGCGTCTGATCTGATGGTAGCGGCCGGTCCGTGGCTGCGCCTCCACCAGCGTGTAGCGGTTTTCGAACACGCCGAGCGAGCTGAAGTCTGTCTGCGCCGACACGCGGTCGTCAGGCGTCTCGAGACTTCGCGGGATGGCGTAGTCCACGTGCACCGTCGGCGGCAGCACCCCGCGCGCGAGGGCCAGGTAACGTTTCTCGACGCGCCCCTCCTGAAACGCCCGCTGCAGGGGCTCGATCAAGCGCGGATCGAGCACCAGTGCGATCGCCCCGCTGGTGCCGCGATCGAGCCGGTGCGCCAGGTACACGGGCACGCCCATCGCGTCGCGCACACGCGTGAGCACGTAGTCGCCGTGCTCGTTGGCCAACCCGCGATGCGCCGACAGGCCGCTCGGCTTGTTGACGATCACCAACGCGTCGTCGCGATAGAGCACGTCGAGGGGGCCGGGAGCGGCTGTCACCAGCGGAGTCGAACCAGACATCTAGACAGCTCGAGGCGAAGGACGGCAAGACGCCGCGTCTGCGCACGTACGATTGGCGCGCGAGCGGGGCAAGCGCGCTATGTTCGCGCAAGATGCGTGTTGCCTACCTCGTCAACCAGTACCCCTCGATCAGCCACACCTTCGTGCGCCGCGAGATCGAGGGCCTCGAGCGCCTGGGCGCCAAGGTCGTCCGCTTCTCCCTGAGGCCGATGACCGAGAAGGCCCTGCCCGACCCGGCCGACCGTCGCGAGCTCGCCCACACCTCCGCGCTGCTCGGGCACGGCGGCCGCGCTCTGCTGCCTGCGGTGGCCCGCCTCGCAGCAGCGCGCCCTTCGTTGTTCGCGCGTGCCGAGGCGTTGACAGTGCGCATCGGCAAGCGGTCCGAGCGAGGCCTGCTGCGCCACTTTGCCTACCTTGCCGAGGCCTGCTCGTTGGTCGAGCAGTGCGAGAAGGCCGAGGTCGAGCACGTGCACGCGCACTTCGGCACCAACTCCACCGCCGTCGCCATGCTCGCGCACGAGCTTGGCGGGCCCGGCTTCTCGTTCACTGCGCACGGTCCCGAAGAGTTCGACAAGCCCGACCTGATCGCCCTGCGCGACAAGATCGCAAAAGCGCGTTTTGTAGTCGGCGTGAGCAGCTTCGGTCGCAGCCAGCTCTACCGCTACACGCAGGCCAAGGACTGGCACAAGGTGCACGTCGTGCGCTGCGGCGTCGACAGCGCCTACGTGGCGCACGAGCCCACGCAGGTGCCCGACGTGCCGCGCTTCTGTACGGTGGGCCGGCTCTCCGAACAAAAGGGCCAGCTGCTGTTGGTCGAGGCCGCTTCCATGCTCAAGCGGGAGGGACGCGTGTTCGAGCTGGTGCTGGTCGGGGACGGTCCGATGCGGCCCGAGGTCGAAGCGCTGATCGCCAAGGAGCGCCTGGGCAACTGCGTGCGCATCACCGGATGGGCATCGGGCGACGACGTGCGGCGCGAGATCGAAGCTTCCCGCGCATTCGTACTGCCTAGCTTTGCCGAAGGTTTGCCCGTGGTGTTGATGGAGGCGTTGGGTCGCGGGCGTCCGGTCATCTCGACCTACATCGCGGGCATTCCGGAGCTCGTGCAGACCGACGTCAACGGCTGGCTGGTACCTGCAGGGTCGGCGCCCCACGTGGCCGACGCCATGCGCGCCGTGCTCGATGCCACGACCGAGCGCCTGAGCGAGATGGGCAAGCTCGGCTACGAGCGCGTGCGCGAGATGCACGACGCCGACCACAACGCCAAGGTGCTCTACGAGTTGTTCAATCGCTACGCGAGCTGACGCGCTACCACGCGAAGCGGTGGCGGTACTTGAGCTCGCTGCTGACGAAGGGCCGCACGTGCAGGTCGGAGAAGCCTTCTTTGAGGCACTCGAGCCGCCCCGGTGTCAGCTCGGGAGCGTGCACGTCTAGCTTGCCCACGCCCCCCGTCGGGCCGTCCACCGTGAACTCGACGTCGAGCCCCGCCGCCGGATTGCGCACGCAGCGGCTCAGCGTGGCCGAGAGTCGTTTGAGCTCGTCGCGCACCTCTTCCGGTGCGGGTAGCGAGCGCGTCACGATCTCTACGTTGCCCGAGCTTGCCAGCGCCGGCGTCTGCGACCCTGGTTGATCGGCGCTCTTGCCGACAGACGATGGGTCGGTGCTGGTGGAGCCCTCCACGGGGTCGGGGGCAGGCGGCTTCGCAGCACGCGGCTCTTCTGCGAACCAGCGAGAAAAAACTGCAGGCAGCTGCCCTGCGGCAGGCGACTCGCGCTGCTGCGACGCTGCCTCGACCGGTGGCTCGCCGAGCACCACGCGCGACAGATCGACGATGCGGCCAGACGAGAGCGCGACCACCGCGCCCGCCGCAAAGGCGAGGATGGCAATCGAGGTGGCGCGCCCGCCACGCTTGATCTCCGGTGAGTTGGCCGAGCTGCGCGGGAAACGCCCCGTCGGAGTCTCGCGCGCGTTGCCTTGTGAAGCGGTGTTGCGAGACGTGAGTGGTGGCGGCGGGCGCGTCCCCGGCACGCGGACCCGCTGTGTGGGTGAGCCCGGCACGGAGGTGGAGAGCGCCTGCTGCAGCGACACGGGTGGCTGCGCTGGCAACACGTGCTGCGCCGATAGCGAGAACTGAGCGGACGGCGGCCGAGCCTGGGGTGGTAGTGCGCGCTGCTGCAACAACGAAGGCTGCGGCGGCAACGAGCGCTGAGACGACAACATCTGGGGCGACCGTTGTGCAGGCAGCCCTTGCTGCACGCTGGGTGACTGCGGCGGCAGCGTAGGGCGTAGACGCATGCCTAGCGGCCACGACTCGAGCCGCGTGTCGTCGTCGTCGACGCGCCACTCACCGGCGCCGTCGGGCGCGCGCGCTGACTCTGCCGCGGTCGATGAGGACCGCATCAACGCAGACAGCCCCTCGAGCGGCGTAGTCTTGTTGCCGAGCCCGAGCGTGCCGGCCACCGCGATGACCAAGAGGTCGTCCCGACGGCCGGCCTTCCAGTCGCGAAGGCCGTGCCGCCAGATCAACATGTCCCAGCTGACCTCGCCCGTCTCGAGGCGCGAAGCGAACTCGTCTGCTTTGTAAGGGCCGACCTGCCCTCTGGGGGTCAGCACGTACCAGCGATCGCCCGGCAGGGTCGAACGGGGTGGAGCGACCGGAGGCACGCGCCCAGCGGGCGAAGGCGCAGGCTCCGCGGGCTGGCGAAGCATGGACGCCTGCTTCTCGAGCGCAGGGCGAAGGGGTGGCGGCTGTGTGCCTGGGCGCGGACGAATGGTCGGCGACTGCCCGTCGGCAGGCGCGGACTCTGGTTGTGGGGCCAAAGACACCTGTCGAAGCGCACCCTCTGGTGTGCGAGCGAAGATGGGTTGTGACCCCGTGCGCGTGCGCGGCGCCGAAACATCGGGAGCGGACACATCGGGCTCGGGCGTCTCGAGCGAGAGTGCCGCGTGCGAGCCCGTGAGACCGACTTGGGACGACGAACGTGCCCCCTCCGCGTGCGGGCGAGGGATGTCCGAACGTGAGCCACTGCTGCGGGCGCGCGAGGCCGTCTCGTGCGAGCGAAGATCGCT
>JBEGTL010000410.1:0-7483 GCA_041179425.1 Pseudomonadota bacterium | reverse complement strand
CAACGCGGCTAGCAACACGCAGATGACCCAGACAGCGATGGTTTTGCTCTTCGACATGAGACCTCGTCCCTGGCTTAGCGCACGAACGAGAAGTGTGCTCTGCGTCGGAGGGGCGTCTGCTGGCTCAGGCTGTCGGAGGCACCGTGTGCAAGGCGAGCGCGTCGCCGAACGAGATGTCGAGCGAGCGTGCCGTCGTGATGGCCCAGCCGTCGAGCGGCACCGTCTTCAGGCAGCTGACGGCCGACTCGAGCGGTACGCTCATGATGTTGGGCGGATGAATGGCCATCATCACGTTGGTCTCTCCAGCCAACAGGGCCCGCACCGCTGCAGCACCGAGTGCGAGTCCCAGGTTGCGATCGGTAGAGCTCGGCGAGCCGCCGCGCACGATATGCCCAAGCACGGCCGCGCGCGTCTCCTTGTCCGTCAGCTCGCCGAGCTCACGGGCGACCTGCTCGCCAATTCCACCTAGCCGCACTTCGCGGCCCACCTCGTGCCCACGCACACTCAGTTGGCCACCGATCGGCTTGGCACCCTCGGCCACGACCACGATGCCGTAGGCCCGCGCGAAGCTCGGCTTCTTGCGTAAGTGCGCGGCGACTGCGCGGAGGTCGTAAGGGATCTCGGGGATGAGGATGGCGTCGGCACCGCCTGCAAGGCCGCTGTGCAGCGCGATCCAGCCCGCGTAGCGCCCCATGACCTCCACCACCAAGATTCGTCGATGCGAGGCCGCCGTGCTGTGCAGACGGTCGATGCAGTCGGTCGCGAACTGCACGGCCGTGTCGAAGCCGAAGGTCTGCACCCCGGCGACACCGTCGTGGTTGGCGCGTACGGAGAGCACAGCGCGCGCACCGGCGTGAGCAGCTCGTTGACGGACCCGGCGCAGAGCGATCGCAGTGCCCTCGTGAGCGGTGCAGCGTACGTGTTCGTCCGCAGAGCGGGAGCCTGGTCTCAGCAAGCGTGCCTCAAGGCTAGCAATACCGATTCCGGGGACTCGTTTGGGCACAGCCTAGCCATCGATCGCGACACCATCGTCGTGGGCGCTGGCCAGGAGAGCAGCGCCGCAACGGGCGTCGACAACACGACGCCGGGGCAAGCCGACAACAGCGCTGCAGCGTCCGGTGCAGCGTACGTCTTCGCGCGCACCAAAGACGCGTGGTCGCAGCAAGCCTATCTCAAGGCTAGCAACGCCGAGGCAGGCGATTGGTTCAACAACGTCGACGTGACAGGCGACACGATTGTCGTCGGCGCATGCGGAGAGTCGAGCGCTGCGAGGGGCATCAACAGTACGAGTCCGGGCCAAGGGGACAACAGCGCTGAAGCGAGTGGCGCCGTCTACGTGTTCGGTCGAACGGGCGCGACGTGGTCTCAAGTCGCGTACCTCAAAGCCAGCAATGCCGACGCCGGCGATCGCTTTTGTGTGGTGGCAGCTTCGCGCGACACGATTGCCGTCGGCGCCGCATACGAATCGAGCGCGACCGTTGGCACGAACAACTCTCCACCGGGATCAGCCGACAACTCGGTCGCGCAGAGCGGCGCCGTGTACGTGTTCCGCTGACGCGGCGCTCCCTAGCCGGGGGGAACCTTGACCCTCGATGGGCAATCGGGCACAAAGCCGAACGGAGGGGTCGCACGCTCTGGCGGTGGCCCGCGCCCCGGCTTCGCCGCCTCACTTGTCTGATTGCGGCCGACCCTTGGAGCAGAAGTCTTGAGCGTTCCCGCCGTCGGCGCTGTGCTGGGCAACAAGTACCGGGTCATCGCTGCGATCGGCGCGGGCGCGATGGGCACCGTGTTCCGCGCGCAAAACATCGTGACGGGCAAGCAGGTTGCCCTGAAGTGGATGCACCCGCACATCGCGGCCAATCCCGATTCGTCCACGCGGCTGCTGCGCGAAGCACAAGCGGCGTCGCGGCTGAGCCATCCCAACGTCATCGACGTCTACGACTTCATCCAGGACGAAAACACCCTGTTTCTGGTGATGGAGCTGTTGCAGGGCGAGACGCTGCGGGCGTACTTGTTGCGCAATCGCCAACCGAAGATCTCGGAGTTCATCGCGCTGCTCACGCCCGCCCTCGCCGGGGTGGCGGCAGCCCACGAGCAGGGGGTCATCCACCGTGACCTGAAGCCGGACAACATCTTCCTCGTGCAGACGCCGGGCGCGCTGCTGCCGACGGCCAAGGTGGTGGACTTCGGCGTAGCAAAGCTCGACGGCGATCAGGGGCTTACGCTGACCGGAACGGGCGCCGCCGTCGGAACACCCATCTACATGTCGCTCGAGCAACTCAGGGGCGACAAAAACATCGATGCACGGACCGATGTCTACGCGTTCGGCGTGATGCTCTACGAGGCCATCGCGGGGCAGCTACCGTACAGCGCGAGCACACTGTCAGGGCTGGCAATCAAGGTCCTCACCACGGAGCCCGTGTCACTCAAGACGCTGCGCCCCGACGTCCCCACGTCTTTGACTCGCGTCGTCGATTGGGCCATCGCGAAGCGCCGCGAGGACCGTCTGTCGAGTGTCCGGGGGTTGATGCAGGAGCTGGAGGCATTCTCCCGGGAGTACAGCTTTCGGCAAGAGATGACGCACCAGGGCGATCCGACGCCGCTGTTGGCCCCGGAACGTCTGGCCGCCGTCAGGGACAACGAAGAGGCGGGTGCGGTCCGCGCGCCGAGCACGCACGCTGTACATGTGTCGCCACTTCGTGCGGGACCTGGGCCTCTTCGTGCAGGTCAGGCAGAGGAGAAAGACGCTCGGGTCGACCCTCAGACGGAAGCCGCCACCGCGGCGGTCGCGGGCACGTTCAACTCTGGCAAGACCCGCAAACGCCTGACTACGTTGTGGCTGGGTGGCGGCGCACTCGCGATGGCCATGGTCGTTGCCGCGTTCGTGTGGATGGGCCGCGCAGAGCCTGCCACGGCGCCTGCCCGCGCGAGCGACGAGAGGGCGATGAGCAAGGCTGCCGAATCGAGCGCGGAGCCGTACTCGGCGCAGGCGGTCGGGTTGTCGAACATAAGGTCTGCTGTCGGACGGGACGCCTCCACGAGGTCAGCTGTGCCAGGTGAGCCAGAGGTGAGCGAGCTGACGGATGCGGAGCAGGTCCGTGATGCCGCAACGGTAGACGGTGGACTCGTGGAGCCCGAGTACGCGGCTGCGCCTCCTCAGGCCGAGCTGCCGCGCCAGCCGCCGGCGACGCGCGTCAGGCCCACGCCCACGCAGCGGGTCGCGCCCCGTCCCGCCAAGCGCCTGCCAGAGCCGCCTCCGACTCCCGAGCCGCGCCCCGTCGTGCGTCCCAAGACCGCAGCCGACGAGCTGGCGTTCTAGGCCCGGCAGAGGCCTCCCTTGCCCTTCGGAGAGTGCTGTGCCACCAGGCTGCACAACATGAGAGCCACTCCTTTTTGCGCGAGAACGTTCGCGCCGGCGTTGCTGCGAGCGGTCATTGTCTTGCTGGCTGTGTGGCCGGCGGGCCGGGGTGCGGCGCAGTCGACGGCCGACGATGCGACGCGCGCGACGGCGCGACAGCTCGGTGAGCAAGGTATCGAAGCCTACTGGGCCGAAGACTACGCGACCGCGGATGACAAGCTGGACAAGGCGTACCGATTGTTTGCGGTGCCCACGCTCGGGCTTTGGTCGGCACGTGCGCACGTGCGCCTGGGGCACCTCGTCGAGGCGGCCGAGCGGTATCGAGACGCGGCACGCGCTGCGGGAGCGGTCGGCGACAGCGCAGCGCAAAAAGAGGCACAGCGGACTGCGACGCAAGAGCTGAGCGCGCTGTTGCCACGGATCCCGAGCCTGACGATTCAGCTCGAGGATGCGGCGCCTGCCGACGTCTCCATCACGATCGATGGCGTCGCCATGTCGAGCGCGATGATCGGAGTTGGCAGACCCACCAATCCTGGTCCGCATCAGCTCGAAGCGGTGCGCGGGAGCGAGCACCACACACTCGATGTGCTGCTGGTGGAGAAGGAGCAAGCGGAGAGGTCGTTCCGATTTCGCAAGCTGGAGACAGTGCAGGCGTCCGCAATCCAACGTCCTCTGCCGATCGAGCCGATCGGGCCGGTCGCGACGCCGCCGCTCCTGGTGACACCCAACGAGCCTGTGCGTGCAGAACCGCCCGCCGAGCTCGCGACGCGCAACGTGGCCCGGCCGCTCGCCGTGGCGGCGCTCTCGCTGGGCGGAGCGGGTCTGCTCACCAGCGTCGTCACCGCGCTCACCGCGAAGAGTAAGCTCTCGGGGCCGTGCAAAGACAAGATGTGCGAAAGCGAGTCCGCAGAAGAGACGTATTCCTCGCTGAGGACGGCCTCGGCAGTCTCGTTCTATCTTGGAGCCGCCTTCGCGGTCGGCGGCGTGGTCACCTGGTTCGTCGCGCCAAAACGCAAACAAAACGATGCGCGCGTGGACCTGACGGTCGGGCCCCGCGGCGTGATGTTGCACCGCTCGTTTTGAGAGGTCACTCGTGATTCTCAGACTCGCTGCTCGTCGATGTGGACGGTGCCGATGCGCAGCTGCTTGGTCTTGGCGCGTCGCTCGATGATGTTCGCCGGATCGAGCAGACCAAGCTCGGCGAACTGACGACGCAGGCGATACACATCGATGTTGAGGCGCTCGCGGTCGACTGCGGCGCTCTGGCAGAGCTCGTCCAGGTACATCCAGCCGCGGTCTTCGGGTGCGAGCTCGGCTGCCGCGTCTCGTTGGTATGCGCGCGCGAGCACGAGCAGCATCTCGTTGTGGGTGCGCGCGGCGAACCGCTTTCGGTTTCTGTCGATCTGTACGTCGAGCTCGATGTGCTCGAGGTCTGTGGAGGTGCGGAACGTGATGGCGAGCTCTGCGACGTGTCGCCCTCCAAAAGGACGCAGCGCGGCCGTGCCCACGAGCTCTTGCGGCAGGCACAGCGTGTAGCGACGCTGACTCACGCTCAGCCGTTCTTGATCGGTCACGACGCTCAGCTCACCATCGACGTCGGCGACCCAGATGCCCCGCTCGTCGCGGTGGACGGTCAGCGCCGGTTGCTCGGCCGAAGGCAACGCCAACAGACCGTCGATGGCAAGCACTTCGGCACCCCCATCCTCAGGCAGCGCCATGACCAGGGGAGGGCCATCGTCGAGCAGGCGCCAGGCCTGTTCGACGTGCCCAAACGTGACGCGTGCGTCGGGCTTGAGCAGTGCGTGCTCGTTGGCGGCGAGGGGGCGGCCATCGAGCGTCGTGCCGTTGGTGCTCCCGAGGTCCTTGAGCAGCCAGGAGTCACCCGTCCAGCGCACCATTGCGTGCATCTTGGACACACGCTCGTCGTCGATGCGAAGCGTGCAACGTGTGGGGAGAGGCAGGCAACGATGTCTTCTACATTGATGATGGCGACTACGCGTTGGGCGAAGATGGCGAAGACATCTTTTGCATGGGTGGACGCGCGAGCTTCATCAACGGTGGCGCCGGCTACGACAAGATGTGCGGAAATACAGCCGACTCCGTGTCGGGAATACAAGAGCGCGACTGCACTTGCAATTGAGTATTGACCAACAGCGAACACCGTTGGCTACGGCGCGCTGCGGGGTCCCCGTCTCGGACCTGCGTTGCGCGAACGAGGAGGTTGCCGGGGTGCACTCACGGCTGTGCGAGCACGCCGTCGAGGCGCTGGTAGCTCTGCTCCATGCCGTCTGTCATGCCGGTGGCGACTGCGGCATCGCGGGCTTGTTTGCTGCCGAAGTCCATGGTCGACGTCAGTGTCGTGATGCCGTTGTCCTCGGTCAGTGCAACGGTGACGAGTGCGCCTTGGCCCGTGTCTCCACCGACGTTGCCCGCGTCGAAGAACTCGGTGTTCACCAGCCTGGAGGGCGCAACGACTTCTTTGAACTCGCCGTGAAAGCCGAACTCTCGGTTGCCTTCGAGGCTACGCCAGCGCCAGCGATAGGTACCTCCGACGCGCACGTCCATCTCGCAGACGGGCATCTCCCAGCCGGGAGGGCCGAGCATCCAGCGCCTCACGAGCTCGGGCGTCGTGTACGCCTTGTACACGAGATCGCGTGGGGCCTTGAATGAGCGTACGACGGTTACCTCGCGGTCACTCGGCGTCGAGACCTGAGCTTTTTCGAATCCTGGCATGACCTCTCTCCTGTGTTGTGTGGGACTGGTATTTCCGCGGTGCACGGCGGCGCGCTCGTTTCACTTCTTCTTCGGCTTGCTGCGCGCGGCGGGGCGCTGCAGCTCCTCCAGCAAGCCATCCAAGCGCACGAAGCTGGCTTCCCACGCGTCGCGATAGCGCTCGAGCCAGGCGTTGGCCTCGGCGAGCGGCCGGGCCACGAGCTTGCGCGGGCGGCGCTGCGCGTCTTGAGCGACCGAGATCAGCTGCGCGCGTTCGAGGACCTTCAGGTGTTTGGAGATGGCGGGCTGGCTGATGTTGAAGGGCTCAGCCAGCTCGGTCACCGTCGCCTCGCCGAGCGCGAGCCGAGCCAGGATCGCCCGGCGCGTCGGATCGGCAAGCGCCATGAAGGTTTGGTCGAGTCGCTTTTCGGCAAGTTGCATTTTGGTAGCCCGTTGATTATATAGCCATAAGGTTATGGTTAGAAACGCCGACGTCAAGCGCAGCCGAGACAAAAGATCGGCGCCTGCTCGGCCTACAGGAGAGTCGACATGTTAAAAAAGGTCGCTTTTACGATGTTCGCTGCGGAAGACAGCACGCGAGCGCGCGCGTTCTACGAGGAGAAGCTCGCTTTGCGCCGCGGCAGCAGCTCGCCAGACGGTGTGTGGACCGAGTACGACCTGCCAGGGGGCGGATGTTTGGCGCTGTTCAAGCACCCCGATCCTGCGCAGCGCACGCGTGGCAGCGGTGGGGCGAGCATCGCGTTCGAGGTGGACGACCTGGACACTCTGATCCCTCAGCTCAAAGCCAAGGGCATCACGTTCAAGTCGGGGATCATCCCCTCACCGGTCTGCCGCATGTCGATCATCGAAGACAGTGAAGGCAACTCGATCGTGCTGCATCAGCTGCACAAAAAGTAGCTAGAGACTCTCAGCCCCGAGCGTGCGCGCGGCCGAGCGCGATCTGCTGCCTCGCGTACTCGGGTTCGAAGAGCAGATAGCTGAGGAGCTCGTTGCGACCGCTGTCGCTGCCGAGCCGCGACGCGAAGCGCAGGATCCCACTGTTGACTGGGTCGTCCACGCTGCCTGCTACCTCCGCGGCGATCGGCGAGATGGAGCCATTGGGCGGCGAGACTGCGATGAGCTCGATGCGTTTGTAGGTTTGCCCAAGCTCACTCTTCAGTGGCGTCGCGCCCGCTTGGTCGACGAGTCGATTGATGCGCCGCAGATTTCGCAGGTCCTCGATCATTCCATCGGCTAGCACCGCGTGCACGGACTGCGCGGCAACGTCGAGGAGCGCGGGACGCCTGATGTTGGTGACCGCGGAAGGCTCCGGATACTCGGTCGCGTGGCTGGAGACGACCACAACACGCGTCGCGCCGAGCTTGACGGCCGGCTCGATGGGAGCGTTCAAGC
>JBEGTL010000409.1:0-7493 GCA_041179425.1 Pseudomonadota bacterium | reverse complement strand
CGGCGCTCGAAGGCGTGCTCACCTACGCAGCCGCGCGCGCTTCGTTGCCGCGTGCCGCGCGCACCGTCGTCTTGCTGCTGACCGACGGCTACCCCGACGAGGAAGATTGCCCCGACAACAGTCTCGATGCAGTCGCGCGCGTGGCCGCACGCGGAGCGAGCTCGGCACCAGCGATCTCGACGTACGTGTTCGTGACCTCCACCGGTCTCGACTTCAGCAGCGTCGCGCGAGCGGGTGGTACGGACAAGACCATCCTCGCCGATCTGGGCAGCACCGGCGTGCTCTCCGAGGCTCTGCAGGCCGTGCGTGCAGGCGAGCTCGCGTCACTGCCATGCGACTACCCGCTCCCGGACGAAGGCCGCGCGCAGCCTCAGCTGGTAAACCTCATGAACAATGGGGTCGCGCTCACACGCGCCGACGGCGTCTCCGAGTGCACGACCACCCGCGACGCCTGGTACTTCGACGACGCCGCAGAGCCGACACGGGTCGTGGCTTGCCCCTCGACGTGTGCGGCCCTCTCGCGAGGTAAGACGGAGATTCGTGTAGGCTGTCCGGCGCATCGAGCGCGTCTCTGATCGATCGTCGTGAGCCCGCGCAGGGGTCGTGCAGAGACCGGGGCTCTGCCCTTTTGCAGAGCGGCCACGGCGTGCAAAAGTGGGCCCCGTGACCCGCATTGTTTTATCCGAGCTTCGCCAACGCTTCGTCGTCGAGGGCCGCCGCCTCGACGCCGCGACCGAAGAAGCACTGCGCAGTGATCCTCGCGCCGGCGCCGCTGCCATCCTCGACGCAGTCGCGCGTCGGCGCTTCGAAAACCGCTCCGAAGGGCAGCGCCTTCGCAAGCTGCTGCAGTTCGAGACCGCGCTGTGGAGCACGGGCGTGCTGCACGTCGCAGGCGTCGACGAGGCCGGCATGAGTCCGCTCGCCGGTCCCGTCTCGGCTGCCGCGGTGGTGTTCGCGCCAGGGTCGCGGATCCCGGGCGTCGACGACTCCAAGAAGCTCGATGCCGCCACACGAGAGAGGCTCGCGCTGGAGATCAAACAGACCGCAGTCGCGTGGTGCGTGGGCTTTGCCGAGGTCGAAGAGATCGACTCCATCAACATCTACTGGGCGGGCCTGCTAGCCATGCGCCGTGCGGTGGAGGGTCTGAGCGTCCCGCCGCAGCATGTCCTACTCGATGCGCGACTGCTCAAAGACCTGGCTGTGCCCCAGCAGCGCATCATCAAAGGTGACTCCAAGAGTCTGACCATCGCCGCCGCCTCCATCCTCGCCAAGACCGCACGCGACGCGCGCATGAAGCACCTCGAGCTGGAGTACCCCGGCTACGGCTTTGCCAAACACAAGGGCTACCCGGTGCGCGAGCACGTCGCAGCACTGCGCAAGCTCGGGGCCACGCCTGCCCACCGACGATCGTTTGCGCCTGTGCGCGAAGCGCTGGGGCTCCCTCCGCTACCACCTTGGCCTAGTCAGACGGCCGTCGAAGCGCGGGACGAGAGCTCTCCCTGACTATCGGTCGGTCGCACCGCCGGCAATCCAAGCCTGCACGGTAGCGAGCTCTTGTGCGCTGGGTCTCGCCCCCGCGAGCGGCATCATCGTCTTGCAGTCGCCGCACGCGATGTCGTGAAAGTCGCCGGTCAGCTTGCGGACCAGCCAGCTCTGCTGCGGCGCACCGGGCTCGACCAGCGCCAAGTCAGCTTCGTTGGCCCGCACGCCCACCAGGTTGGTGCGCACCTGCGACGCAGGCAGGCCTGTGAGCACGAGGCCGGCCTGCCCAGTCTCTACCCCGTGGCAGCCTCGACAGTAGGTCTGCAGAATGGGCGCGACGCGGGTGGCAAACTCCCCCACTTCGACCACGGCCGTGCCCGCATCGTCGCTGCGCGTGTCGACTCGTTTGTCGTCGAGACCATGCATCTCTTCGCACTGCGCAAGCAGCTCGGCTTGGTACACCGGGTCGTCGTCGCGCAGACCCTTGGCGAGTCTGTACCGTGACCACACGTTGTCGATCCAACCGTGGAGCTGCCAGAACGAGACCAGGTACAAGTTGGCTTCGTTGTCGAGCAGACTGAACGGCGAGTCGGGGATGGCGAACTGCGCATGCAGCGCCAGGTGAATGCCGCCTAGTGCCGTGGCGTTGGCTTCCTCTTCTGCGCTGGCACCTGCATCGCCGCCGCCTCCTGACGGAGGGATCACGCGCAGGAATTGGATCCAGTGGCCGAGGTCGTCGTCGCTCAAAAACTCGTCGGCGTGCTGTTCGATGTGTTCGAGGATGTCGAGGGTCGCGAGCTGCGCGTCGCTCCACTCGATGCCCTTGTAGGGGAACGGATTTTGCGCGTCGGTCTGCTCCAGGGGCACGTGCGAGAACGCGCGAATTGCCGTGAAGTGACTGGGGAACGCCTGCCTGAGGCCCTGGATCATGTGCCGGTGCATGGCCATGAATGCAAAACCGTCGCCGTCTTGACCCTCGAGAATGGGCGAGCGCGTCAGGCCGCGCGCCGCCAGGATGGGTGGGGTCTTGTCCGTGTCCCAGCGCCGTACGTTGTGCCAGTTGGCGTGCTCGCGCCCCCAGTTCTGCTCGTCCATCCACGCCTTGAGGTCGGCTGGAACCTGAAGGTCATATTGATCGTCCGCAGGATTGGCGGGGTCGCCCGCTTGCGTCACCAGGCGCACCGGAGCACCCGAAGCGCTCTTGTCGCGCGGATCGACGAAGTAAGGTGTGGCGCACGCGTGGTGCACGGGGCCGGCGTCGTGCGCGTGCTCGGCTGCCGCGTCGGACGCGTCGTGGGCAGTCTGCACCAGGCCTGCATCGTGGTGGTACGCCGCACCGGCCTCTTGGCCCAGGAGCGCCCCGCCCTCGCTCGCCGCGTGGATGGCCGCATCGAGCAGCACCCCGCCGTGGGCAGGCTCGTCCGAGCAGGCGCTGGCCAGGAACAACACTATCCCTACGCTACAGGGGGCACACGAGCGACGAATGCCTGCGCGAAGGCGCGTTGCCACGCCGAGCGTGCAGCGGGGAGTGATTGCAGAGTGCACTTGTCAAAGCTCCGGGGCAGGTGCTTCGTACGGTACTCAGCCACACGATTCGAGCAATCAGATCTGAGTGTGGTGCGTTTCAAATTCTTCAGCAAAGCATCCTACGCACCGGAATGCCTTTTTGCGCTCAGGTTGGGACGTAAACCTTCTGAAGCCCACGTGCGCCGAAAACCGACTCGTTCGTCTCGCTCGTTCGACAAGCTTCGTTGCACGACAAACTGGTCCTGGACAATCGCTCTTGGCTACTCGAGGATTCGGTGATCTTCGTGTTCTTCGCGAAGCGTCAGAGGCGGTCGTGGACGTACTCCGAGAATGGGTTGTGGTCGTGGCGCTGGTGGTCACCGCGATGGCGATTCCTTTGGTCTGGAACCACGTCGACGCCACGCGTCGCATGAACCTGAAACAGACCGCGTACGCGGGCTGCCTGACCCACCACGACCTCGCGGGCTGCGCACCCATGCGACCGCTCGATGTCGACCCCGCGACGGTCGCGCTGTGCGAGATGCGCTTCGACCCCCGCGAGTGCGCGCAGCTGAGAACGGGCCCAGACTCCGAGTAACCTTACTTGAGAGTACTGCCGACGATGCTCGGGCTCCCGCTGCTCGCGAGCACGAACATCCCGATGTAGTTCGCGAACTTGCCGCTGATGTTGTCGGTCAGCGTGGAGTCCACGATGCTCATCGAGCCGGACCGGTCGTTGCTCACGTAGAACACCGAGCCGCCGCCCTCGTTGGCCCGGTTGTGCTCGAAAGTACTGCCGCAGATGCTGAGCGTGTAGCGGTTGCCGTCGTTGTAGATGGCGCCGCCGCTGCCGCCGCCGGGTGTGCCGGCCGCCGCAGGGTTGGCCCCATTGCCGATCGCCTTGTTGTAGCTGAAGGTGCTGTTGAGCACGCTGTACGAGACGCCGATGCTGCTCAGGCCGCCTCCGTTGGAGCAGACGTTGCCGCTGCCGTCTTGCCCGCCGAAGGTGCTCCCCACGACGTAGACAGGCAGGCCGTTGTACTGCTGCATGGCGCGCACCGCACCGCCGCCCACGTCGGGTCCATCGTCCGCGCACACGTTGCTGACGAACCGACTGTTGACGATCTTGAGTCGGCCGCCCTGCGCGTAGATCGCGCCGCCGCTGCCCTCGGGCGTGCGGGTGATTGGCGCACATTTGCCCGTGCTTCTACGCACAGCACGCGGCAAAACGAGGCATGGGCAAAGCCATCGTGATCGGGAGCAGTCTGGCGGGCATGTGTGTGGCACGCGTCCTGGTCGACTACTTCGACGACGTGCTGATCTTGGAACGCGACTCCATTCCCGAGACCATCGAGCATCGCGCCGGGGTCCCGCAGAGCCGTCACGCACACGTCCTGCTCGCGCGCGGGCAGCGCGAGCTCGACGGCTTTTTCCCGGGCTTTTCAGAGGCGCTACGCGCAGCGGGCGCGCCGCACTTCGATCCGGGTCTGCACATCGCCACGCGCCGCGAGCCGGGCTGGCAAAGCGTGGGGCCGAGCGACGAGAAGGCGTTCTGCTGCAGTCGTGTGCTGCTCGAGTTCACGGTGCGCCGGCTGCTGCGCGCGCGACACCCGAGCGTGCGCATCCAAGAGCGCACGCAGGTGCGGGGCTTACTTCGCAACGACCACGGCATGCGCGCGATCCGAGGAGTCCGTGTGCGCACCGCGGACAAAGAGCAGCACGATCTGCACGCCGACTTGGTGATCGACGCGAGCGGGCGTTCGTCGCACGCAGACCGCTGACTCAGTGAGCTCGGGATCGTGCCGCCGGACTGTGAGCGCGTCGACGCGCACGCGGGGTACGCGTCGCGTCTGTATCAAGCCCCCCAAAATCCACCCGCAAGCTGGTGGTGGAAGGCCATGTGGATCGAGTGGGAGCCGCCGCACTTGCCGCGCGGTGCGATCATCTTTCCGCTCGAGAACAACCAATGGTACGTGACCGCGGCGGGGATCGGAGACGATCGCCCACCCGTCGATGTCGCGGGCTTCGACGCCTTCTTGAAGACGGTGAGCACCCCCGTGTTGGCAGACGCCGTCGCGCTGGCCACGCCGCTGTCCGACGTCGCCGGCAGTCGCTCACTCTCCAACGTGTTCCGGCGCTACGACACCTGGTCAGAGCAGGTGCCCGGGTTCATCGCCGTCGGCGACTCTGTGTGCGCCTTCAACCCCATCTACGGGCAGGGCATGTCGAGCGCCGCCGTTTGCGCGGCCACGCTGCGCGAGGTGCTGGCCGCGCACTCTCCACACGACGCCGACTTCGGGGCACACTTCTTTCGCGAGCAGGGCAAATTCTTGAAGGGCGTGTGGACCTTGTCCACCGGTGCCGACTTTCGTTGGCCCAGCACCGCGGGCAAGCGGCCCCGTCGCATTCCCGTCTTGTCTGAGTATATGACGCTGGCCTTGCAGCGCCTCCACGGGGACGCCGCGCTGCGTAGGCGCGCGAGCCCCGTGTTCAACCTCACCGCTCCCCTCACCAAGTTCTTGGAGCCGAGCTTCATCGCGCACGTGCTGCTGTCGACGGCGCGCGCACGACTCGAAGCGTGCACACGGAAGCCGAGCGGAGTACCCGACGCGCCGCCCGTACCGGCCTGACTATCAGGCTTTTCGCCAGCGCGCCGTACCTCAGCAAGCGCACTGGCGCCTCGGTTCTTCGCTCGCGCGCCCCAGGGCGCTTCGACCGCGCCACAGCCATCGAGCGAGACCCGGGCGCATTGCATTCGCCGTGCGGGCGGCTACCTGTCGCGTGCGCGCTAGTCTGCATGGCCCGGGCGTGTAGCAGGTAGGTGCGCAACGAGGCTCTCTCCATGACGGCGCGGAACGGTCGACACCCCCTGGACATCAGCAAGCTCGTACGCGTGCGGGGAGCACGCGAGAACAACCTCAAAGACGTCGATGTCGAGCTCCCGCGCGATGCTCTGGTGGTGTTCACGGGTGTGTCTGGTTCGGGCAAGTCGTCCCTCGCGTTTGGCACGCTCTACGCCGAGGCGCAGCGGCGCTACCTCGAGTCTGTGTCCCCGTACGCTCGCCGTCTGTTCGATCAGATGCCGGTGCCCGACGTGGACTCGATCGACGGCCTTCCGCCCGCCGTGGCGCTCCAACAACAGCGCGGCACGCCCACCACGCGTTCGTCCGTCGGCAGCGTCACCACACTCTCCAACTTGCTCCGTATGCTCTACTCGCGCGCCGGCGACTACCCGGCCAAGCAGCCTTTGTTGTACGCGGAGTCGTTTTCGTCTAACACGCCTGAGGGTGCATGCCCGCAGTGTCACGGCCTGGGTCGCGTGTACGAGGTCACCGAGAGCTCGATGGTCCCAGACGACAGTCTGAGTATTCGTGAGCGCGCGATCGCCGCCTGGCCTCTCGCGTGGGGCGGGCAGAACTTGCGCGATATCTTGGTCACGCACGGCTACGACGTCGACAAGCCATGGCGCGACTTGCCAAAAAAAAAGACCGCCACTGGATCTTGTTCACCGACGAGCAACCCACCGTACCGGTGTACGCGGGTTTTACCCCGGCCGAGACCAAGCGAGCGCTCAAACGCAAAGAAGAGCCCAGCTACATGGGCACGTTCTCGAGCGCACGAAGACACGTGATGTACACCTTCTCCAACACGCAGAGCGCGATGATGAAGAAGCGTGTCGCACAGTACATGCTCGGCAGCGACTGCTCGCTCTGCTTGGGAAAACGACTGCGTCAGGAGTCACTGTCCGTCAAGTTCGCGGGGCTCGACATCACCGAGCTCTCGCGGCTGCCCCTCAAGCGTCTGCTCGCGCTGTTTCGTCCGTTTGGCGATGGCAGCACCAAGCACCAAGAGTCGAGCGCGCACCCAGAAAAAGTCATCGTGGCGCAGCGCATCGCCGAAGATATGGTGGCGCGTATCGAGGTGCTGCTCGAGCTGGGTCTCGGCTACCTTACTCTCGAGCGCAGCACGCCCACGCTCTCGCCCGGTGAGTTGCAGCGCCTGCGGCTCGCCACCCAGGTGCGTTCCAACTTGTTCGGCGTGGTCTACGTGCTGGACGAACCGTCTGCGGGGCTGCATCCAGCCGATACCGAGGCCCTGCTCGGCGCACTCGATCGCCTCAAAGCCTCGGGCAACTCGCTGTTCGTGGTCGAGCACGACCTCGACGTGATCCGTCATGCAGACTGGATCGTCGACGTGGGCCCGGAGGCGGGCGAGCAAGGCGGGCAAGTGTTGTACAGCGGACCGCCGCAGGGCCTCGCCAACATCGCAGCGTCGCACACACGCGAACATCTGTTCGCGCACGACGAGCCGCCGCGACGTGCGCCACGCGCTCCGTCCTGCTGGTTGAAGCTCAGTGGCGTCACGCGCAACAACCTCGCTGGCCTCGACGTCGCGTTCCCACTCGGCGTGTTCACCAGCGTGACCGGGGTGTCGGGCTCCGGAAAGTCCAGCCTGGTCAGCCAGGCGCTGGTCGAGCTGGTGGCGCTGGGACTCGGGCAGCAGAC
>JBEGTL010000408.1:0-7501 GCA_041179425.1 Pseudomonadota bacterium | reverse complement strand
TCACGCGCTGACACGACGCGCGTACGACCCTGAAATTGGGGCTCGCTCAGGGGACTGCGTGCACGACTGCCGCCGTGATCAGCAGGATGGCCGTGACCGGCACCAACATGCCGAGAGCCGAGCCGATGGCGTGGTCCCGACTGCTTACGCTGGTCAGGGCCAGTGCGCTCGTGACGGGGGGGAACATCACGGTCAGCGTGCGCAGCAGGGCCACCGTGCGCACGGGGTTGGTGTCGAGCTGCGCCAACAGTCGTTTGAGGCGGGGGCTCTGCAGCTGCCCGAGAGGCTGGCCGCCCAACCTGCGCACCAACGCAAAGTTGATCAGCATCGCGACGTTGCTCGCGACGAAGCACAGCGCCCACGCCTCGGGCAGCCGAAACAACGTGGGGGCCAGCGCCACGAACGGAACGCCCGGCACCTGTGCCACCACGGCCCCCACGAACACGACGAAGAACAGCAGCGCGCCCCATGCACCGGCCTGACCCACCAGCTCGCGCAGGTGGGCCACCGACAGGTTGGTGGTGAGTCCCGAGGCTTGGGCGATGAAGGGGGCCAGCGCGAGAAGCGAGAGCACGATCACGATGCGTGCTTTGTGCGAAGGCTTGCTCGTCATGTAGCTTTGAACAGCAGGCCGGCTCTATTAGCCACACGCCGATTCAGGTCAAGCCAGAGTGCCACACGGTGCACCCTTCGTTGCAAAGTGTGAACGTATGGAGTCGTCTCCTTGACGAACAGGTGACGGTCGGCTTACCTCCGCGCGGCGAAGCCAGGAGACATCGATGGCGCTCACCCGAGACAAAGAGTTCTGGAACGCATTCACGGGTCACTCCCAGCTCACCGTTCGAGCTGCGGGGCTGCTGGTCGAAATGCTCGAGCACCCCGCGCGCAGGCAGCGTCTCGTGCAGGAGATCTCGGACCTCGAGCACGAGGGCGACAAGATCACGCACGACACCGTGCTCGCGCTGCACCAGACGTGGATCACGCCGCTCGATCGAGAGTCCATCCACGGCCTCATCTCGCGCCTCGACGACGTGCTGGACTTCGTCGATGCCGCGGCCGACCGCATCGCTCTCTACGAGATCGAGCTCGCGCGGCCCGAGGCCATCGACATCGCCAGGATCTTGCTGCTGTCGTGCTCCGAGATCGAGCGTGCCATGGGCATGCTGCAAAACATGAAGGACGCCAAGCCTCTGCTCGCGCTCTGCATGCACGTCAACCGGCACGAGCACGACGCCGACCAGATCTTTCGGCGTGGCCTCGCGCGGCTGTTCAACGAGCGCACCGACCCGCTCGAGTTGATGAAGTGGCGTGACATCCTCGAGTCCATCGAGACCGCGACCGATCGCGCCGAAGACGTCGCCAACATCATCGAAGGAATCGTGCTGGAGCACGGCTGATGACTACCATCGTCTGGGTCATCATCGGACTCGCGTTGATCTTCGACTACATCAACGGTTTCCACGACGCAGCCAACTCCATCGCGACCGTGGTGTCGACACGCGTGTTGTCGCCGCGCATCGCCGTGGTGTGGGCTGCGTTCTTCAACTTCGTGGCCTTCATCATCTTCCCGACGCACGTGTCGTCGGCCATCGCCAAGGGCGTCGCGCTCGAGTCGGTCACGTACAACGTGATCTTGGCGACCCTGGTGGGCGCCATCGTCTGGAACCTGCTGACCTGGTGGTGGGGCCTCCCGTCGTCGTCGTCGCACGCGCTGATGGGCGGCTTTGCGGGGGCGGCGCTGTCCAACACGCCGCACCTGTCCATCCTCGACGGTGCGGTGTTCGGCAAGACCATCCTGTTCATCGTGCTGGCGCCGATGTTGGGCATGTTCTTCGGCTACATCTTGTTCGCGTTGGTGCGCTGGATCTTCGGCAACTTCCGCCCGGGCCGTGTCGACCGGCTGTTCCGCCGCGGCCAGCTGCTATCGGCCGCACTCTACTCGCTCGGTCACGGCGGCAACGATGCCCAGAAGACCATGGGCATCATCACGCTGCTGCTGGTCACCGCGGGTATGCAAGAGCGCAGCGAGCACCCCGAGCCGCAGCTGTGGGTGGTGCTGCTGTGTCACGCGGCCATGGGCCTCGGCACGCTTTCAGGCGGCTGGCGTATCGTCAAGACCATGGGCATGAAGATCACCAAGCTCAAGCCCGTGGGCGGCTTCTGTGCCGAGACCAGCGGTGCGATGACGCTCGCGCTCGCGGTGTTCCTCGGCGTGCCCGTGTCCACGACGCACACCATCACCGGCTCCATCGTCGGCGTCGGTTGGTCCGAGCGCAGCCTCAGTGCGGTGCGCTGGGGTGTCGCAGGCCGCATCGTCTGGGCGTGGGTGTTCACCATCCCCGCCGCGGCGCTCGTCTCGAGCATCAGCTACTACGTCTTGCTCACGCTGACGGGTCATCACTGACGCCTCCACGCGTACGCAGAGCTTCGGGTCGGCTGCTGCGCTTGTGGTAGATAGACCGCCATGCGTCCTTTCGAGAAGCTGGCTGTCTTCGCGCTCGCCGCGTCCCTCTCCGCGTGCACACCCAGGCCCGAGCTGACGCCACCCATCCAAGCGGTCGCGCCCGCCCCCAACGTCGATAGCGAGCTGCCGGCGACCGGTCGGCTGCCCGTCGACACCGTGCCGGTCTCGTATCGGGTCGAGCTCGAGGTCGACCCCGACAAGCCCGTGTACGGCGGCATCGTGACCATCGAGGTGATGCTCGACCGCCCGCGGGAGAGCATCTGGCTGCACAGCCGCGGGGCGCGTGTGGGCACCGTGTCGGTGGACCGCGAGGGTGCCGCGCCGCTGGCCGGCAAGCTCGAGCACGTGGGCGACAGCGGGCTGTCTGCAGTGCGCCTCTCGCAGCCCGTGGGGCCCGGTCGCGTGCTCATCACGCTGCCCTTCGAAGCGGACTACGGCGCGCACCTCACTGGGGTGTACAAGGCGGCCGCGGCGGGTGCCAACTACGTGTTCACGCAGTTCGAGCCGATCAGCGCGCGCGAGGCGTTCCCATGCTTCGACGAGCCGCGCTTCAAGACGCCGTTCGAGCTGGTGCTGCGCGTGCCCAAAGACAAGGTGGCCATCTCCAACACGCGCGAAGTCTCGACCACCGAGATCGACCGTGGCCTGCGCGAGGTGCACTTCGCACGCACCGAGAAGCTCCCGAGCTACCTGATCGCGTTTGCCGTGGGACCGCTCGAGCTGGTGCCGGCGCCCACGCTCGAAAAGCACGCCGTACGCGACCATGAGCTGACGCTGCGCGGGGCCGCCATCGCAGGCCGCGGCGCGGAGCTCGCGTTTGGTCTCGGCGAGACGCCGGCGCTCTTGGTGTGGCTCGAGAACTACTTTGGTGTCTCATACCCGTACGACAAGCTCGACCTGATCGCGGTGCCCGACTTTGGCGCGGGCGCGATGGAGAACGCCGGCGCCATCACCTTTCGAGACACGCTGCTCTTGGTGCGCCCCGACGCGCCCGAGCAACAAAAACGCACGTTCGGCTACGTCGATGCGCACGAGCTCGCCCACCAGTGGTTTGGCAACCTCGTCACCATGCCCTGGTGGGACGACATCTGGCTCAACGAGGCGTTCGCCACCTGGATGGGCACGCGTGCCATCAACGGCGTGCATCCCGAGTACGAAGCCGACCTCGGAGCGCTCTCGTCCACGCACGGCGCGATGGATGTCGACAGTCGCACCTCCGCCCGCAAGATCCGCCAGCCCATCGAGAGTGACCACGACATCGAGAACGCATTCGACGCCATCACGTACAGCAAGGGTGGCGCCGTGCTCTCGATGTTCGAGCGCTACCTGGGCCCCGACGAGTTTCAGGCTGGACTGCGCCGCTACATGGAGCGCTTTCGGTTTGGCAACGCGACCGCACGCGACCTGGTGCGCACGCTGGCCGAGGTATCGGGCGAGGCGGTGCTCGAGCCTGCGTTCTTTACCTTCCTCGATCAGCCAGGTGTACCCGAGCTACAGGTGAAACTCGATTGCACCAGCAACCCGCCTGCGCTCGAGCTGACCCAGGCGCGCTACTTGCCGCTCGGCACCAGCGTACAGAGCGAGGCGCGCTGGCAGATCCCCTTCTGCGCGCGCTTTGGCCACCCCGAGGGGATTCGCGAGCAGTGCGCGCTCTTGAGTGAGCCGACCACACGGCTTCAGCTCGAGGCCAAGAGTTGCCCCAGCTGGGTGATGCCCAACGCGGGTGCACAGGGATACTACCGCTGGTCGCTCGCCGCCGACGCGCTCGACGGCCTGGTCGCACGGCGCACCGATCTCTCGGTACCCGAGCAGATGTCCCTGGCCAACAACGTCTCGGCGGCACTGCGCGCAGGTCGCATCGACGTGAAGCGCGCGCTGTCGGCGCAGAGACAGCTGGCTGCTTCCCCCAAACAACACGTGATGGAGAGCGCGCTCAAGACGTACTGGCTGGTGCGTGAGCTGCTCGACCCCGCGAGCTTGCCCGCATTTCACGCCGAGGTCGCCAAGACCCTGCGCCCCACCTACGCGCGCCTGGGGCTGTTGCCGCGCAGCGGGGCACAGGTCAGCGGAGAAGAAAAGCTCGCGCGCGCCAGCGTGGTGCGCGCCCTGTTCAGCCTGGCCGAAGATCCGGCGATCACGCGCGAGCTCGTGAAGCTGGGCGCGCCGCTGCTCGCGCCTCGTGTGGCGGGCAAGCCGGCGAGCACCGCCACCCTCCCGAGCGAGCTGCTCGAGTTCGCGCTCACTGCGGCGCTGCGCAGTGGAGGTGTCCCTGCATTCGAGCAAGGCGTGGTGCAGCTGTTCGAGGCGACCGACGGAGTGCTGCGCAGTCGCTACCTGACTGCGCTGTCGTACGCGCGCGATCCTGCGCTTGGGCAGCGCGCGCTCGGGCTCGCGCTCGACCCACGGCTGCGCACCAACGAGAGGTTGGTCCCTCTGTTTGGCCAGCTCAGCCAAGCCGAGACTCGCGATGCGGCGTTCGAGTGGCTGCGCACCAACTACGACGCGCTTTCGGCGCAGCTCGGAGCGCACGGCGGCAACGACGTGATCGCCTCGGCGGCCAGCTTTTGCAGCGAAGAAAAAGCCAAAGAAGTAGAGGCCTTCTTCGGGCCGAAGAGTCCGCATATCCCGGGGGGGCCTCGCGAGCTGCTGATGACGTTGGAGACCATCAGGTCTTGTGCCGCCTTGTCGACGGCGTATGGGGAGACGGCTCGGGCCTTGTTCGCTCCGAAGAGCAAGTAAGATCGAGGACGTCTCACGAGGACGAGGACGGCTACGGATACGGGTACGTCGACGGATACGGATACGTCGACGGCTACGTCGACGACTACATTGACGAGGAGGAGGATGCGCACGCGCACGCGCACGGCAACGATGGGCTGATTGCTCTGCGCGGTCCTCATGGGTGCAGGCGACGGCCGTCTCTGCGTGACCAAGGCAATCACGGCAATCACTCGTCATCCTGCGCGTGCGCGTGCGCGTCCTCCTCCTCGTGGATGTAGCCGTCGTCGTCCTCGTACTCGTAAGACGTCTACGTCCTCGCCTGTTCTCTCTGCGAGCTGCGAGTACGAGCCAAGAGCTGCGAGTACGAGCCAGGCGCTGCGAGCCCAGAGGGAGAGAGATGAGCCAGGACACGAGCCCTCCCTCGATCGTACACTCTCCCTCTCAGGGGGGATTTCCATGAAACGGTCTGCGTTCCTCGCGCTCTTCGCGATGGCGTTCATTGCGCTCACCTTCGGTCTCGCCGCGCCCGCACAGGCTCAGCTCTCGCGCGGCAACCTTCGGCTCACCATCGACGCCGATGTCCTCAGCATTGCCGCGGTCGAAGTCGATCCCGAGTTTGCCGGGGAGTCCGACACTACCGTGTTTGGGCTGGGGCCCAACCAGCAGGGGGGCAGCTTCGTGTCGGGTCGGCCCACTCCGTTTGGGCTCGGCGTGGGCTACGTGCTGCAGTCCAAGCTCATCCTCGGTCTACGCTTCGGGTTGGGGCTCGACGTCGTTTCTCCCGACGGATCTGACAACAACACGCGCCTGCTCGGCCTCTCGCTGATGCCCAACCTGACGTTCGTTCCCATCGGCAACCGCGCCAAGCTGTTTTTGCAGGTTGCGCCCATCTTTCAGGTCAGTCGCAGCAAGACCGACAACGCCAAGAGCCGAACCCTGCTGGGGGGCGTGGGACTCGGCATCGGTACGTTCATCTTCATCACCAACGCGCTGAGCGTCGACCTGGGCTTCCACTTCGAAGGTCGCTTCGGAGGCTACGAAGACGTGCAGGGCCGCGACACCGACATCACCGATCTGCGCGGCTTGGTCAGGCTCGGCCTCTCGCTGTGGACGTAGCCTACGGGTGCAGCACAGCGCCTACGGGTGCAGCACCGTAGCGTCTACAAAGGCCGCGTGGACGCGCTCGTTGAACAGCACGAAGAGCACCTCGTCGAGCGGCGCCCCTTGGCGCAGCAGGCCCCCCACCGTACCCAGTGCGATGTTGGCAGCGTCTTGCAGCGGGTAGCCGTACACCCCGCAGCTGATCGCGGGAAAGGCGAGGGTGCGTACTCCGTTGGCCACTGCGAGCCGGATGCTCTCGACATGGGCCCTGACGAGCAAGCCGGCCTCGTCGTGCTTGCCATCACGGTACACCGGCCCGACGGTGTGGATGACGTGTCGCGCGGGCAGGCGGTAGCCGTTCGTGATGCGGGCCTGACCGGTGGGGCAGCCGCCCAGGGTGCGACACTCCGCGAGCAGCTCGGGGCCCGCGGCGCGGTGGATGGCGCCGTCGACGCCGCCACCACCCAGCAGCGACTCGTTGGCCGCGTTGACGATTGCGTCCACCTGCACCTTCGTAATGTCACCGATTATCAGGCGAATCGTGCCGTGTGTGTGCGTCCCGGGGACGGGCATGGGCAACCTGCTGGCGAGTTGAGAGGGCCTCCTTTACGCTAGCGGCTCGCGATCGCCGGGTCACATCTTCGTGTCGACTGCCGAGCTGAACGCGCACAGAAAAAGCCATGAGCGACTACATTTTTACGATGAAGGACCTGATGAAGGTCCACCCGCCCGACAAGACGATCGTCTCGAACGTCTACTTGTCGTTCTTGCCCGGCGCCAAGATCGGCGTGCTGGGCGTCAACGGCACGGGCAAGAGCTCGCTCTTGCGCATCATGGCGGGCGTCGACAAAGACTTCACCGGCGAGGCCTGGTCGCGGCCCGGCGCCTCGGTCGGCTACCTCGCACAGGAGCCCAACCTGGGTAGTGCAGTCACCGTGATGGAAGCGGTCGACGTGGCCGTCGCCGACACGCGCAAGCTGCTCGCTCGCTTCGAAGAAGTGAGCATGAAGCTCGGCGAGCCCATGGGCGACGACGAGATGAACAAGGTGCTCGAAGAGCAGGGCAGGCTGCAGGATCAGATCGACGCTGTCGACGCCTGGAACCTCGATCACCAGCTCGAGATCGCGATGGACGCGCTGCGGTTGCCGCCTTCAGAGGCGCGCATCGAGCACCTCTCGGGCGGCGAGCGGCGCCGCGTCGCGCTGTGTCAGATCC
>JBEGTL010000407.1:0-7545 GCA_041179425.1 Pseudomonadota bacterium | reverse complement strand
AGTGTTGATGCCGCCAAAGGCGAAGTTGTTGCTCATGGTGATGTTGGGCTTGTCGTCGCGCGGCAGCTTGCCCACGTAGTCGAGCTTGGCGCAGCGCTCGTCGACTTCGTCGAGCGTGCGGTTGGGAGCGATCCACCCTTCGCGCATCATCGCGATACAGAACGCCGCCTCGATGGCACCACAGGCGCCGAGCGTGTGGCCCGTAAAGCTCTTTGTGGAGCTGATGGGCGTCTCGGGCCCGATCACGCGCGCGGTGGCCAGGCTCTCTGCGATGTCACCGACCTCGGTCGCCGTGGCGTGCGCGTTGACGTAGTCGATGCGCTCGGCGTCGATCTTTGCATCGCGCAGCGCGAGCCTCATCGCGCCCGCCATGCCCTCCGCCGAGGGATTGGTCACGTGTGTGCCGTCGCAGTTGGTGCCGTAGCCGAGCAGCTCGGCGTAGATGGTGGCGCCGCGTGCACGCGCGTGCTCGTAGCTCTCCAGGATGAACGTGCCTGCACCTTCGCCGATGACCAGACCGTCGCGCGCCTTGTCGAACGGACGCGGCGTGAGGTCGGGCTCGTCGTTGCGCTTGCTGGCGGCAAACATGATGTCGAAGATGGCCGCGTGGCTGAAGTGCATCTCTTCGGCACCGCCGCAGATCATCACGTCGGCCGCGCCCGCCCGGATGGACTCGTAGCCTGCACCGATGCCCTGGCTCGCACTCACACAAGCGGCACAGGTGGAGATGACGCGACCCGTGATGCCGTAGTAGATGGCGAGGTTGGCCGCACAGGTGTGGCTCATGAACTTGATGTATTCGGTGGACTGAATGCCCGCGAGGCCGCGCGTCAGGAACATCTTGCGGCACCACTCTTCGTTCGCGCTCGATGAGCCCGACGTGCTGCCGTAGGCCACGCCCGTGCGCCCCTCGCTGAGCACTGCCTCGCTCAAGCCCGCGTCGGCGACGGCCTGCTCGGTCGCGTACAGGCTGAGCAACGACACACGACCCATGGTGCGCACTTTTTTGCGCGGGTAGTTGAGCTCGAGGTCGCGGATGGGCGCCGCGAGCTGCGTCTTCATGTGATCGATCTCCGCGAACTCCGGCATGCGCACGATGCCGTGGCGGTTCTCACGCAGTGCCCGTGACGCATCAGCGACTGAGTTTCCGATCGGACTGGCGATGCCGATCCCCGTGACGACGACTCGTGTACGACTCATTACGCCAGTCCTCCGTTGATGCCGATCACCTGGCCGGTGATGTACGCAGCTCGCTCGCTAGCCAAGAACGTCACCAGGTCGGCTACTTCTTCCGCGCGACCCAGACGCGCCATGGGGATGAGCTTCAAGATTTCCTCAATGGGCGCTCCCTTGGTCATCTCCGTGTCAACCAGGCCCGGCGCCACCGCGTTTACGGTGATACGGCGCTTTGCGAGCTCTTTGGAGAGAGACTTGGTCGCTCCGATTAGGCCGGCCTTGGCCGCTGCGTAATTCGTCTGCCCACGGTTGCCGATCACCCCCGAGACACTGGAGAGCGTGATGATGCGCCCATACTTGCGGCGCACCATGGGCATCACGAGCGGCTTGGTCACGTTGTAGAAACCGTCGAGGCTCGTGCGCGTAACCTGCTCCCAGTCTTCCCACGAGATGGACGGGAAGGGGTTGTCCTTGGCGATCCCGGCGTTGTTGACCAACACGTCGATGGGGTCGGGATCTTGGAGTAAGGCCTCGATGCAGTCGGCTACTTGTACGCGATCGCGCACGTCGAACGGGGCCAGCACCGCACGTCCGCCCGCGCTCTCGATCTCGGCCAACACCGCTTCGGCCTGCTCGCGCTGCGTGCGGTAGTTGATGATCACGGTGTGCCCGGCGCGTGCGAGCGCCTTGGCGATGGCGGCGCCAATGCCGCGACTCGCACCGGTGACGAGTGCACGGCTCATTTTACGGCTCCTGTTTCGTCGTCTGTGCCGAGCTTGCGGCGATACACGCTGAGCTGCGCGCGCGCGGCCAGCTTCCCGTCGCGCTCGACCTGCGCCTCGAACGAAGCCAGCGTGGAGTCGCCCCACGCGAGCTGCGCCTTGAGCTCGAGCACGTCGCCCACGTAAAACGTGTCGACGAAGAACTGCGCGTCGGGCACCGCGATCAGGTAGCCCGGGCGCGGCGTTGCGGACTCGACACGATCGTACAGTCCGACCAGTGCGCCCACGGTCTGTGCCATCCACTCGATGGCGATCACCGGCTCTACCCGACCTGCTTGGACGAACACGTGGCTCTCGCGCACCGTCAGTCGGCAGTGAACGTCGTCGCCCTGGTGGTGGACGACTTCGTCGATCCAGAGCATGGGCGGGCGGTGCGGCAGGAGCTCGGTGATGGGAGGAAAACTCACGACTGAACTCTCGTGTGTACGTCGACGCACCATGGATTTTCGCCGTCGCTCAGCGCGACGGTGGTGCGATTGGTGGTGGGCGCGAGTGCGCGAACCAGCGACCGCACCGCTGCGAGGGGATGTTGATCGAGGTTGTCGTCGTCCGACTCGGCCAGACTGCCGGCAGTGAGCTCGCTCCGCGGCCTGCGGCGCACGTTGCCCAAGCTGCCGCGCGCGACGACGCCCGGCGCAGCGTCGCGCGCGAGCACGAAGGCAGCTGCGAGGGGTCCGTGATGATGCTCCGCACTGAGTGCGTTGGGCACGCGCTCTTCGGCAAACACCAGCAGCACCGTGTCGGCTTGGCTCGCGAGCTGGCCCGCTGCCTCTAGCAGTGCCATCGGAACAGTCTCCCAGCCTGCAGCGACCGCCGTGCACGAGAGGTGATTTTTGGTGCTGATGGAGAGCAGGCCCGCAGCCGTGTTGTGCACGCTGTTGCGGAAGCGGGCGGGCGAGGAGCCGTCTTGTTCGTAGGCCTCGGAGAGGAGCGCCTCGGCGGTCCCGATCTCTCCGAACGCCGATGCAAAGATGACGTGCATGTGCTCGGGCTCACGGCCGGCGTCATCGAGCGCGAGCTTGGCGGCGTGCATGAACAGGCGCGTCACTTCGGACAGGCCGCGGCGCAGCGTGCGTTCGAGCAGGGCCAGGTCGAGCTTGGGCAGCTCGCCCGCCGCGTTCGTGGGCGAAAGGGGCAGGGCAGCGGACGCATCGAAACAGCCACCGGGAGCATCTGCTCGAGTGTACGGGGCGACGGCGCCGAATCCCAAAACGGTGAGGGGCTGCTTCATGGTGCGGTGAGCACGACGCAGGCGTTGCTGCCGCCGAAAGCCAGTGCGTTGCTGAGCGCGACTTGGACACGTCGGCGCACAGGAGACAAAAGCACGTTGAGCTCGATGTCAGTATCGAGGGGCGCTGCGCCAGCGCTAGGAGGCAGCTCACCGCGGTCGATGGCGAGTGCGGTGAACAGCGCCTCGAGCGTGCCGCAGGCGCCGAGCGTGTGGCCCGTGAGACCCTTGGTGGAGCCCACGGGCACGCTGCGCGGCAGCACGCGCAAGATGGCGCGACTCTCGGCGATGTCGTTCTGTTGGGTGCCCGTGCCGTGCGCGTTGACGTAGTCGACCTGGCTGGGATCGAGGCCGGCCTCGGCGAGGCCGCGCGCGATGGCGTCGCTGGCGCCCAGGCCCTGGGGCTGAGGTGCGGACATGGAGTGTGCGTCGGAGCTCTCGCCGACGGCGGACAGGTACGCGGGACCCTCTCCTTCGCGCGCCAGCAACAGCAGCGCCGCGGCCTCGCCGATGTGGATGCCGTCGCGCTCCGCGCAGAACGGCCGTGCAGCCTGGGACGAGAGCACGCCGAGCGCGTGAAAGCCGCGCAGCGTGGTCTCGCAGACGGCGTCGACGCCGAGCACCAGCACGGCGTCGCACAGATCGGCCTGGATGAGCCGGCGCGCGCTGGCCAGGGCCTTGGCGCTCGACGTACAGGCCGTGGACACCGCGTACGTGGGACCGCTCAGGTCGAGCAGGTCGCGCACCAACACCGCCAGTCCATCGAACGCGTGCGTGCGGCGCAGCGAGAAGGTGGGGTCGCGGCGCGCGGTGTCCCGGTAGGTGCGGTACGCCGGTTCGGTGGCGTCGAGGCCGCCCGTGCTGGTGCCCACCAGCACGCCGATACGATCGCGCCCGTAGCGCGCCCGCACCCGCTCGACCGCGTGCGTGACCTGGGGCAACGCACGCAGCGCGATGCGGGCGAGCCGTGAGTCGTAGATCGCGAGCTGCGGGGGGAGGGGATCGAGCGGACCGGACACTAGCCCCGTCACCGTGTCGAACGGCAGAGCAAACGGGGGGCGTGAGAGCACGGGCTCGCCGCGCAACAAAACGCGGAAGGCGTCGTCGCAGCTGTCACCGAGGGCGCTCGCGATGCCCATGGCCGCGATCACTTGACGCTGTGCTGCTCGCATCGAACGAGCGGAGGTAGCCCAGCTTTTCTGTCGCTTCAACCCCACAACACCCGTCCCGTGCACACCTTGGGCGCGCGCTTCCTTCACCGCTCCCGCGCGGAAGACGCACGCTTTACCAGCACGCGCTATAGCTGTTGCCAGGGGTCGGGCTGGGGTGACCGGCAAGGCGCCCCACAGGAGGTTTCGTAATGAAGGCACGCTCGTGGAGCTGGTCGCTTTTGAGCTCGCGCGCCCGAGGGCGCGCTTCGGCCGCGGTTTTTGCGTTGTCGGTGGGCGTCGCCGGCCCCTTGACCGAGGGGTGTGGTGGGGGCGGTGGAGTCGCGGTGCAGAGCCCCATCGCGGTGCAGTCCGGCCGCACGGTCGAGCAGACCGAGCAAGCCATCCTCGAGGTGCTGCCGCGCCGTGGCTGGACCGCCGAGAGCGTGCAGCCGGGCCGCGTGGTCGCGTTCTTGTCGATCCGCAAGCACCTGCTGCGCGTCGACGTCCGCTACGACGCGCAGCGGGTCAACCTGTTCTACGTCAACTCCGACAACCTCTCCGCCCACATCGAGGCCGACGGCCAGGTGTATGCGCACCGCAACGTCAACCGCTGGATTCAGCTGCTGGCGCGCGACATCGCGGCCGAGCTCGCGCTCGCACCGCAGACCGGGGCAGGCGGCGTCGGGCCCGTGCCGCTGCCGGGTGCGGCGCCCACACAGGTGCCGCCTGGCTCGCCGCCCGGCCCAGCGCCGCTGGCAGCGCCCGCTCAGCCGCTGACCGGCTCGCAGCCCTTGGTGACGCCGAACTGAGCGTCTCTAGGAGCGCAGCGCGGCGTCCAAGAGCTCGCGCATCGCAGCGATCTCGTCGCCCCCGACGTCCAGCGCCGGCATCAGCCGCAGCACGTCGGGTCGCGGCGCGTTGATCAGCAGGCCCGCGGCAAAACAATGGTCGCGCACCTGCTCTGACCGCGGCGACGGCAGGACCACGCCCCACAGGTGGCCGGCTCCGCGCAGCTTTCCACCGTGTCGCTCGGCCAGGCCGCGCAGCGCGCTCTCGAGCGCCTGCGCGCTCGTCTTGCGCAGTGCGCTGTGGGCCCTGCTGCTGATGTGCTCGACGACGGCGAGCGCCGCGGCGCTGAGCACGGCGTGCGCGCAGAATGTGCCGCCGTGATCGCCGAGCTCGAAACAAGCCACCTCCTCGCGCGCGAGGAGCGCCGAGATGGGGAGGCCCGCGCCCAGACTCTTGCCGAGCGTCATCAGGTCGGGTCGCACGTCTTCGTGCTGGTGCGCGAACAGCGGACCCGTGCGCGCCATGCCGGTCTGCACTTCGTCGACGATCAGTAAGATGCCCGCGCGATCGCACAGCGCGCGCAGCCCCCGTAGATAGCCGGCCGGTGGCGTCACCGCGCCTGCTTCGCCCTGGATCGGCTCGACCATCACCGCCACCGTGCGCTCCCCGATGGCCCGCGCGACGGCCTCGAGATCGCCGAAGGGCACCTTGGGAAAGCCTGCGATCAAGGGCGCGCACGCATCGGCGAAGCCCGGCTTGCCCGTCGCGTTGCTCATCGCGAGGGTGCGGCCGTGAAAGCCGTCGAGGGTGGTGATGACCTCGAAGGCGCCCTGCTTGTGTCGCTGGCCCCACTTGCGCGCGAGCTTGACTGCCGCCTCGTTGGCGTCGGCTCCGGAGCCTCCCAAGAACACCCGGTCAAAGCCGCTGAGTGTCGCCAGACGCTCCGCCAGCGCGTGCGACGGCTGGTTGTGATAGGCCGGGCCCGGGTTGAGCACGGCGTCGAGCTGGGCGAGCACGGCGTCGCGCACCAGCGCGGGGCTGTGGCCGAGGGCGTTGACGGCCCAGCCTTGCACGAAGTCGAGGTAACGACGGCCGTGCTCGTCCCACAGGTACGAGCCCCGACCGCGCACCATGCGCGCCGTGGGCTTCAGGTTGAACTGCATCAGGACACTGGACTCGACTGACAACATGGCGTCTCTCCCGGGCGTTGGGAGGTCGTCGCGCAAAGCAGCCAGGATCAATCGTCGACGTCAGAACGCCGAAAGGCCGCCTTGCGGGGCGGCCTCTCGTGTGAGCGTCGTGTGCTCGAACCGAAAGCCGCCCTAGAGACGAGCTCGTGCCGTAGCGCTAGCAGCGCGGGCAAGAGTCGAAGGGCGGCGGGCGGTGGTGGACACGACTTGCGGAACCTAACAGCGTTTGGTCGGCTGAGCAATCAGCTTGCTGTGGACTCAGCCGAAGTCGCGCTCGACCCTCTCTTGGTCTTCTTTGCAGCGGATGCAGAGCGTGGTCTCGGGCCGCGCCTCGAGCCGCTTGATGGAGATGGGCTCTTCACACGACTCGCAGATACCGAACGAGCCGTCTTCGATGCGCTTGAGCGCCTGGTCGATCTTGTCGAGGAAGAAGCGCTCGCGCCCACGCAGGCGGAACGTGAACGACTGCAGGTACTCGCTGGAAGCCAGGTCCATCTCGTCCGGCAGGTCGTTGGTATCGAGAGTCATGTCTTCTTGCAGACTCTCGCGTGCGGCCTTGACGAGGGCTTCACGCTTTTCTTCCAAGATCTTTTTGAAACGCTTCAGGTCCGACTTTTTAAGAGCCTCGGACTTCTGCTTCATATTCATGGCGAGGGCCCCCTGGCTTGGGAGCCGCTGAGAATAAGGTTTCGTTTCAGGGCGTCAAGTCCCCTGGCGTGGGCGGAAGGTCGGAAGGCGCCCCCGGCGCGTCACGAGATCCATCAGAAATAGAGCCAGCACGGCCCAGACGAGCGGCTGCCAGCGCTCCCGCTGCAGCGAAGCCACCCGGCCACGGCCCTGCAGGAGGGCCTCGGGCGCCGGCAGATCACCGCCCCCGGTGGCCCGGGCAGCGCTTGTGATCCGGGCGAGCTCGGGCACGAACGGAGGCCGATACTCGGCTGGAAAAGGCACACTGACGCTGCCTTCGGCCAACACCGTCAGCGGCTCCCGCAGCGCGCCGGCAGGGGTCTGCCCGGCCCCGGGCGGCGGTCGGACCGGGACGGGCGCGGGGTCGGGTCGGTCTGCGGAGCGGCGGTCGGCGGTCCGCTCGAGGCGCGCCCGCAGCGTAAACCCCCCTAGCTCAGTCAGCTCGAGGCGGGCTTCGTACCTGCCGGGTGCGCGGGGCAAAAGTTGGCTCGAGCGCGACAGACCGCGATCGTTGTCGAGGGTCAGCTGGCCTGTGAGGTCGT
>JBEGTL010000406.1:0-7577 GCA_041179425.1 Pseudomonadota bacterium | reverse complement strand
GAAGACGGCACCATGGAAGGCCTGCCCAAGAAGGAAGCCCTCATGCTCAACCGTGAGCGCGAGAAGCTCGAGAAGTTCCTCGGTGGCATCAAGGCCATGAACGGCGTGCCCGCGGCGATCTTCGTCATCGACCCGCACCACGAGCACATCGCGATCCGTGAGGGCCGCAAGCTCAACATCCCGATCGTCGCCATCACCGACACCAACTGCGATCCCGACCAGATCGACTTCGTCATTCCCGCGAACGACGACGCCATCCGCTCGGTCAAGCTGATCACCTCACGCCTCGCCGACGCGTGCCTCGAGGGCGTGCAGCGTCGTCGTGAGTTCCGTCAAGAGGGCCAGGGCAACTCGCAGCGCGCAGAGCGCGGCGACGGTGGCAACGTCTCGGTCGAGTTCTCGCGTGGCAACCGTCGTGGTGGCCAGGGCGGCGGCGGCGGCGGTCGTCCCGGTCAGGGCGGCGGCGGCGGACGTGGTCCGCGCCCCAACCAGCAGAACGCCAGCGCGAGCAACGCACCGGTTGCCGAGGCACCTGCCGAGAGCACCGCCAGCGAGGCTCCCGAGGCGTCCATCAGCGCCAGCAGCCCCGACACCACCGAGCAGCAGTAAGCAACGACTTTTTCGGAGAGGACCAGTTTTATGGCGATTACTGCCCAACACGTGAAGTCATTGCGCGACCGTACCGGTGCCGGTATCGGCGACTGCAAGAGCGCGCTCGAAGAGGCCGCTGGCGACGAAGAGAAGGCCGTCGAGATCATTCAAAAGAAGGGTCTCGCCAAGGTTGCCAAGCGCGCAGGCGCCATCGCGACCGAAGGCGTCATCCACGCGTACATCCATGCGGGCAGCCGCATCGGTGTGCTGGTCGAGATCAACTGCCAGACCGACTTCGTGGCGCGCAGCCCCGACTTCGTCGAGTTCGTCAACGGCGTCGGCCTGCAGATCGCCTCCATGGGTCCGCAGATCGTGCGTCGCAGCGACGTGACAGACGAAGCTGTGGGCAAGCAGAAGACCATCTTCCTCGGCCAGATGGACGAAGAAGAGGCCACCTCGGGCAAGAAGCGCCCGGCCGAGGTTCGCGAGAAGATCGTGACCGGCAAGATCGACAAGTGGCTCGCGGAGATCTCGCTCGACGAGCAGCCCGCGGTGGTCAGCGACGAAGGCAAGACCACGGCGCAGCTCGCCGAGGCCCTGTCGGCCAAGATCGGCGAGAAGATCTCGGTACGTCGCTTCGTGCGCTACGAGCTGGGCGAGGGCTTCGAGAAGAAGAAGAGCGACTTTGCCGCGGAGATCGCGGAGACCCTGAAAGGGGCCTGAAGGCGCGCTGAGCTTCTGAGGTCGCACCGACAGCACACCGTCGCGCGCAAATCTAAAAGAACCTCGGCCGCACCTGTGCGACCGGGGTTTTTTCATGCGAACTTTCGCAGAAGGAGATCCACATGAGTGACGGCGCGGGTCTGAAGCACAAGCGCATCCTGCTCAAATTATCCGGCGAAGCGCTGTGCGGGAGCTTCGGAGGGTTCGGCATCGATCCCGCTACGCTCCGTAACATCTGTGCCGAGCTCGCGGAGGTTCACGCGCTCGGCGTCGAGCTCGGCCTCGTCATCGGCGGCGGCAACATCTTCCGTGGACTCAAGGGCAACGCCCAAGGCATGGACCGCACAGCGGCCGACCACATCGGCATGCTGGCGACCGTGATGAACGGCCTCGCGGTACAAGACGCACTGGAGAAGCAAGGCGTTCCCACGCGCGTGATGACCGCGCTCCAGATCAACCAAGTGGCCGAGCCCTACATCCGGCGCAAAGCGGTGCGTCACCTCGAGAAGGGTCGCGTCGTCATCTTTGCGGCGGGTACCGGCAATCCGTATTTCTCCACCGACACGGCGGCAGCGCTGCGTGCGATGGAGATCCAGGCGGGCGTGCTGTGCAAGGCCACCAAGGTCGAGGGTGTGTACACCAAAGACCCGGTCAAGTACTCGGACGCCACCATGTTCAGGCGCCTCAGCTACGATCGGTTCTTGCAGGAGCGAATCGGCGTCATGGACTCGACCGCAGTCACCCTGTGTCGGGACAATCGTCTGCAGATTCGTGTCTTTGCTCTGGCGGAGCGCGGCAACATCGGACGCGTGGTACAAGGGGAAGACGTGGGTACCCTGGTCTCCGAACAGGGTGAGTGAGGACGCGATGATCGACGATATTCTCAATGAGCTGAAGAGCGACATTTCCAAGTCGCACGAGGTCTTGAAGAAGGGCCTCACCCGGATCCGCACCGGCCGCGCCAATCCAGACGTGCTCGACGGGGTGCGTGTCGACTACTGGGGCACGCCGACGCCCATCTCCCAGATGGCCACCATCAGCGTGCCTGAGGCGCGCACGCTGCTCGTCAAGCCGTGGGACAAGCAGAACCTCAAGGCCCTCGACCGCGCCATCCGCGAGGCCGACCTGGGCCTCAATCCCCAAAACGACGGAGAAGTCATCCGTCTGCCCATGCCCATGCTCACCGAAGAGCGCCGCAAAGACCTCACCAAGGTCGCGCGCAAGACCGGTGAAGAAGGCAAGGTCAGCATCCGCAAACATCGTCAAGATGCGCGCGCGTTGCTCGAGAGCCTCAAAGACGACGGCGAGGTTGGTGAAGACGACGTCGAGCGCGCGCTCAAGAAGGTCGACGAGATCGTCCAGGCGGGCACCGGTACGGTCGACGAGATCGTGGCCCGCAAGGAAAAAGACATCCTCGAGCTGTAACAGGCCTTCGTTGCGGCGGGCGAGTGCTCAGAACGGGGTGGCGAGGGTGGTGTACCACTGGAACTCGCCGCCCGTCGTGATGCCCTGCGCGAGACCTGCACGCAGGGTGTAGTCGTTGGCGTAGTGACTTGCCCAGTCTAGGCGCAGCTCGGCGCCCACGCCTACGCCGACTCGGTCGAGCGCGAAGGCCCCGTAGTAGGCGTCGCCTGCGTCGACGAACAACGCGGCGTGTAGACGGCGGGCGAAGATCGGCAGCGTCTCGATGCCCCGATTGATGCGCGAGATGAGGAATCGATACTCCAGCTGCGCGACCTGCAGCGAGTCGCCGTAGCGCAGCGGAAAGCCGCGCAGGCGAGCGTAGTCACCCGGCGCGCGCGCGGTGCCGAGCAACGCGTCGCGCACTGGCGCGATCTGCGACGGGTAGCCGCCGAGCGCGACCGGCGTGCGGTACGCCCCGGTGTAGGCGAGGGCAAGTACGCTCTCGCGCACTTGAAAGCGTACGAACTGCTCGGCACGAAAGCTCAGCCCGTAGCCGCGCCCCCGGCTGCCGATGTACGGGTCGTCGAGGGTGCCGGCGAACGTGAGCGTTTGCCCCCACGATCGGCTGATGTCGAAGGCCTGCCGCTGCGCGCTCGCAAAGCTGAGGCTCCAGTACGCGGTGGCGTCGAACCCGACGGGCGGCTCGCGTGGCGGCCGGAAGTTGGGGTCGAGGTACGGCGCGGCCAGCGCTTCGACTTTCTGCAGGTAGCTCGTGGTGTAGTCGACGCGCAGCGATAGGTTGTAGAGCGGCATGGGGTACGAGAAGCCGGTGCCGATCCCGAATCCGCCTTCGCGCGCGCGGTAGGGGCGCCGCCGCTCGTTGACCACGAAGTCGTAGCGCACGTGGTCGCGTAGCCCCCCGTAGAACAGCACCGGAAAGCGTGGCTGGCGATAGCTGTACCCGAAGTCGAGCGACTGGTCGCGGTTGACCGGGAGATCTTGGAGCTGCTCGCCCACACGGATCGACCACGCGTGAAAGCCCACCGGGTCCGCGCCGCTGGTCGAGAGGAAGAGGCGGGTCCCGTTGCCAGTGTCTTCGCTCGCGAGCTCGTAGTAGCGCGGCCACAGCGAGTAGAGCGGCTGATAGGCAGTGCTGAGCAGAGGCGCGGGCTCGGCCAGGGGGCGCGGCGCCGGACGCTCGTATGACGGCGGGGCAGGGCGCTCGACGACCTCGGAGAGAGGGAGCGTGTAGAGGTCGAAGCCGACACTCGTGTAGCCCACGTACGCGAGCAGCTTGCCGTCCGGCGACACCTCGGGCTGGAACGCGCCCCCCAACACGTTGGTCAGCTGCGTCAGCGCGCCGCTCGCGAAGTCGTACGCGTACAGGTTTGCGATGCCGCTGCGATCCGACGAGAAGTACAGCTTGTCGCCCGCTGGCGAGAACACGGGGCCACGATCGAGGGCCCGATCGTAGGTGAGGCGCGTGCGGACGCCGCTCGCCACGTCGAGGACCCAGATGTCTCGGTAGCCGCCGCGCGAGAAGGCGCTGTACGCGATGCGTTTGCCGTCGGGCGACCAACGCGGCGTGAACACCTGCTCGAGACGTCTGCTGCGCACGAGCACACGGCGCGTGTGCTGCACATCGGACAGGTCCGCGACCTCGAGGTGTGTGGTGCCCGCGTTCTGGGTCGTGAAGGCGACCCGCTTGCCGTCCGGTGAGACGTCGGGTTCGCGCGCACGAAGGGCGTGCGTCAGTCGTCTGCGCCGGGAGCCGTCGAGCTCGCTCGTCCACAGCTCGTTGAAGGCGTACACACCGCGGTGAAAGGCGCTCGCGCTGTACACGATTTGGCGCGTGCCCGGGATGTGCGCGAGCTGCGCCACGTTGGCGGTGCGCACGATGCGCCGCACGCGTTTCGTGTCGTCGCGCGAGCGTCGCAGATCGAGCAGTCGAAGCTCGGGCACGTGGCGCGCATCGGCGACACCGTAGGCAAGCTCGTGCTTGGACAAAAAGCGCGGTGTACGCGTGAGCTCTCCGTGCGTGGTGATCCGTTCGCCCTCGCGCCGCCCGTCCGTTTGCACCGCGCGCTGCGTCTCGAGAGCCTTTGCCGAAAGGGCGGTCACGAACTCGCAGTACAGCTCGGTGAAGGTATGGCCGGTCGTACGCTTGAGCGCGCGATTGAGTCCGTACGGCACGATGCGCTGCCCGTACTCCCGAATGAAGCGACCCAGGCCTTGCTCGCCGAAGCGGCCTCGGATGAACTCGACGAAGGCCTGGCCGTACAGGTAGCGCAGGTTGCCGTGGGGCCAGGGCTCTCCATCGAAGCCGATCCAATCGATGCCGAAGGCTCCACGCTCGAGCGCGTCCATACGCAGGTACATCTCGTACATGCTCGCGCGACTGCGTCCGCCCGTGCTGTGGCGGGACTCCTCCACCACGGCCAGGCCCTCGATGAACCACGCGGGCAGCGTGCCTTGCGCTGTGTAGAAACGACCGAACACGTGCTGGAGCAAGCGCGGGAAGCCACTGGCCTCCTCGAGCTGCAGCACGTGCGTGTGCTCGTGCGTGAGCAGCGTGGTGGGCCACTCGTCGTAGTCCGCGAGTGGGGACATATCATCGGGCGAGGCGACCCGTAGACGGATGGCGTTGTAGGGCGTCGCGACTGCGAAGCCGTTGGCCAAGTCGTTGTCGTCCGCAATCACCAGCTCGACCGGCTGGCGAAGTGACAGACCGAGCGCACGGCCGACGCGTTGGTTGATGGCCTCGGCCTCGGAGGCCAGAGCGCGCGCCCACAGACCCAGGGGCTCGTGATAGTGGATGCGGAAGTTCTGGGTCGCGATGGTTCGCCAGCGCAGCCGATGATCGGACTGTGCAAGAGCGTGTGAGGCGAAGCAGGGAAGCAACGTGCAGACAAGCAGCACCACCCACTTCGCGCTGCACGTTCCCCTCATCCGCGACTGCTTATATCATCGGCATAACCAGCAGCGTGCGCGTTCGGGAGATTACCTCTACCTTGACCAGGGCACGCCGTTCCCCATACGCTAATGTTTGCCGCGCAGTTGTCGCGCCCGAGTTGGATGGAGCCCCAAGCCCCTAGAAGAGCGCCTACGCCGGTACCCACCCCGCAGCATGGGTATGCCCTGAGATTCATCTCAGGAAAGTACCAAGGGGGAGAGTACCCGCTTCCAGCGAACCGAGAGATCGTCGTCGGACGCTCGAGCGAGCTCGACATGGTCCTCGTCGAAGACATGGTCTCGCGCCGTCATGCGAAGATCATCGTCTCGGACGAGCAGATCGTGATTCAAGATCTCGGCTCGACGAACGGCACGTTCGTCAACGGCGAGAAGATCAAGCGCGCCAAGCTCAACGAGGGCGACCGCATCCTGATCGGCACGAGCATCATCAAGATGGTGGCGGCCGACCCGGCCTCCACCGGTGCCAGCTTGCAGAAGATGGAGCAGCAGGCGCGCAGCCGCTCGACGCAGCCGCGCACCATGAGCGGCTCCATCGACGAGGTGCCGCTGCCCGATCTCATGCAGCTGTTCTCCACCAGCAAGAAGAGCGGCGTGCTCGTGGTCCGCACCGACGAGGCCGAGGGCAAGATCTTCCTCGAGAAGGGCGCCATCGTCTTCGGCTCGGTCAACGACCAAGACGAGGTCCCACCGCTCAAGAGCTTGATCCGCATCTTGACGTGGGAGCACGGCACCTTCGACATGGACCCGGCGGCGGAGCGCGAGTTCCCGACCAAGCTCGACATGTCCACCGAGGGCATCCTCATGGAGGCGTTTCGTCAGATCGACGAGCTGCGCCGTCTCGCGTCCGATTTGCCGGCGCACCACGCGCTGCTCGCCCTCGCCAAGCCGGTCCTTCCGGCGCTGCGCGACCTCTCGCCCGAAGAGCTCGACGTGCTCCAGCTGGTCATCAACTACGGCACCATCGAGACGGTCTTGAACAAGAGCCTGGCCAGCGACCTCGACACTTCCGAGGTCCTCGTAAAGCTGATCAAGCGCTCCTTCATAAGGGTCGACTGAAACAGGGGCGCCTGGGCCGCGATCCACGTCGCGATCCGCCACCGCTTCCTGCGCTCCGTGCTCACCGACAGGAAGTCGGCTCCGCGCGGTGCTCAGAACCGGCGGCGCCTCGCAACGCGCCTCGCGACCCATGCGCCCCTGTTTCCAAGCCTTCGAGCTCTCGCGTCGGTGCTCGCCGAGTCGAGAGCCAGAGCGGCGCCAGACGCTACAGGTCTAGGTCGGGTGTTGGGGTCTTGGGGGCGACCAAGAGCTTGGCGATTAGGGTTTGGGAGTAGTCGCTCAGCGACGTGAAGACTACGCCCATGCCTGGCGGCTCGGTCTCGACGCGGACCACCTTGCCGATGCCCTCGATGTGCTCGACCTCGTCCATGATCACGGTGAACTTGAGGTTCACCTCGGTGCCCACGGGCAAAGCATGGGCGGAGCGAACGAACGCTCCGGAGCGCGAGATGTTCATGACGTACTCGTGCACGAAGGCATCGAACGACTCGAACTCTTTGTTGATGGTCATGCGCTCTTCACGGCGCCGGGTCTCATCAGACATGCTCATCAGCCATGCTCATCAGACATGATGGAAGGCAGCCTACCACGATCACGCACTCGAGAGATCGAACTGCTCGAGGTGATATTCCCGCTTGGGCGAGAGCACGATTTGCCGCGTAAAGCGGACCTGAGCGTCCTCGATGTGGGCCTTTTTCTCCCTCTGGAGCATGTCGCAGATGGCCGGGTGGGCGTTGACGATGATCTTGTAGCCGGGAAGCTGGTCCTTCTCGCGCCGCAATTGTCGCAAGATTTCGTGGCAGACCGTGGTCTTGCTGGCGAGCGCACCC
>JBEGTL010000405.1:0-7583 GCA_041179425.1 Pseudomonadota bacterium | reverse complement strand
CACCCACTGGTCAACAAGGTGCGGCGGACACAGCACCGCGAGGCGCTCGATATCGCCACGATCCAGCAGCTCCCGCGCGATCAGTGCCGCTTCGATAGTTTTGCCGACACCAACGTCATCGGCGATGAGTAGGCGAACCGGATCGAGCTTCAACGCCATCAAAAGCGGCACGAGCTGGTAGGCGCGCGGCTCGACGGCAATCTGCCCGAACCCGCGGAACGGACCAGCGCCGCGTCGCAGCGATAGAAGCAAGGCGTCGCGCAGGAGCAGCGCGGCCTCGTGACTAGCGCGCTGACGCGGGTCAGGCCGCGGGAACGTGGCATCACCGACCGGTTCGACCTCGAGTGCGAGGTGGATGAGTGTCTGGTCTTCCTCGGACCCGGAGACCGGTCGCACGCGGAGCGTTTCTGGATCACTTCCAGTGAGCACGATCCATTCGCGGCCGCGTGCTCGCACGAGACTTCCAGGTGAATAGCTGCCGGCGATCATGATGAACGGCCCAGCGCGAGAGTTAGGCGGTCAAACGGCTCCGCCCACATCTGTTCGTCGTCGCCAAACACGATCACCTCGAAGCCTTTGTCCACGAGCTGGTTCACGATGTCTGTGAGGGAAGCATCGAGGAGCGCGGCAACGTAGTGGTCACGCCACACGAGAGGCACACTCACGTCGTCGACGACGACGGAAGTCGGATCGGGCTGAGGCAGCTCGCGCTCGCGCGCCAGGTCTCGAAATCGTTGGAGCGAGTCGTCTTCGTGCGACGCACCACTCGGTCGCGAGCGGCGCCGCGAGATCGGCGGAGCGCCGAGCCCCGACGTCACTGCGCGCGCAAGACGCACCAGGATGATCTTGGCGTCAGCATCGCGGCGATCGATACGTTCGTGATCGGGCTGGTTGAAGTAGGACATCAAGCAGCGGTAGCAGGCCGCAACGCATGCGGTGTCGGGTGAATCGAGAAGCTCATGGCCCTCAGCGGGAAGGCTACTCGCATCGGTCACCGCGAAATGCATGATGGCGAGTGCCTTGCGCGCGACCTCCGCTAGTCGCTCAGGCTCAGCGACCAACCGCGTGAGCACGCCTGCGCCGCCCTCCGTAGCCTCGTAGAGCAAGAAGCCGCTGCGCTCGTCGCGCGTCGGCATGGGCTCCGCGAGGATCTCGCCCTCCTCGAGCTGAAAGACAGCCTCAATGCCGCGCAGCAGCGCGTGCTGCAGAGTCGCGAGTGTGGACTGTGAGAGCTCAAGCCCCGCTGGCTGGAGCAGCAGTGCGTTCTTGCGGTCTTGCACACTGGGCACAATCCACTGGCGCGGCGACGCGGTGGGGTCGGCGGGCTCATCTCCTTCGTCTTCGTTCTTCGCCCAGTAGCCGGAGATGGGGTCAATATTGAACCCGAACTGTGTCCGGTTGGCACGACGGCGAAGCCCCTTGTTGAGGCGTGTGATCGTCGCACTCGGGCCGTACGCAAGGCGCACGATCTCACCCTCCTCATCGGCCGATGCGCCGCGTCGTACGTCGACCGCGTGATCGCGCACGGCCCACTCGAAGGTGGTTTGGAGCTCGTAGCCTTGCCGTTGCCGCTCCTCATCGTTCGCGGTGATGCGCTCGGCCGGCTGTGTGGCGACGTTCTCGATGCGGTAGACATGGTTCACGATCTCGGCATCTCCCAACGACGCGCCGCAGGCGTGGCACATCGAAGCCTGGTCGTTGAAGTGACCAGCACCGCAGCACTTGCAGATGCGCACCGACTTCGTCGGCAGCCGCGTATCCGGCGTAGCGCTGCCCTGGTGGCTCAGAGACAGGAGCGCGCGCACGACGCGGTACGCACGCCCCTCGTGGTATACGAGGCTGCGAGGTCCGAACTCAGAGAGCGCGAGAAACCGCGGGCGCTGAAGGTAAGTCTGACGGCCTCGTCCGTCGTTGGTTGCCGGGACGTACGCCATCAGGGGCAGTCGCGGGAAGTTGTAGCCCGGAAGAAAGCCCTCCGTCGCGAGGTAGCGGTATGTGTAGAAGTCGCTCGATTGGCTGCTGGTTCCCTTCTGCAGCAGCTCGAGCTGATCGCGAGCCTGCATGTACCTGCCCTTGGCCGCTTTCTTCTCCGCGGGCGGAGCAGAGTAATCGCTCTCCGTTCGGTGCGCGGCGTCGCGCTGCTGTTCGGCGGCGAGGAAGAGATCGCGCCAGCGATCGAAGGCTTTGTCGAACCGGCCGATCGCCTTTTCCACGACCTCGGTCGCGAACTCATCTCGGCCGGGATACCACGGTGCCAGCTCTTCGGTGAGGTCGTCGTCGAGCAGATCAAGCACGCGCCGGATGCGCCGTACGGCCTCGTCTCCCGCGCGTGTGACGACCATCGGGTTCTTGACCTCGGGCTTCAGCGGACGCGCGGGCTCCGCTAGTACGAGCAGCTCCGAGATCGATCGGTCCAGCGGTTCTTCGGTACAGGCCAACCAGACCGCCGAGAGATGGCTCTCGACGAGATCGCGGTTCGCAAGATCGAGCAGCGGTGGCCGAACCTCGCCGTGCACCATGCCCTTCGGGTCGCGGAAGAAGTACTGGTCGTGTGGCCCCTGCGCCGAGCAGTAGGTGAGCACGAGCGCCGCCTGGCCGCTGCGACCGGCTCGCCCACTTCGCTGTGCGTAGTTCGCGGGCGTCGGCGGTACGTTGCGCAAGTAGACCGCGTTCAGCGCCGAGATGTCGACGCCCAGCTCCATCGTCGGCGAGCAGAAGAGCACCGGCAGAAACCGGTTGGTCTCGCCGATTTCACGCAGGTGCTTCTCGTCTGCGGCGAGCTCCTCTCGTTCCTTGCCTCCGTAGCGGAAGCGCTTCTCGCGCACCGCTCGCTTTTCTCCATCGACCTGCGCCGTGTGCTCTCGCGCCTCGAAGCCAAAGAGCGGGTGCACCGGATCGCGGAGTAGGTGCGCTAGATTCGCGTAGAAGTCGCGAAAGAACGCACTCTCGTTGGGGTGCCTGGGGTCGATCTTGGGTATGCCCTGCTTGAAGAGAACGCATGCATCGTTGAGGCGCCACCCAACTTGATTGCTAAATGGCGTTACCTCCTCGGAGATCAGCCCGTGGGTCACAGCCGCTCTAAGGAGCGCCTCCACGAGTAAGTCAAACTCCCTCGCTCTGAGGTCACGAACTGCCGTGCCGTCGTCCCAGAGCCGTCGTCCGCTCGGCGACGTCGAAGCTCGTAGGGTCTTGCCGAGCGCACTGCGCGAGCCACCGCGCACGATCAGGTCTTCGTCTCGCAGCGTCGTTTCACGCCGGGGAGGAGGCGTAACCATCAGCCATCGCGCGCGCTGCGGCTTCTCGTCGATACCGAACCCCCATGGGGCTCGTAGCCGACTATGCGACTTGGCCACGATCTGCTCGAGGATCGTCGGCTCAAGTACCTGACTACGGATTGCCATCCACTTGCGCAGGTGGTCGAGCAGCTCGCGATAGAGAGCCGCCCGGACACGGTGGGACGCATGGCGAAGAACCAAAGGCGCGCTCGCAAACAGTTCATCGTCTGCAGCCAGCTCGTCGATGCCGAGGTAGTCGACCTCGACGAGCTCGAGCTGCTCGAGGTTCGGGTTTGTGTACCGCCAGCCGCGTCGCTGATCGAACCAGACGCGGTAGGAGAGCACTTGGCGCAGCGTGCTCTCCGCCTCTTGCAAATTGAAACCCTTGAGGCCGGCCTCGAGCAGCCACTCGGCGCGAATCTCGGAACCTGGTCGATCGAAGCCGAGCGCCTTCTGCTGCGCCCCGCCGAGTTCGTCACTCCGCAGCCCCTTGTCGCCGGCCGCTTCGAGCGCTCCAAGGAAGGCAGCTCGGATCAGGCTGACGAAGAGAAAGTCGTTGAAGTGGCCCGCCTGCAGGGCGGCGTCCTGACGATTGTCGGTGAAGCCGAGCAGCTTGCGGGTGTCCGGCGCGAGTCCAGAGTCGCCCCCATGCATCCAACGGAGCACGCTACCGACGAGAACGGTCGTCGCCGAGCTCCGCCCCTCTGCAGAGAGCGAAGCAAGCCGATTGCGGTCCCGGGCAGCTCCGCCCTGCGTACCCCCGCAACGGAGACAGAAACGGAATTTGCCGGGTAGGAACCACGCCTTGATGCCAGCCCCAAGCCGGCCGTTCGGCGTCACACTCACCCCTCTCGCGCGCGCTCCCCGGTAATGCCTTTTGAGTCTGGAATTGCCCGCCGCATCGTATTCGAGCCAGGTTTCTGGATAGTCCTCATCGCCATCGGCAAACGTGAAGCCGGTATCGCGTGCGTGAAGCGTAAGGAATCCGAAGATCTCTCGATCGACTGAATCATCCGTGTCGTCGGCGACGCCTTCCTCATCGTCGGGACGCGCCAGGGCCGCGTCGTCGATGTCTCGCGCGAGGACGCTGCGCTCACCGCCGTCGTTGACGAAGCGCACCGGATGGTACTCGTGGCCGCAATCACGGCAGAAATGCATTGCGTAGAGGCGCTTGTCCGGCTCTCCGGGCAAGAACTGCTGTCCCTCGACCGTCACCGTGCGCTGACCGGGCGTCTCCAGCGTGGCGTAGGCGTGCCCCGCACCCGAAATGAATTGGTGCAGCTTGAATGCGAAGAAGCTCCGTTCGCTGTCCGACGGCGACCTTGTTCGATCCCGCTCCGGGATGCTCGAGACCAGGAGGAGAGTTCGGAGCGCCGCACGACACGCCGACACATCGCGACCCGCGTCCTTGCTGAGAGCGAGGGCCGCTTCCTCCACGGTGAGCGGACGCGCGCGCACCCATCGTTGGTCGACCTCGGACCACGACACGCCGAGGCGAGTCTCGACCCAAATGGTCAGCGGGTGGGTCCGCAGCACGGCGTCCGAGACGCTCGACGGCAGCCCGGCATCGATGGCGGGGCCGAGTGCCTGGCGCACCGACATCGCGCTTTGGGCGGAGTCGGTGACACGCTCGAGCGTCTCCACGATGACGTTGCTCTCGGGTATCTCAATAGAGAACAGCTTCGAAGCCACGCGCGCGACGACGCGGCTCTTGTCCTCGAGCGACCCCTCACTGGCCATGGTGGCAGAGGTGCCGATGCACTGGAGCTGTTCGGGCGAGAGCCGCTCGCGAACACGGCGCACCAGAAGCGCTACGTCGGCCCCCTGCCTGCCCCGATAGGTGTGCAGCTCATCGAGCACTAGAAAGCGGAGCCTCTCGCAGTTGCCGATGACTCTCCGATCGAGCTCGTCCTGCCGCGTCATCAGCAGCTCGAGCATCATGAAGTTTGTCAGAAGGATGTCGGGCGGGTCCTCGGCGATGCGCCGCCTCTCCTCCGTATCTTCCTGACCTGTGTAGCGAGCAAACGTGACGGGCCTCTCGCCGGCCGCGTTCTTGATGAACTTGTCGAGCTCCTCGAGCTGGCTGTTGGCCAGCGCGTTCATCGGATAGATGATGATCGCGCGCGTGCGCCGTGCGCGTGCGTGTCGCTTCTCGGCGAGCACCGTGTTGACGATCGGAATGAAGAAGCACAGAGACTTGCCCGAGCCGGTGCCCGTGGTAACGACGTAGCTCTCACCGTGCGACGCGAGCGCGATCGCCTGCTCCTGGTGTTTGTAGAGTGACAGCCCCTCGCCATTCGGAGCAGTCGGCGTCGACGGTGTACGGAAGATGTCGGCCGACCTCGGCTCCAGCACGCCCCCCGCCACCAGCTTGTCGATACTCGTCGACCGCTTGTAGCTGGGATTGATCTGAATGAGGGGTTCGGGCCAGAAGCGGTCCCTCGCGTAGATCGCCTCCACTTGCTGCCGGATGTCCTCGGCGTGGATGGTGGTGAACGACGTCGCGAACTTCTTGTACTCACCGACGACCGCGTCGCGCAGCGAGAAGACATCCATACTCTTTGCGCTCACGTAGCCCCTCCGACGCTCGATCTAGCGCGTACGAGGGCGCCGGCGCGCAACAGGCCCACCCGCTCCGTACCCCCGAGCACCCAAATCCTCATCCGCGTCGCAAGCTATATCACGGTTGGATGCCCTCGCAGAAGGACTTGCCGACGAAGTAAGGGCCTGGAATCATATGATATTTACGTTCTGGCACTAGCTGGTCGGTCAGCGGCGGCCGCCATTTCGCCCCAGGTCGGAGAGCTCGACCCACTGACGATGAAGGGCCCGAACCACGCTCGGCTGCAGGCTGCAGGCACAAACGACGCTGACCGGCGAGTCCCCACCGTCAAACCGTCGGAAGACCTCGGCGGCTGTCTTGCCGTCAACTTCAACGGCGGACCGGGACGGTACCTGCAGCGGCTCGGCCCGAGCGGGCTGTCCATCCGCGGACCAGCCGTCCCCGGCGCGCTCCGAGCGAAGCTGATCCACTTCGTCCGGCGAGAACAGGTGCACGCCCCCGTCGCCGATCGATGGGCGCAGCTGGCCCTCTCGCTCGAGACGCCGAACGCTGGTGACACTCAGATCCAAGGCTTGCGCAACCTGACCACGCGTGAGGGATGTCGTCATGCATTCGAGCATGCCGACCTGGCGCGTGCGCGGCTAGCGGGCGGCGCCGCGTTCGCGTGACACAGGGTCACGACGTCGAGTCCGCTCGCGCCGCTTACGCAGGGCGGCTTGTGCGCGGAGAAGCTCTCTCGGGGTGGTGCCGCCTGCCCGCGCTCGAAGGTATGCATGCGCGACGAAGTGCGGGGGCACTGCAGCCGCGTGTGCCAGGGCGAGCAGTTCCGCCGCTCGCATCCGGGCCTGCCGCGCTCGTTCAAGCGCTCCCTGCTCGCGGCGCCAGGCCTCCGCGAGGGCCGCCAGCAACGCACTCTGCTCACCGGTGAACTCCGCCATCGCCAACAGCATGGCATAGCCTGTTGGCAGGGTGTCGACAGACCAAGGCGCCGGAGTACGAGAAGCGCTCTCCGTCCAATCAATCTTACTCAGTACTGGGTAACGGCTAGCTGACAGGCCAGGGCCCAAGGCCGAGATTCTCGCGATGGCGCTCGTTGAGCTCGACATGATGCGCAGGACACGCGAAGCCGATGAAAGCAGTTCTCGGCGGCTTGCCGCTACCTTCATCCCAACAGGGATCCAATCCGCGACATTCTGTGAAGAACGGCGCCCAGCGGTCTCCGCAGATGGCGCATGGGACTTCGCAATCTGCGGGCAAGGCGGGCGTGCCCAGGATCATCTTGCGAGCCAAGTCGGCCGTTCCTGGTGAAACCCTGAGTCCACCAGATCTGGCTAAATTGTAGGGTGCGGCAAAACAGCTTCTCCATTCGGAGACGAACCACCCCAGAGCTCCCACTGTATTCTTCTCCGCCGTCTCACGCGACTCCCCCGCAACAATCCTGCGCTCGGAAATACGCTGCGCGTGCAGCTCCAGCTGTGGCAATGGATTCTCGCAGACGCGATGAAGTTGGCCGACGCCGATGCGCTGCTCGAGCTCCGCGAGAAACTCAGCGAACCGCGGGACCGGGCGGTTTCGTTCTATTCGCAGCGCCGCCACGCGCCTCGCTGCAACGGCGTGCGTTACCGGCGTGCCGCTTGCACCTGCTTGTCTTTGATATTCCGCGACCTCCGCGGCGATTGCGACTTGAACCGTAGGCCGCCCTCGCCGTGGGCGGTGCTCGTCCGCATCCGTGACCAGGCAGAACA
>JBEGTL010000404.1:0-7622 GCA_041179425.1 Pseudomonadota bacterium | reverse complement strand
CTGTTGTTTGCTCCCTTTGCGGTGCCTTTGGTGGCCGTGGGGTCGCTGCTCGACCGGGTCCTGCCGCCGCGTCCCGAAGACGACCCCGAGCGCGTCACCGAGGCCGACGTCGGGCAGCTCATCGAGCAGGGCGAAGAAGTCGGTTCCATCACGCAAGACCACGCGGCCATGCTGCGCGCGGTGCTCGACTTCCACGACATGACCTCGCGCGAGATCATGGTGCCGCGCACGCAGATGGTGGCCATCGAGATCGAGACGCCCATCGAGCAGGTGCTCGAGCTCGTCATCCGCACGGGCCACAGCCGCTATCCGGTCTACCGCGAGCGCGCCGACCAGGTCATCGGCGTGCTCTACGCCAAGGACTTGTTCGGCGTGCAGCGCGACCGCACCCCGGCCGTGACGCTCGGCGAGATCGTGCGCAAAGACGTGTTCTTCGTGGCCGAGACGCACAAGATCGGTGCCTTGCTCAAGGAGATGCAGTCGCGGCGCGTGCACCTGGCCGTGGTCACCGACGAGTTCGGCGGCACGGCCGGCGTGATCACGCTCGAGGACATCCTCGAAGAGATCGTGGGCGACATCCAAGACGAGCACGATCGGGAAGAGCCCGAGGTGCGCGCCACCGGCTCGGGACGCTACGAGGCCGACGCCAGCGTCTCGCTGCACCACCTCGAAGAGGTCGTGGGCGTCCCGCTCAAGCCGCGCGACAGCACCGCCGACTCGCTCGGCGGCCTGCTCGTCGAGACCGCCGGTCGTGTGCCCGCCCCCGGCGAGCGCATCGAGCTGGGCGGCCTGGTGTTCACCGTCATGAACTCCGACGCGAGACACGTCGAGCGCGTGGAGATTGCTCGCTTCAACCCTGCGCACGATGCGGCGGAGTGAGCTCGACCCCAAGCTGAGCGAGCTCGCGCAGCGGCTGTTCGTCGGCTCGCGCGACGTGCTCGCCATCGGCATCACGGGCGGCTTGGGCGACCGCGACGTCTTCGTGGTCGATGAGCCGGCACAGGCGCTCGCGCTGCGTAGGCAGTTCGGCGCGCTGCTGTACCGGCTCCCTGCCGACGTCACGGCTGCGCGCCTGCGTGCGGCGTTGGTGGCGCTGCGGCCCGCGCTCGTCGATGGCGCCGTGATCCTGCTCGCAGCAGACAAGCGTGCGCCCGCGCTCGATCAGCTGCGCGCCGTGTTCGCGCGCGAGCCGCTCCCGCGCGCGCGTCTCGATGCGCTGTGCGAGGCCCTGTTGCTGTCGGGCTTGAGCGCGCCGCGTCAACACGAGGAGCCTACGAGCGGCTGGCTGCTCGTCTCGGCGGCAGTCCCGGCAGAGCCGTGCGCGCTCGATGCTTTTTTTTCGCAACCAGCCACCGACCCGTCCCGATAACCCCTCCAAACGAGCCGCGGTGAGTCCGACGCCGCGGCCCATCCTGCTCGCGCCATCCGAGGGCGCGCAGCGACTTTCGCACGCGCCGCCCGAGGGCGCGCAGCGACGAGGAGGCACATCTCATGTTTCAGCGTGGCTGGTTTCATCTCGACGTTCGACGCACCGAGCTCTTGCCCGAGTTGCTTCCCATCGTGCGCCAGTACGGTCCCGCGCGCGTGCAGCCACTCGCGACGCACGTCCTTCGTGAGCTCACAGAAGACGCTCGCTTTGCAGGTCTGATCGTCCAGGTCGGCGCCGAGTCGCTCGACTGGCTCGACAAGCTCTACGCCAGTGCGCCGGGCCTGCCGGTGCTGGCGCTGCTCGAGCGCGGTGACCGCACCAACATCAATCACTTGCAGGAGCGCGGCGTGGCCACGTCGGTGTTGCCCCTGCAGTGCACCAACGTCACCAGCTTCGTGCAGCGCGCGCTCACCAACAGCTTTGTCCCGTGCGACCGGGTCAGCTCCACCATCGCGCACCTCGCCGAGACGCGCGAGCTGACGGCGCGCGAGGTCCAGCTGGTGAGCTACTGCCTCGGCGACGAGCCGCGCGCCCGGGTGCGCCGTCGCCTAGGCATCACCGAGAACACCCTCAAGAGCCAGATCCGGGGCCTCTTGCGCAAGTGCGGCGAGCGCAACCTCGACGCACTCGCCAAAAACCTGCTGCGCAATGCGTTGGTCGCGCCGGGCAGCGAGCACGGCACCGCCTTCGAGGTGCCGCCCGAGGTCGTCAACCCCGGCGACATCACGCGCCCAGCCATGTCCATGGTCGCCATGAGGGCGCAGCTCGCGGCGGCGGCAGCAGCGTCGGTGCACTGAGTCGCTTCGTTGCTGGGTCGATGCCGAAAACCTTGCGGCGACGGCTACGAAGGCACCCAGGTTCAGCAGAGCTGTGCCGCTACCTCGTCGCCGTCGCCGTCAAGGACCACGTCAACGTCGACGCCCACGTCCGTCGCAGGGGTCCTCTGGCGAGCCTGCCCTAGTAGTCGACCCAGTTTTGTTCGACCGTGCGTTGCCCGGGGGTGGGCGTGAGGATGGTGTAGTGAGCGATGCGCCCCTCCGGCGCTGCGCCCACCGAGCCCACGTTCACCACGTGGACACCGTCGATGACACGCTGGAACGGGACGTGGCTCGCGCCGCAGACCACGATGTCGGCCGGGTCGTCGGCGACCATGGCCAAGATCTCGTCGTCGTCCATGTCTTGCGTCAGCTCTTGGAACGGGTCGCTCGGCGAGCCGTGCACGATCACGATCTCGCCCCCGTCGATGAGCGGCACACGCATGCTGAGGGGCAATCGACGCAAGCTCTCGAGGACGAGCTCGCCGACCGTCTTTCGCGTGGACAAGAAGGCGGCCAGCTTCTGTCGCTCGACCTCGTTCATGGGCACCAGCTTGCTGGCGTCCACGCTGCACAGCGCGGAGTCGCTCACGCCGCGAACACAATACGCTTTGATCTCGGTGAGTCGGCGCCAGACACCGAGCGGATCCGGGCCGCCGTTGAGCAGGTCGCCTGCGACGTAGACGCGCTTGGCTCCCTGCCGACGAGTCTCTTCGAGCACGGCATCGAGTGCGTCGAGCCGGCCATGAATGTCGGAAATCAGCGCGACCGGCTCGGAGAGGGGCGCGCGCGAATCGAGCGTGGGCACGGGCGCAATGTAGCCTCGGCTCCGCGTGCAAGCCAACATGCGCGCGCCGTCAGGTTCGTCGCACGACCTGGCGTGTGCACCTCAAGGCCCGATAAGGCCTTGCGTCGAGCGACCCAGCGCGGTAACCGACCGCGCTCGCTTGGGGAGACACCTCGAGTGCGCCCTTCACAACACGAGCATCCGCTCTTGCTCACACGCGGAGGCAGCGCGCGCTTCGAACGCGCTCGCTGTAGATCGAAGTCGATCCTTGGGCAGGGATGGGCTTATGCTTCGTCTGCACCGAGATCTGCACAGAGAGTGCCCGGAAACGCGCGCGGTCGTCGCGCGCGGGAGCAAGGAGAGGACGGCTTGAGCGAGAGCGACAACGTCATTCACGTTGCGTTCGGAGAAGGTGGCGGACGCATCGAGCCCAAGCGAGAGCTGGGTGCGAAGGCTGAGCGCGGTCCCGAGCCTGCGCGCGCCGATTCGGGCCAAGATCCGCTCAACGACTTGTATTCGGCCAGCGACGTCGCGCGGCTGTTCAACCTCGCGGCGAGCCGCCTCCGTTATTGGGACCGCACCGGGTTCCTCTCGCCTACGGGTCGTCGCGGCAGGCGACGCTGCTACACGTTCCAAGATCTCGTCGGGGTGCGTGCAGCCAAGACGCTCATCGATGCCGGCCTCCCGCTGCAGCGGGTGCGCCGCAGCGTCGACTCGCTGCGCTCCCTCCTGCCCAAGGTCACGCGCCCGCTCACCGAGCTGCGCGTGCTGGCCGACGGCAACAACGTGGTGGTGCGCGACGCGCAGGGCCAGTTCGAGCCCAACACCGGACAAGGCGTGCTCGACTTCGAGGTCAACCAGCTGCGTGAGGACGTGGTGCGCACACTGCAGCGCCACGGTGAGCTCGACCCCAAAAAGAAGACGGCCTACGACCTGTACCTCGAGGGCTGCCGGCTCGACGAAGACGAAGCGACCTTTGCGCAGGCCGAGGAGATGTACCGGCGCGCGACCGAGCTCGACCCCGACCTGGCCAACGCGCTCACCAACCTGGGCAACGTGCGCTTCCGACGGGGCTTTCCGCAAGATGCCGAAGGCTTGTACAAGCAGGCGCTCGCCATCGACGCCGACCAGCCCGAGGCTTACTACAACCTCGGCTTCCTCTACTACGAGCGCGGCGACGCCAAGGCGGCAGTGCCCTGCTTCGCGCGCGCGGTCGAGACCGACCCTGCCTTCGCCGATGCGCACTTCAACCTCGCGATGGCGCTCGAAGAGGTCGGACAGCGGCCCAGCGCAAAAAAGCACTGGCAGATCTACCTGCAGCTAGAGCCGCAAGGCCCCTGGTCAGAGGTCGCCCGCAGGCACTTGAAGCGTAGGTAGCCTCGGCTCCTTGACGTCTGTTTCGAGGTCGAGGACGAGCACGTGTTCGTCGTCTGCCGCGCAGTCGGTTTAGACGGAGAGGCTCACTCCCGCGTCTTGGTCGCCCAGATCGCTTTGTTGTTTTTGTCGTAAATCACGGCGTTTCCATCGTTTTGCACGAGCAGTCGACTGCCTGCGTGGTTGTTGGTGCCGGCAGCCCAGTTCACGCCGTTGAAGGGCGCGGAGTAGTTCACGAGGTTGCCGTCCGTCTGCATCACGACGACGCCCAACGAGTAGCCTCGCGTCTTGGACGCCCACAGCGCAGCGTTGTTGGACGTGCGGTACAAGACCAGGTTGCCGTCCGCCTGGTAGACGAACTGATAACGTCCGTCTGCCGAGCGCAGAGACTCGTTGGGCGCGAGGATCTCGCCGGCGCGCAGCGTGTCTCCGCGTCCGTGCGCGCCATTGGGTAGGTTCCGCACGGGCAGCCAGCGGTCCCCGATGCCGAAGGCGTTGGCCGAGATCGAGCGGGAGGCGCAGACCAAATGCAGGCTGCCGCTCGCGTCGCCGTTCGCGGATGCGCCGCCACGCGTGTAACAAAAGTCGTTGTCTTCGTCGGGCTCGCGCAGGTCGACATGGCGGACAAACGGCTTCTTGCCGCGCATGAACACCTGAGACAGGTCCCACTGAGAGCTGCTGCTGGTGAGCTCCGGGAGGACGTTCAGATCGCTGCCGGTGACGTGAACCGCGTAGACGTGCCCGGTCTCGCACTCGGTCAAGAGGGATGAGTTCTGCCACTCCCATCCCGCGAGGTCCGGCTCCGGACCACTGCCCAGGAACTCGTCGCGGTTCTCGAACGCAGTGGGATTCGAACCGCGCAGCCGGTTCCAAAACGTCCACATCTCGTCGCCGCGCTTCTGCGTCGTCATCATCAGGTAGCCGTCAGAGAGCGCGACCATCGATGCGCCTTGGCCGGGCTGCGCATCTGCGTTGCCGGGTGGCAGTGGGCGGCGTGTCACCGGCGCCTTGAGGGGACTGCGCTCGTCGTAGAACTGGATGTGATCGCGATGCGAGATGTAGCCCACGTAGGCGCCGATGGAGAACAGTCCACTCGGGTGCGTCTCGTCGGCGAGGTGGATCGCGTCGATCGAGAGCGGAGCTCGTTTCGCGATCGTGATGGTCCCGGTCTCACTGTCGTCGAAGGCAATCGCGTAGTGGTTCTGGGTGCGAACGAAGCCCTGCACGTGATCCAGCTGGAGGACCGCATCGAAGTACGCCTCATCCGCGTGCACATTGTCTGGTGGGTACGCGCGGTTTTCGTAGACCAGCTTTCCAGCGTACCAGTCGTCGATGTTTGGGTTGGCGGTGAGCTGCTTGAACTGCTCGCGCACACTGCGCACGCAGTAGTTGCAGTTCACCCCGTCGCAGCTGGTCTTGCCGAGGAGCGGCGTATCACCGCTCGCTGCGACGGCGGCCTGCTCGTCAGACGGCTCCTCTGACGGCTCCTCGGGGCCGGCCTGGCAGGCCCCGACGGAGAGCAGAAGGATGGCGGCTCCCAAGCCGCTCGGGTGTCTGCGCTGGTTCCACGTCCCCATCGAGCCTCCTTGCCACCGCGACGAGAGTCGGGAGGGCAGGGAGTTGGTGTGATGGAACGAAGAATCCGTGCAGGGGGAAGGGAGGGGTTCAGGGTGAGAGCAGGACAGCGAGGTCCTCGTCCTCGGTCTGACGCACAGCACTCTGCCGATCAGCGCTCGTAGACCTCGAACGTGTAGCTGACTTCTCCCTCTACCTTCGGCCCATCCTCCGAGACCCTCCGAAAGTCTGCTCCCAAGTCTGCTAGCCGCGTGTCGCAGTCGAACTTGGCGTGCACTCGAGTCAGGTGTACGCGCACACAGCGCGGATGTTGAAGCGCAGCTGCGTACAGCTCGCCTCCTCCAATGCAGAACACCTGACCCAGCGTCTCGAGCTTGGCGAGCTCGTGCAGTGCTTGGTCCAGCGACGACACGACGAACGCACCCTGGGGCCGGTAGCTTGGCTCGCGCGAGAGGACCATGTTGAAGCGGTCGCTCAGTGGCCTGAACTTGGGCAGGATGGACTCGAAGGTCTTGCGACCCATGATCACCGCGTTGCGGCGGCCCCCCGGAGCCTCCGTCGTCAGGCGCTTGAAGTGCGCCATCTCTGCCGACAGTCGCCAGGGCAGCTTGCCGGCTCGGCCAATGCCGTTGGCCTGGTCGGCCGCTACGACGATGGAGAACGCGGGGAGCTGCGCAGATGCTGCGGAACCAACGTCGCTCACACCGAGACCTCGAGCTTGATGAACGGGTGGTGCTGATAGCCGACGAGCTTGATGTCTTCGAAGCCCACCTCGGCCAGCGGTTTGTTGGCGATCTCCAAGCGCGGCAGGGGGAAGGGCTCGCGTGTGAGCTGCAGCTTGAGCCCCTCGACGTGGTTGAGATAGATGTGTGCGTCGCCGAGCGTGTGGACCAGCACGCCCGGCGTGAGTCCGCACTCCTGTGCGACGAGCATCAGCAAGAGTGCGTAGCTGGCGATGTTGAACGGCACGCCGAGCCCGATGTCGGCCGAGCGCTGGTACAGCTGCACGTCGAGGCGGCCGCGCTGCACGTAGAACTGGAAAAAAGCGTGGCACGGAGGCAGCGCCATGTGCGGAATGTCCGCCACGTTCCAGGCACTGACGATGATGCGGCGCGAGCTCGGATCGCGTTTGATGAGCGCGATGGCCTGTTCGATCTGATCGATGCCCAGGGCCGAGCCCTCGATGTCAGGCGCGCCGTCCGGGGTCGCGGTCTCCCGCGCGAGAGGCGAGGGGTCGCCTTTGCGTTGTTTGAAGGGCGCGCCCCAGTGGCGCCACTGGTGTCCGTAGATGGGGCCGAGCTCGCCGTCCTCGTCGGCCCACGCATCCCAGATCGGGCTGTGCTGGGTGAGGTCGTCTTGGATGTTGGTGCTGCCACGCAAGAACCAAAGCAGCTCGCGGACGACACCCGCCCACAACACCTTTTTGGTGGTCAGGAGCGGGAAGCCCTGGCGCAGGTCGTAGCGCGTCTGGGCGCCAAAGATGGAGAGCGTCCCGGTGCCGGTGCGGTCTTCGCGGCGTTCGCCCTGTTCGAGGACCTGGCGCACGAGCTGGTGGTATTGCTGCACGCATCACCAATTACCGGGGGCGGGCGCGCGTTTCAATCCGCCAGCGGCGCCCCGCCCCGCGCCGTCTGCTGTCGTA
>JBEGTL010000403.1:0-7631 GCA_041179425.1 Pseudomonadota bacterium | reverse complement strand
TTTTACCGGCGTGCCGCTTGCACCTGCTTGTCTTTGATATTCCGCGACCTCCGCGGCGATTGCGACTTGAACCGTAGGCCGCCCTCGCCGTGGGCGGTGCTCGTCCGCATCCGTGACCAGGCAGAACAGCGTCGTCTGAAACTTGTTGCCGATCGGTTTGATGCGAACTCGGTCGGCCACCACAACAAGGTGATTTGTTACAAAACCGTTGGATGAGTCGGCATGGGAGCGTCTGGTCATGAACAGACACTCGCCCATCGAGGCCGCGGAGCGCCACACCTTCACGACGCTCGCCGAAGTCGCCGCAAAGGTGTCGCGGTCTGAACGCACCGTCTGGCGATGGATCCAAAAAGGGTACATTCGGGGTACGCGCTTGGGGGGACGATGGTTCGTCAGCGCGCCGGCACTCAGCGCCTACCTCGGTCCATCGACGCCAACGGCGAAGAAGGGAGCATGACCAGTGCCCCCTCTCGTACGCGAGCCGGATTGGCTCAAGCTGTATCAGAGTGAGGCTCGTCCGCGGCTGTCAGTGGAGACCGTTTTCGGTCCCCTACCGGGCAAGCGCATAACCGGAGACAGGCTGCGCGCTCCCTGCCCGCTCCACGGGGGTAAGAGCCAGAGCTTCGCGATCGAAGTAAAAACATTGCACTGGTTTTGCCGCTCCAAATGCGGCTCCGGTGGCGACCCGATCGACTTCTTGCACCGTTTGCGCGGGGGCTCCGGAGCGATCCGCGGCAGGGCCTTCATTGAGATCTTGAAGGAACTGTGCGGGCGAGCCGGCGTGAGCCCGCAGCCCCCTGGCACAGCGTGGGCGTCGAGAGCGGGGCGCGCGGCAACGCTGGTGCCCCCGTCACTCCCGGACGCCCCCCTCGACAGTCGGGAAGTCGAGGCCGTCTGGAACCTCGCGTACCCGGTGACAGCAGACGTCCGTGTGGCGCGCTGGCTCTCTCATGAGCGCAGCCTCGACCCAGCCATGATCGCGCGACTAGACCTCGCACGCGTGCTCCCTCCCCGTGCAGACCTCCCCCAGTGGGCCGGCTTCCAACGTGACGGTCGCTGGCGCTCCTGGCCCTCCGTCGACTACCGCGTGATCGTGCCGCTGGTCGACAACGACGGCCGACTTCGCTCTCTGCGCTTTCGCGCTCCCAGGCTAGGCGCAAAGGGCCGCTCTGCGACCGGCGTCACCGGTGTCGGCTTGGTGATGGCCGACTCAGTCGCGATCGGCGTCCTCGAGTCTGGCTTGCCTCCGCCATTTTGGGATTGCGAGACGTTCACCGTTGTCTTGGCGGAAGGTGAGCCGGACTTCTGGAGCTGGGCGACGGAGCCCGCGAGGCGCGGACTCGGTCACGGCGCCATGTCCTTTCCGCCAGTGTTTGGAGTGGTGAGCGGATCCTTCGACGAGTCGATTGCCGCCCGGCTGCCAACCAGCACTCACGTGATCAGTGCCGTCGATCGCGATGAAGGCGGCGATCGCATCCACGCTCGTCTCGCTCGCACGTTGGCCGACGCCGACCGCGACTTCTCGCTCTCGCGCTGGATACCGGCATGAGCAAGAGAAAGGACGCGAACGACCACGTGCGCGAGGGGAAGCCACTAGATCCGTCGTCTCGCGAAACGCTGGTTCTAGAGGTCGATGCCAAGGATAAGTGCGCGGGCCTCGACCTAGAGCACACCGAGAACAGTTTGACCCGAAGCACTCAGCGGAACGCGATCACACTTCTCCGGAGCCATCCCCTATGGCATGGCGTCATCGGATACGATCATCGGGCCGAGGCAGCATTCTTACTGCGCAAGCCGCCAGCCTATGCCGGTCGCGACGACACTTTCCCGCGCACGATCTCCGACACGGATCAGACCGCCGTCATCGAGTGGCTGAGTTATCAGACAGGCGGGACCGACTTTCCCGACGCGAAGGTGCGCAAGGCGATCGACTTCGTCGCGCGCGTGAACGGTTTCGATCCCGTGGCCGACTACTTGACAGGACTGGCTTGGGACGGCCGCTCGCGACTCGATGAATGGACGGTACGATATCTCGGCGTCCCTGACTGCTTGTACGCGCGGCGCGTCGGTGCCAAGTTTCTTATCAGTGCTGTCGCGCGCGCTCTTCAACCCGGCTGTCAGGTCGACCACGTGCTGGTGCTGGAGGGAGCACAGGGTATCGGGAAGACGACTGCCCTCAGCATCCTCGCAGGGCGATACCATCGAGCTGATCTACCTCCACTCGACAGCCGCGAAGTGAAAGAAGCTCTTCGCGGATGCTGGATCGCGGAGCTCGGCGAGTTGGTCAGCATGAAGAAGAGCGAGCTCACCGCTGCGAAGAACTTCCTGACGCTCCGCGAAGACACTTACCGGCTTCCCTACGGCACAAGGTCGGAGACTCGCCCGCGCCGGATGGTATTCGCGGCCACGACGAACGAATCCGAATACCTGCGCGACCAGAGTGGCAATCGGCGCTTCTGGCCGGTCGAGTGCACCGCGATTGACCTGGCGAGTCTCGCCCGCGACCGAGATCAAATCTGGGCGGAAGCCGTCGTCCGGTACCGACGCCACGAACCATGGCACCTTCACAGCGACGAAGAGATTGCTGTCGCAAGCTTGGAACAGGAGAAGCGGAGAGAGTCGGATCCCTGGGAAGAGCGGGTCGCGAAGCACGCTGCTGCGAATCGCGAGTTCACCGCCTCCGAAGTGCTGAGCGCGATCGGCGTGTCTCTCGATCGGCAGACGCAACGCGACAAGAATCGCCTCTCGCGCATCCTTCAGGCGCTCGGGTATCGATCGGAACAGGTGCGCGTTGGCGACGCGCGAATTCGAGTCTATCGACGTGAGCCGCTGCGGGCGCGTAAGCCGCCGTTGTCACGCGTGTCACCCGTGGATCCAGTAGAGTTCGATCCCGGCCCCCGTGATCGCGTGATCGCGACGACGCCACCAGTACCCGTGACACCCGTGACAAGGATCCGACCAGCCAGGGGTGGCCATGACCGGCAACCGCAATCGCGAGCCCCTGCGCCGGTCAGTCGGTACACCAGCAGGTCCCGGCATCCGCTTCTGGAACTCCGTGGCCACGATCGTCGGCGGTGCGCGCGATACCCCGCATCTGCTGCTGGGCCACGAACTCGCGGTGTGTGTGAACGAACAATCTGGGCGGCTCTCGGTCGTCGGCAGCGTGTACTCAGTGGAGTCCCTTCAGAACCTCACAAGCAGGACGAATTGCCGATCGAGTTCGACTAGTTGGAGTGAGGCCCACGATGGCTAACGTGCAGCTGCTCACGGCGGGCGATGTCGCTGCCAGGCTGAAGATCAGCAGGTCTGCGGCGTACCGGCTGATAAACCAGCTCCCTGGACGCGTTTACATCGGGGCGTGCCTTCGGCTCTCCGAGGCGGCACTCGAGGCCTATCTGACAGGCGGCGGTGATGAATGGCTCGGAAACGAAAAGCGAACCTCTACCTTCGAGGCAGAACCTGGTGGTGCTGGTTCCGCGACCACCACGGCCAGCAAATCCGGAAGAGCACCCACCAAACGGATGAACCACTGGCTCGAACAGCTGCGCTCCGGCTCCAAGACGAGTTCTTCGCGACGCCGCCCGAACACGAGCGAGTGACGGTCGAGACAGCCGTGGCTCGCTACCTCGCCAAGTGTGAGCGCAGTGACTGCGCGGAAAGCACGCTCGGCTTTTACGTCAGCAAAGCACACCCGCTGCTCGAGCATCTCGGACGTGAGCGCAGCATCAACGAGCTGCGCCTCGCGGACATCGAGGAGTACATCGACACCCGCGAGCTCGAGATCTTGAGGCGCCGCCCGAACTCGGTGCGCGCAGTCGCCACCATCGGCAAGGAGCTCGGCCTCCTGCGGTCGGCGCTTCGCTACATGGCCAAGCAGCGCGGCGGCGACGGACAGAAGCTGTATCGGTTCGACACGGACGAGATCTTCCCCGACGGTTTCATCGGCAACAATAAGCCGCGCGACCGCGCGCTCGCCATCGCCGAGTACAACGCGCTGTACATGGCGCTCGCACCCGAGCGTCGAGAGTACTTGCAGGCCTTCTGCGGTCTCGACCCCCGCGACTCGGAGCTGTACCGCATCACGCCGGCCGACATCGAGGCCGATGCGCAGCGCGTCCGCATCCCCGGCACAAAGACCGAGGCCGCCGAGCGCTGGCTCCAGCCACCGCCCGAACTGTTCTCGATGCTCGAGCGACGTGAGGCGGCGACCGAGCCCGGCGCTCCGCTCTTTCCTCGCTGGCTCAACGTCCGCCGAGACCTGCACGCCGCCTGCAAGCGCGCCGGGATCGCCGCTGTGAGCCCGAACGACCTGCGGCGCACGTTCGCGTCGTGGCAGGCCGAGCAGGGCGTTCCGGAGGCCGTAACGGCCTCCCTGATGGGCCACACGTCGAGCCAGATGGTGCGGCGTGTCTACGGGCGCATCGGCAGCGACGCCAAGCGCTCCGCACTCGCCAAGCTGCCGCCGCTCGCCCCCACTCCGACTGTGATGTTGAGTGTGATAGACGCGGGCGCAAACCAGGGACCCATGGGACGTAAGAGACGCCCCTCGGCTGACGACGGAACAAAGAAAGCCGCGCAAAGCGCGGCTTTCATGGTGCCCAGAGACGGAATCGAACCGCCGACACGAGGATTTTCAATCCTCGGGTCAGTGGCGCCCGCGAGTTGAGTTCTCCCTGCCGGGCGTGTTCCCATCTATCGCGATAGGTCGCATCGAGCATGGCCCCACCCTGTCACAGATCCGCCGGCTGGCTCACGCGCACCCGCGCACTCACCTGCCGGTGCGCCGCGGGCGCGCTGCGTAGCCCGACACGAGGAGATGCGCCGTCCACCCGCACAAGGCCGGGACAAAGAAGAGCGTCCACATGACGAAGTTCAAGTGCGTGTGGATGAAGCTGTGCGCCTTGGCGAGCACGAACCAGGAGAACGAGGCAGCAAACGAGCTCAGCGTGAAGAGCAGCAGGTTTTGATTGAGTCGGTCGGCCGCGCGGTCGAGCCGCTCTGGGGCAACGACTCGTATCGCGGCTCGACCCATGACCCAGGCGAGCGCGAGGCAGACGAACATGACCAAGAGCAAGTCGATACGCAGACCCGCGACGTAGTACCCGTCGAGGTAGAGCGCTGTGACGTCGGTGACGCTCGCACGAAAGCTCGCTTCGTAAGCCGGACTGAACGCCGCAGGGTCCGCGCCCGCGGTGCGACGCTTGACGTCGTTTTCGATCACGTCGACGAGTCCCGCGCCAATCGCTCCGTGCCCGCGGATGCGCGCATGAAAGAGCAGCGCAGCCACGAAGCCAAGCGTCCCGCACGCGCCGAGGTACACGAACAACGCTCCGCGGCGCAGCAACTCGGCCGCGCGTGGGAGCAAGGTCGGCGTGCGCAGTACGAACACCATGGAGCATGCGGACAGTAAGATCGTGCTGAGATACTCGTAGCCCGCAAGGCTCTTCAGCGCGATCGTCAACGTTACCAGCGCGCCGCCGAGGGCGACCTTTCGAACACTCCATGGTCCGCGCGCGAAGACCAGCAATACGCACACGCTCGGCAGCAGCCACAGCGCGGGGAACCAGTAGAGGTTGCGCGCAAACACCGTCAGCCACTGGCTCCCGAGCAGCGCGAAGAACACGGCACTCGCAAAGACGGCATTGACAGAGCGTCCTAGCGCGAGCACCAGCAGGGCACAGACGAAGGAGGTCGCGAGGGCGACGTAGGTCTGGAGAAACTCCACGTCCCAGCGGTTGGCCAGCTGGCCCCAGGCGCGGAGCGGCTTGAGCAGCGCAGGCTGAATGCCGATCTGAGAGCGATACGGCGCAAACGTCTGCTGGCGCGCGCTCGAACGTACGAACGAGAGCGCGTAGTAGTTGTCAGCGCCATCGATCTTGCTGTACCCGAGGCCGTAGTCCGCGAAGACGCCCGCGTAGCCGCGCGGCGACTCGTCGAGCAGACCCGCGAACACCAAGCTCTCCGAGTCGCGCTGAAAGATGGAGAACCAACCGTGCGGCGCAACATGCAGTCGGTCTGCGCCGAACGACACGGCCATGAGACCGGTCATCCCCACGAGCAAGAGAGCGCGCCCAACGCGTCGATGGCAGCACCCCAAGAGCCACAGTAGACCGAGCCCCAACGCCGACACGGCGGCGATCAGCGCGAGCCACGGGGGTGTGATCACAACGCCGCGTTCACCTTCGAAGAGGCGGCGCACAGCGCGCGCATCGAGTGCGCGATCGTACACCGCGACCGCGCCGAGCTCGCCGGGCGGCGGGCCGATCTCGGTCGCGTCGCCGTGCAGCGGCGGCTGGCCAAAGGCGAGACGACGAAGCTGTTTGTCGCGCACGAGTCCACGCTCGACCGTCCCGAAGGTGACCGGCCGACCATCGACGTAGCTCGCCAGCGCGCCCCTCGCCCAGTCGACCGTGATCACGACCTGATGAAGCCGGTCGACTTCGAACACGCGCGTGTCGGCCAGCTGCGCCCTTCCCCAGCTTCCATCCACGTGCGGCGTGCCGAGGTACAAACCACGGTTGTCCGCATGAGGCGCCCGGCTCGACGCGAGCACGAGCGGCTCGCCCAGTGCGTCCGTACCGTGCACGAGCCAATGCTCCGGACCCACGCTGCGTGGCCGATACCAAAGTGCGACCGTCAGTGCGTCGAGTGCGCCGAGACCGGCCTCCTCGATGGCACGCCCACCTGCGGCGCTCGGCGCGCAAGTGGTCGCCGCCGTGCCACCGCTGCGCTCCCGAGCCGCGCAGGCGGCGTCGTAACCTCCGATTTTCCAGCGCGGCTCCGGGATACGCGGATCGCCGAGCGAGAAGCTCAGAAGCGCAGCCACCAAGGCGACGAGCAGCACGGTGGCCGGCACCACACGCACCAGCGGCGAACGCGCCTCTCCGCGCTGGCGCAATCTGCGGACGGTCTGTACCAGTGCGCAAGGAAGCACGATCGCCAAACGTTCGAGTAGGGTCGCTCCCTTCAGTGGGTCCTCTCTGCGATAGCAGCCTCCCACAACCTCGAGCAGCCGTCGAAACACCTCCCACTTTGGACGGCCCGTTCTTCTCGTGCATGCCGTTTCCGCCTGCGGACGCGCACTCGCTCACCCACGTGCGCTACACCCCGCATCGCACCTGGGTCGAGCCGCACGACGAGCCGCCGCCTCTCCCGATGCGCGCGGCGGACGGACCCGAGTCCGAGCGCCCCTCGCTCTTCGAGCACATGGTGCGTGACGTGCGTCGCTTCGTGCCCCAACTAGGCGATGTGCGCTACCTACGCTCGCTGTGGGAGGTCAAGACCTTACTTCCGCAGAGCGAGCGGGACGACAGTCGGCCGATCTTGTTTCGCCAAAGCGCGCTCGCGCCCCGCGTCGTGTCCGTGCTGGGCGCGAAGATCGACAACGTGATCGACCTGCGCGAACGCATCAGCCGTCTACTCGGATAAGCTGTCGGCTGGGGGGACGTCTCGTGAGCGATCGTATCGAGCGCTTCGTCAGCTGTGTGGTGCTCTGCCGGGGCACTCCCGAACAGCTCGTTGGTTTCGTTGCGGACCTCACGCGTGTCCTTCGCCCGCGGCTCGCCGACTACGAGATCATCCTCGTCAACGACCAGAAGCGAGCGGCCTTCCGGCCCGCCATCGAGCAGATT
>JBEGTL010000402.1:0-7636 GCA_041179425.1 Pseudomonadota bacterium | reverse complement strand
CCACGCCCCTTGATGGCGCCGGTTGCACCGTCACGGCGCCTTGTGCACCGAGCGTGGGCGCTCGGGGCCAACGCTGAGCCGCTCGGGACCCCCGCCACGCGTTAAGGCTGGGTAAAGACGACCATGGTCAAATCCCGGTGCTATGTTGCCCGGCCCATGGAAATCGATCTGAAGCAGCTCAAAGAACTGATGCGTTCCCTCAAGCAGTTCGAGATCTCCGAGCTCGAGCTAGAGAAGAACGGTGAGCGCATCAAGCTCTGTCGCGGTGGTGAGGTTGTGCTCGCACCGGCCAGCTACGCGGCTCCCCCTCAGCCCAGCTTGTTGCCCCCCGCGGCAGCGGGCAGCAGCGGGCAGAGCATCCCGGCGCCGGCGGCTGCCGCGGTCGACGACGCGTCGGTTCACTACGTCACGTCGCCTTTCGTGGGCACGTTCTACCCGGCGCCCACGCCTGGTGCCGAGCCCTTCGTCAGGGTGGGTAGCGAGGTCAAGGTCGGCCAGACGCTGTGCATCGTCGAGGCGATGAAGCTGATGAACGAGATCGAGTCCGACGTCGCTGGCACGGTCATCGAGGTGCTTCGTGAAAATGGCAAGCCCGTCGAGTACGGCGACAAGCTCTTCAAAGTGAAGAAGAGCTGATCGGCCGCGCCATGTTCAAAAAGATCCTGATCGCGAACCGTGGGGAAATTGCCCTACGCATCATCCGTGGCTGTCGCGAGATGGGCATCCGCACCGTCGCCGTGCACAGTCAGGCCGACGCCGACGCGCTACACGTTCGTTTTGCGGACGAGGCTGTCTGCATCGGTCCGCCGCCGGCCAAGGCCAGCTACCTGCACGTGCCGGCGATCATCGCTGCTGCCGAGATCAGCGGTGCCGACGCCATCCACCCCGGCTACGGCTTTCTCTCCGAGAACGCCGAGTTTGCAGACATCTGCAGGCAGTGCGGGCTGACCTTCATCGGTCCGACGCCCGAGAACATGCAGGCGTGGGGCGACAAGGTCACGGCGCGCGCCAATGCGGTGCGCCTCGGGCTGCCGCTGTTGCCCGGCACCGGCGTGCTCAAAGACGTCGACGACGCAGTTGCACAAGCCACGAAGATCGGCTTTCCCGTCATGCTCAAGGCATCGGGCGGAGGCGGTGGCCGCGGCATGCAGATCCTGCGCAGCGAGTCCGACGTGCGGTCGGGCTTTCCGCGCGCGCAGCAAGAGGCCATCGCAGGCTTCAAGAACGGCGACCTCTACCTCGAGCGCTACGTCGAAGAGCCGCGGCACATCGAGTTCCAGGTGCTGTGCGACGGCCACGGCGCCGCGCTCGTGTTGGGCGAGCGCGAGTGCTCCATCCAACGGCGCCATCAAAAGCTGCTCGAAGAGGCGCCCTCCATCGCCATGACCGATGCCCTGCGGCACGACATGGCAGCCACCATCTCGCGCGCCATGCGCGAGAGCGGCTACCGCTCGCTGGGCACGCTCGAGTTCCTCATGGACGAGCGCGGCGAGCTGTACTTCATGGAGATGAACACACGCATCCAGGTCGAGCATCCGGTCACCGAGATGGTGACCGGCGTCGACCTGGTGGCCGAGCAGATTCGCGTCGCCGCGGGTCTGCCCGTGTCGTTCCCGGACAAGGTCATCACGCCGCGTGGGCACGCCATCGAGTGCCGCATCAATGCCGAAGATCCCGACACCTTCGCACCCTGGCCCGGTCTCATCACCGAGTACCACCCACCGGGTGGGGCGGGCGTGCGCGTCGACGACGGCGTGTACGGCGGCTACCGCGTGCCGGCGCTGTACGACTCCCTGATCGCCAAGATCATCAGCCACGGTCGCACGCGCGCCGAGGCCATCGCACGCATGCGGCGCGCTCTCTCCGAGACCATCGTCGGCGGCATCCGCACCACCATTCCGCTGCATCAGCGCATCTTGGCCCACGAGGATTTCGTGGCAGGCCGCATTTCTACGCGCTTTCTCGAGCGCATGAACGTGACCTAAGCCCCCAGAACTAGGCCAGCTCCAAAGGCTCCACGCGTCGCTGTTTGTGTGCGCGGAAGGCTCACAGCGCGGACTCAACTCCACGTGTCCGCAAGCTTTTCAGCGCACTTGGAGAGCTTGACCCGCCGTCGTTCGACGACCTACAGTGTCGAAGTGCCGCTCGAAAGAGCGGGCTCGGCAGGTTGGCGAGCTCGCGTATGGGGGGTCGCTCGCGGCGCGGCATCACCGATGCGGCCGCAGTTTTCAACCACAAGGGTCTCGTGGCGGTCAACCGTACAAAAGTCCTCGAAGCCGCGCAGAAATTCCTGTCGAAGGGACAGTACGACAAGGCGGTTCTCGAGTACCAGAAGCTCGTCCAGGAGGATCCGCGCGACGTTCGCACGTTGCTCAAGATCGGCGATCTGCACACGCGTCGAAGCAAACCCAAAGACGCCATCGACGTCTACCAGCGCGTCGCCGACCTGTACGCCAAGCAGGGCTTTTTCCTCAAGGCCGTCGCTGTCTACAAGCAGATCCTCAAGCTCGACCCCACGCATCTAGACTCGACACTCAAGCTCGCCAAGATGTACGAGGAGCTCGCGCTCACCAGCGACGCGCTCTCCACCTACGAGCTCGTCGCCGACGCGTACATGACCCAGGGCAACGTGCAAAAGGCGCTCGAGACCATGCAGCGCATGGTCGAGCTCGACGGCCAAAGCGTCGCAGTCCGCATCAAGCACGCCGAGGCGCTGTCCAAAGCCAACAAGCCTGCCGAGGCGGCTGTCGCCTTTGCCGCCGGCGCGCAGCTGCTCAAAGATCAAGGCCGCATGGACGACTACCTACGGGTCGTCGAGCGGCAGCTGTACCACGACCCCGACAACGTCAGCATCGCGCGCGAGCTGTCCGGTCTGTACCTCGAGCGCAGCGATCCCAAGCGCGCGTTGGCCAAGCTGCAGATCTGCTTCAAGGCCGACCCGCGCGACGTGCAGACGCTCGAGATGTTGTCCGAGGCGTTCCGTCAGCTCGGTCAGGGCGCCAAGACGATCAGCGTGCTCAAAGAGATCGCGCGCCTGCACGGCGAGGCGGGTGCAGACGATCCGCGCCGCCGCACGCTGCGCCGCGTGCTCGAGCTCGATCCGTCCGACGCCGAGGCCAAGCAGGCGGTGAGTGTTCCCGCCAGCGCTGCTCCCAAGCTGGAACCCGCGCGACCCACGGCTGCGCCGCCACGCCGCCCCGCCCTGCAGGCGCCGCCCCCACCACCGGTCTCGGTGCGCGGCGGGCCCATCAAGCCAAAGACGCCCGAGTCCGAGGAGCTCGAGCTGCTCGAAGAGCCGGGCGACGAGCTCGACTTGCTCGAAGAGCCCGACGCCGGCAACGAAGACGTCTTGATCGTCGACGAGAACTCACAGGCCGATCTGAGTGTTCGTGCGTCCATCGCGCCCGCGCTCGAAGACCCGGTGATCGCACTGTTGTCCGAGGCCGACGCGCGCGAAGGCGCGGGCGACTACGAAGGCGCCGTCTCCGCGCTGCAGGGCGTGCTCGAGCTCGAGCCCGATCACATGGCCGCGCACGAGCGCCTCAAAGACATCTACCTGGCCGCAGACCGACGCGTCGACGCGGTCAAAGAGCTGCTCTGGCTGTCCACTGCGTGCGAGGCGGAGAGCCACGACCGCGCAGTGCACTTCGCCGAAGCGGCCTTCGAGCTCGCACCCAAAAGCGACGCCACCAAGCGCCGGCTCAGCGCGCTCGGCGTAGCAGCACCGGGCGAAGCCCCCAAGGCAGCCGCGAGCGGGCGCCGACCCGCAGCGCCGACTGCGCGCGAAAAGCTCGACTCTCCCGACTCGATCGACGCCGAGCTCGACGAGATGTTGCCGCTCGTGGTCCCGCACGCGGCGCCCGCGCGGCCTCCGTTTGGTTCTGCGCCCGAGGGGGCGCTTCGGCCGCGCGAGACGCAGGCCACGGTGCAAGGTCGCCCCCGGGCGCCACGTGTCGAGGTCTCTGCCGACCTGCTCGATCTGCCCATCAGCCCCGACGAGTTCGATGCGCGGCCGCCCAAGCCGCGCGCGCCACAAGTCTCGCTCGAGCTGGCCTCGTTGCTGCTCGAGCGAGAGCTCAGTCCCGAAGACTTCTCCAGCGACGCGGTCGGTACGTTCGCCGACGCGACGGCGCAGGACGCGGCCCACGACGAGGTCGTTCGCGCAGCGGCCCAGGCCTCTCTGCGTGCGCACGACGAAGACGCGCGCGCTTCGACCGCGCGCACCCCGTCGAGTCCGGCCGAGTTCGCACACGAGGGCATGCCGTCGCGCGAGTTCGCGCCCATCGGCACGAGCGAGCTGAGCATCTCGGAGCGTCCGAACACGGCGGCTCGACCGTCCGACCCCACCCTGCTCTCCGAGCCCGCGTTCCTCTCCGAGCCTGCGCCGGCGCCCAGCATGCCGCCCGTCACCGAGACCGAGATGGTGATGCTCACGACGCCACGCTCGCGCGGCGACGAAGCACGCAGCGCCAAGTGGCGCGACACGCCCTCGCTCGACGACGTCGAGCCCGTCGAGCCGTTCACGGCCACGCCCTCCACCGCCACGCACGAGTACACCCTCGACGATCAGAGCTACGACCAGCAGACGTCCGATGCCACCGTGCCCGGTGGGCCCATCCCCGATCTGCTGGTTCGTGCGGGCGCACCTGCAGTCCAGGCCGCTACGCGGGCCGCAGCGCACGAAGAGCCCGAGATCGAAGAAGACCCGACGGCGACCGAAGATGCCGGCGAGATCTTCTTCACCAGTGACGCGCCGGTCGCGAGTACGCCCGCCGCGCAGCCGCCGACGAGCACGGCGATCGAACAGGTCGCTGCGCTAACGAGCTTCACGAGCGAAGCGCGCGTGCCGGAGAGCGACACGCCCGCGAGCGGCGCGCGCGTAGTCACACCGCTGCCCGTCGAGATCGAACAAGTGCTCGACGAGGCCGAGTTGTTCGCCTCGCAAGGCATGCTCGACGAGGCACTCGAGCTGATCCACGAGTCGATCATGATCTACCCGACCAGCCCCGACCTGAAGCGTCGGCTGGCCGAGTACGAGGCCAAAGCGGAGCAGAACGCGGCCGAGGCCGAGCGTGCGGCCGAGAGCGCCGAAGACGAGAGCTTCGACATCGCCGAGCAGCTCGCCAACGAGCTGGTCGAGGTCGATCAACCAGCCGAGAACGACGAGATGATCGACGTCGAGTCGGTCTTCGCACAGTTCAAAAAGGGCGTGGCCGAGCAGATTGCGCCCGACGACTCGGAGACCCACTTCGACCTCGGCATCGCGTACAAAGAGATGGGTCTCATCGACGACGCGGTGAACGAGTTCGAGCTCGCGGCCAAGAGTCGAAAGCGGGCGTGCACCGCACTCACCATGGTCGGCATGTGCCACCTCGAGCGCGGCAAGTCCGACATCGCCATTCAGTACTTCGAGCGCGCCCTCAACGCCGAGGGTCGCACCGCCCCCGAGGAGCTTGCACTCAACTACGAGCTCGCCACCGTCTTCGAGCAGGTCGGGCAGCTCGACCGCGCGCTGGCCGGCTTCGAGCTGGTCGCGTCGCGTGACCGCAACTACCGCGGTGTGTCGCAACGCCTCGATCAGCTCAAAAAGCGCGGCGTCAAAGGCGCCCGCGTCGGCAGGTAGAAACCGGGCTCCGTCGCGTGCTGGGTCACCCGCTCAATCGAACACGACGGGATCTGGGTACAACGACAGGTCGGTGTTGAAGCGGTCTGCCGCCCGCTTGAGGCAGCCCAAGACCTGGGCGCAGTCGGACTCGATGCAGACCTGCACCTCTTGCAGGTAGCCGTCCGAGAGCGTCGGGACGACGTCCAGGCAGTGCGTCGACAACACCGCTGGCTCGAGGGAGCGATCGCAGGCGTTGAGCTTGGTGACCGCGCGCGAGCAGTAGCTCTGCTGGTCGTTGGTCGGCTTGGCGCGGGCGAGCTCGTCTCCCGTACAGTCATTGAGCTCGCAGCGCTCGCCACTGGCACAGCGGTCTTCGCCCATGGTGCTCACCTCGCCAGCGAACACGTTACACGACAGCTTGCTGGCGCACTGCGCACGCGACTCTAGGTACGCTTGGGAGCGCACGAGCTGCGCAGTGCAGATCTTCTCGCAGCCATCGAGGTCGGTCCCGTCGTCGCACATCTCGAGCTTGTCGCAGTACACACGACAGCTCGCGGTGGCGCCGTCGATACCGTCGTCGCAGCTCGCGAGGCCTTGGCCCACGAGCCCGACCATCAGCAAAAGTGCCCTCGATCGAAAAGCCAACTTCATGCGGTCACCTTACGAGTGGCCGTACCATCGAGCCGCCGGAAGCGACAACTCTTTGCGGCGCCCACGGCCCCGGCGCAGCGCCCGCAGACGGGGCCCTCACGTCGTCCAATGCTGCTCGTTGTCGGCTCCGCGTGCCGTCTTGCACGCGCGCTAAGAGTTGACGGCCTCGATGCTCGCGCTACCATCCCGCTGCTTTCGTCACGAGAGCACGCGGGCATAGCTCAGTTGGTAGAGCGTCAGCTTCCCAAGCTGAATGTCGCCGGTTCGAACCCGGTTGCCCGCTCCCTCAGTACTTTTTGAGGTGGCGCACCTCGCGCAAGCGAGTGGAACCGTCGCCGCCTCGTGCCGGTCTACCCCGCGGTCCTCGTTCACCGTGCTGCCCGCCAGCAGATCGAGAGTGGCCGCGGCGCACCGGGTGGCTGTCGGTCTTTCGTAGGCATCTACCCTTTGCTCACGAGGGCGCGCTTCGACCTGAGCGCCCCGGCCCAGGGTGATGCGGAGGTCGACCTCGGGCGTCTGACGATGTGCCCTGCGCGTCCGCTACGCGATCTCGTCTGCCGACCCCACGTCATGTCCGCTGGTCGTTCTGGTACCGACAAGAACGCTGCCAGCACTGCGCCAGCTCGGCTCATCCGTTTGCCGAACAGACCGCAATCGTGAGCAATGCCAGCGTCACGCAAGAGATCTACGAATTCTGATTGGCAGTTCGCCACGAGTGGACTTACCTGTTCGTGGCGCGCACCCGCGCTCTGGTTGGCATGGGCAGATTGTCCACGAACGTCGCGAGCAGGCCGCAAATGTCTTATCGCGAGCGTCCCTCATTGTGGTCGTCGCCACGCATGCCGAGCCTCAGACCTTTGGCTGGAGCTCAGATCGGTACGTCTGCCCAGCGCGCGAACGAGCCCGCAGGGCAGACCTCAGAAGCGATCTACGGTCGCCCGCAGCATGGTCTCAGATGACCGCAGACACCTCACAGATGCTCAGAACCGGATGTCCGGTCTGCTCGCTGGCGGAGGCCGGCTGACCACTGTGCGTCATCCGCCGATTGCTCACCTTTCGTCGATGAGGTCTACTGAGTGCAGACGGATGCTTTTCAAATGCTCCATCGCGTTGTACATGACGGCGCAAGTAGAAAGAGCACAGCGACACCTCCGAGAGGAGGAGACCGCCTGACTAAAGTTCCGCCGACAACCTGGTGGACTTACCAAGCGCTCAAACCGGAACGTGCGCTCTGAGAGGGACCCCGATGGCCGCGAAGAAGAAGAAGACGACGAAGCCCTACGGCAACAAGACCAAGTTCGTACTTGGTCTTTCTCGTGATCTGAGTGCCAAGCAGGTCGTCGAAGAGGCGAAGAAAAACGGCATTACGATCACGGAGGC
>JBEGTL010000401.1:0-7642 GCA_041179425.1 Pseudomonadota bacterium | reverse complement strand
CCTACGTGTTGCTGCCGTGGCTCGCACTCTACGAGCCGGCCGAGAAGTTCGTGCTCGGGACCATGCACACGTTCTTTTTGGTGGGTCTGTTTTGGGCGCTCGCACGCGTCATCGACGTGGGGGCAGAGGCAGTCTTTCGTTCGCCCTGGGCGACGACGCGTGCGGCGGCCGGCTCGCTGGTGTCGCTCGGTGCGCGCGTCGCCAAGGTGGCCGTGGTGGTCATCGCCGCCATCGCGCTCTTGTCGCAGCTCGGCTACCCCGTCGCGAGCATCCTCGCGGGCCTCGGGGTCGGCGGCTTGGCCGTCGCTTTGGCGGCACAAAAGACAGTCGAGAACTTGTTCGGCGCGTTTTCCATCGGCGCCGACCAGCCCTTCCGCGAGGGCGACTTGGTGCGCGTCGACGACTTCGTCGGCACGGTCGAGCTGATCGGCCTGCGCTCCACCAAGTTTCGCACCGCCGATCGCACGCTGATCAGCATCCCCAACGGCAAGCTCGCCGACATGAAGCTCGAGACGCTCGCGGTCCGCGATCGGCTGCGCTTCCAGGCCACCGTGGGTCTCGCGCGCAGCACCACCGCACAGCAGCTCAAGCAGGTGATCGAGGGCTTCGAGGCGCTGCTCAAGAGTCAGCCCAAGCTGTGGCAGAACTCGAACGCCGTGCGTTTCGAGAAGTACGGCGCGTCGTCGCTCGACCTCGACGTGACGGCGTACTTCGACACGCGCGACTTTGGCGAGTTCCAGCTCATCCGTCAGGAGCTGCTCCTACAGTTCATGAGCGTCGTCGAGCGCGCAGGCACGTCTCTCGCGCTACCTGCGAGCAGCGTGCAGCTCATGAACGGGACGCGCGCCATCAGTGTCGCCAGCGCCAGCAACACGCTGAGCTGACCTTGCAGCCCTCATGGGGTCTGCTGAGTCTATACAGACGCCCTCCACTTCTTCGATCGTCACGTCCGCGAGCGCGCGCGATACACGAGTCTGATTCGGTGGGCGCAATGGACAGCGCAAGGCGCGGCGCGGACAAGGATCTGCGACCGTTCTGGCGCTAACTGTGGACCCCGCCAAGAACACCCTCCATCGAGGAGCCTCCATGCTTCGTGCTCGTCTTTCTTTTTCATCTTCATGCACCGCACTTCTGATCGTCACCGCCGCTGGCTGCGGCGGCTCCGACGACAACACGCACAACCAGCAGGCAGACTTCGAGACTGACCCTTCCGTGCTGCGGTCGGCACTCGAGAACCCCATCATCAGCTGCCAGCAAGCGCGGCTCGAGTGTGGCGCCAACGCCCAAGACGCGCAGCAGCGCGCGGCTTGCAGCGACGAGTTCAAGACCTGTCTGCAGACCGCGGCCGACAAGGCGCAGGGAAAGACGAGCGCACTCAAGGCGTGCCGCGAAGAAGCGCGCGAGTGTGTGGCGGGCGATACCGAGCTCTCCGAGTGCCGCAGCGGGTACGAGTCCTGCGCCAAGGCCGCCCTCGAGGGCACTGCTGATGCGGGCATCGACAATCAGGGCAGCAACGACAGCGACCACATCGGCGGCGACGCCGGTGTGCTGGGCCACTTGCCCAAGCCTGCTCTCGGCCAAGCTCTGCCCAGCCTGCCCAGCTCCTTGCTCGACGGCGGCATCCTCGCCGGCCTGCCCAAGCCAGAGCAGTGCATCGTCGAGCTGCGCGTGTGCCTCGTCGGTGATCCCAGCGCCGCGATCCAGTGCGGCGACGAAGCAAGGCTCTGCCTCCAGCCCTGAGCGTTCGAGAGCAGTCGCGAAGGTCGGGTCCCCGACCGCGCTCGGTCACTCTTTCGTTTCCACGCCCCAGGGCGCACTTACGAAGAGTGCTGCGGCATCGATCGTTGAAGGCTCTCACCTCTCGCACCTACGGCGCTTCGCGCTGGCTGCTGGCCCGCGAGCGCCGTTGGCTGCTCTTTCTCGCGGCCGGTCTGGTCGCGCTGGGCACCTTTGGCGAGCTGAGCGAAGACCTGATCGAGGACGACGAGCTCCTCGCGATGGACACTCGTCTCCTCAAAAAGGTCGCCTCGCTTCGGACCCCGTTTCTGACCATTCACGCAGTCGACCTGACTGCCCTCGGCTCGCTCACCTTGTTGGCGCTCGTGGTCTTGGTGGCCGGCGTGCCCCTTGTCAGGCTTGGAAACCGGCGCGGCGCGCTGCAGCTGGTGCTCGCCATGCTCGGGGTCGGGCTGTGGACCTACCTCACCAAGAACGTGTTTTCGCGCGCGCGGCCCGACCTGGTCTATCGCCTGCTCGACGTATCCGGCTACTCGTTCCCGAGTGGCCACTCCAGCGGCTCGGCAGCGCTGTACGTCACCTTGGCGCTGGTCCTGCGCCGACACGTGCGCACCCTGCACGGGCGCACGCTCCTGGTCGCGGGCTGTAGCGCGATGGCCCTCGCGATCGGCCTCTCGCGTGTCTACCTGGGCGTGCACTACCCGAGCGACGTGGCCAGCGGCCTGTGCTTCGGCACGGGCTGGGCGCTGCTGCTGGCGGCCGCGTTCGAGTGGCAGCCGATCACGAGCGTGGCTGCAGCCGTCGTGGGCCCCAACACCGGCGAGTCGACAGACGCGCCTGAGCCCGACACGGACGATCCGGGCTCAGACGATCTCGACGACCTCGAGCGCAAGTGAGGGGTCGAGCGGCCCGTACAAGTGCGGAAACTGCTGACCGTCGCGCGAGAGCTCGAAGCGTAGGGCCTCTCCCAGCCGCGCCGCTTCGAAGCTGATCAAGAGCAGGTCGTGTTGCCCCGCGAAGTGGCGGAGCAAGGTGGTGCTGACCTGACTCTTGGTCGAGAGGTGGATGAACCCATCGCGCAGGTCGTCCTTGGACCCACGGTAGAGGCCTGCTTGCTGCGCTGCCTCCCACTCGGCGCGAGGTGCGATCTTGTAGACGGTCGAGCTCGTGGACATCAGACGATCACGCGCACGGCTCGCGAGACGCGGCCAGCTTTTTCGCGCGCCGCCTCGATCGATTCTGCACGTGCGAGGCCCACGCCCAGTCGACGATGGCCGCGCAGCTCGGGTTTGCCGAACAGGCGCAGGCTGGTGTCGGGTTCTTCGAGCACAGCCTCGCTCAGCTCGTAGCTGAGTGCGTCGCTGTGCCCTTCCCCGAGCACCACGGCCGACGCACTCGGCCCATGTTGTCGGATGGCTCCCACCGGCAGCCCCAAGATGGCACGCACGTGGAGAGCGAACTGGGAGAGGTCCTGCGAGATCATCGTCACCATTCCGGTGTCGTGCGGGCGTGGCGACACCTCGCTGAAGATGACCGTGTCCCCCTTCACGAATAGCTCGACGCCGAACACACCGCGCCCACCCAGCTCGTCGGTGACCGCGCGTGCGATGCGCTCGGCCTCGCGGTACGCAACCTGCGACATGGGCTGCGGCTGCCAGCTCTCGTGATAGTCGCCGAGCACCTGACGGTGCCCGATGGGCAGACAGAACGACGTGCCCTTGGCGTGCCGTACGGTGAGCAGCGTGATCTCGTAGTCGAACTCGATGAACCCCTCGACGATCACCTTGCCGGCCCCGGTACGCCCGTGTTCTTGCGCGAACTTCCAGGCGCGCTCGGCGCCCTCGCGATCGCTCACCACACTCTGCCCCTTGCCGGACGAGCTCATGATGGGCTTGACCACGCACGGGTAACCGACCCCGTCGAGTGCGGCCCAGTACTCGTCGCAGTCACTCGCAAACGCGTACGGCGAGGTGAGGATGCCGAGCTTCTCCGCCACCAGCCGACGAATGCCTTCGCGATCCATGGTGAGCTGCGTCGCACGTGCGGTAGGGATGACCGTGAAGCCCTCGGCTTCCAGCTCGACCAGCGCAGAGGTCGCGATGGCCTCCAGCTCGGGAACGATGAAGTCGGGCTTTTCTTCGAGCACCACGCGCCGCAGCGCCGCAGCGTCGGTCATGGCGATCACGTGCGAGCGATGCGCGACCTGCATGGCCGGAGCGTTGGGGTAGCGGTCGACCGCGATCACGGTCACACCGAGCCGCTGCGCCTCGATCGCGACTTCTTTGCCGAGCTCGCCAGACCCAAGCAAGAGCAGCTTGACCTCGGACCGAGTAAGCGGACTACCAAGACGAACCATGACACCTCTCCTCGCTGGGGAGCCTACTACTTACTCGAGGTCCCATTCATCGTCGATCGTGCGCGGAAATCAGGGCGCAGCAGGCATGCGCATGCCGTGCAGCTTGAGCTTCAGCAGCACTTCATCCTTGATCAAATCGTCGGGCATCCCCGGGTACACGATCCCAAAGTCCTTGCGATTGATCGCAAACTCTACGTCTGCATCGACCGCCTCGGCCGCGAGCTTAATCTTGGCGGGGAAGGTGATGGACTTGGTGACCCCGTGCAGCAACAAGTTGCCGGTGAGGGTGTGCGTGGCATCGCCCTCTCCTCCTGTCTTCACGGACGTCGAGGTAAAAGTAGCCTTGGGGAACTTGTCGACGTCGAGGAGGTCTGGACTCTTGAGGTGCGACGTCAGCTTGGGGTCGTCGGCCGTCAAAGACGCGGTTGCGATCTCCACGGTCACGATGCTCTTGGTCGGGTCGCCATCGACCAGGTCGAGCGCCCCGCTGAACACGTTGAAGGCTCCTTCGTGTTTGCGCGTGACCTTGGCACCAACGAACTCGATCTTGGATGCGGCGTTGGAGAACACGTACTTGTTGGCCGCCGTCGCCGAGCCGAGCTGCTGTGCGACCTGTGCCGGCTCGCTCACCTTGGCGACCGACTTGCCCTCGGCCGGGTTGTTGTTGCAGCCACAGACGCCACTGACGGTGAGCACGAGGCCCATCCACATCGCGCGTCCACGGCCCCTCACGCTCCACTCTCGAGTCTGCATGGCGAGACCTCCGCGGGCGAGTCTGTGACAGCTCGCCGTCGAGCGCTAGCAACCTGCTTGCTGAGCAAGACAAAAACCGGACGCAGAAGGCAACGTCGTCCCCGCCCGGAGTGCGCTATCGTCGCGCGATGCCGTACGTGCGCAGTCGCGATGGTCACTCTCTGTTCGTACGTGTGGTGGGCCGCGGCGAGCCGTGCTTGTTGGTACACGGGTTCGCCTCCGACAGTCGTTCTTGGCTGCCCTTCGTCGCGCCGTTCACCCGCCGCCACAGCTTCGTCATCCCCGATCTACGCGGCTTCGGGCGCTCGCACGAGGCACCGCTCGGGCGCACGTGTCCACTCACCCAGTTTGCCGAAGATCTAGAAGACACGTTGGCTGCCCTCGCCATCCCCAGCCTGCCCGTGATCGGCATCTCCATGGGCGCGTTCACCACCGTGCAGTCTTTTCGTCTGTTCGGGGGCGAGCGCTTCAGCCGCTACCTGCACATCGACCAAGGCCCCGTCATCCACAACCGCGCCGACTACGCCTTCGGCATGCTGGGCGCCGCACAGGCGCGGTTCTTTACGCGGCTGCGCAGCTTGCTCGCCGACCTCGATGCACACCTGCACTTGCCATGGGCAGAGCTACCGCGCGCGCTCCAGCGCGAGTTTTGGGCGCTGCTCGCCGACTTTGCCGCGGCGGCATTCAGCACGCGACCGCTGGCCGCGGTGGTGGGCGCGCTCACCCGGCAAGAACGTTTCATGCGCAGCATGCTCAAGGTCGAGCGCTGGCAGAGCTACATCAACATCGTTCGTGCGTACCTCGAGCTCGACTACGATCTCCGCGACGGCTTTCGTGCGATCGACGTGCCGCTCACCGTCCTCATCGGAGGCAGCTCCCGCATGTATCCACCGGCGGGTCAGCGTACCATCGCGACACTCGCACCTCACGCCGTCATCCGGGAGATCCCGCGCGCCGGTCACATGATCCCGTACGAGGCCCCACGTGCGTTTTTGCGTGAGCTCGACCTTTTCTTGGCAGACACGGCAACATCAGGGCTGCCCTAGGGCTGCCCTCAACCAGCTTTGCGCATGCGTAGCGCCGACAGGATGCGGTGCTTGCCCGTCTTCTCGGCATGCCCCACGAAACGCGTCTGCTCACAATGTCGATGAGGCCGATGCGCCGCGTTGGTGCTTTGTGCACGGACGAACACGGCGCTCGGAGGCTCAGAGCGAATGTCTTTCGAAGACGTCCTTGGGGTAGGCCAAGTTGGCGTTGCGAGCAGGCCCTGCTCGGCCGCCGGTGGCGATCTCGAACGGCCCGCGCGCCCAGGCGTCCGTCACTGCCGGAAACTGTGAACCCGTAGCGGCCGGCGGAGGCTCGCTGATGGCTCCTGCGTCGCTTCCGAGGCTCCCTGCATCGGGCTCGGATGGTGCACTCGCATCCACGCGTTGCAAGCTGCCGCCCGCGTCGCTGGGTGTCGGCTTGCCCGCGTCCCGGCCGGCGCTCGGCTTGCCGCTGTCGGCGGGCGCACCGTCATCCGGCTTGCCGCTCACTGCCGCGTCGTCGGATGCGCCTTCGTCGCCGTCTTCGCTGCCACCGGGGGCCGGCTTGTGGACAGGGTCGATCTTACTGTCCGGCGAGCACGCCAGCAGCACAAACGACGACACGACGAGCGCGATGATCTCTCGAATGGGCATCAGACTCCGACTCCCTCGTTCCGGCGGCGCGCAGCAAGGCAAGAGCGTGTCCTCGTGAGGTCTTGTGTCGCTCAAAGTAAGGTCAGAGCCCGTGCAGACCGCAACGCGCGCCTCGGCACTCGAGCCATCGCACGACCGTCAACGGCCAACAAGCGTGGGGCTGGCCGTCTGCGCACAATGGACGCCGAAACGCGAGAAAAGTGGCGTGCACTCGCAAAGGGCAACGGTTTGATCGAACGCGCGAACCGAAATCAGCCTTTGTGTCGCGTTCTAGTCGGGATTTGTTGGCCGCTCGTGTACGTCCGCACCCCGCAGCAGAGCCGGCGAGCAGACCATCCGCGGCCATCGATTGAGCGACCGAAGACAATCCTTGGATGGGCGTCAGTTTGCGTCGCCGTCGGTGCGAGAGATCGGGTACATGCTGAACGATATGACTGAGCGCATCATGGTGGCGGCGCCCGGCGGCAGAAGACCACTCTCCTTCGGCGGCGGAGAGCCACTCCTCAACAGCAAGGCCACCCCCTGGGCCGGCATCACGTTCGAAGTTCATCGCATCACCTCGTTCGAGGGCGCAGGCGAGAGCGGTCCGCTCGATGACGAGTCCGGTTTGCTCGTCATGCTGGACGGTCAGGTCGAGATCGTGCGGCGCGATGGCAAGCGCGAGCTGTCCGAGCCAGCGGCTGCCGGCCGCGTCGACTTCCTGGACGGCCAACACCGTCCCAACTTGCTCCGCATGAAGGGCGACGGCGAAGCGGCCGCGTTTCAGCTCTCCAAAGAGTGGTTTCGCAGGCTTCTGCTCGAAGACGTCCCGCGCGGATTTGGGCTTCGGGCGCCCATCCTGGCCGGCCCCGCATCAGTGTCGTCGTCCGGGTCCGGCGCGGGTTTGGGACGCGTGCTCGACGCGTCCGCGCTGCTGGGGCTCCGATCGCCGCCCAGCTCGGAGGCTGGTCTCGCCTCCTCGGCGCAGCCACCGAAGCTCAGGGCCGCGATCACCAGTGCGCACGGCAAGTGCCCCCTCTCGCGCACTGCGCTGGGTGCCTGCAAGCCGCGGATTGCCTCGTTCCTCATCGGTCTTCTCCTGCCTCAGCGGCCGTGAACAGTGCGGCGGCACCAAGGC
>JBEGTL010000400.1:0-7672 GCA_041179425.1 Pseudomonadota bacterium | reverse complement strand
GGCAACACCCTCGAGCAGTCCCTCTGGACCACCACCGTCATTCTGCTGGTGGTCGCCTTGTTCCCGCTCTGGCGTAAGGCCGAAGGTCCGCTGCGCACGTTCTTGAGCACGTCCCTCGTGCTCAGCGCGTGCTTCGTCGGCTTCATGTGTTTGGTCGACGTGCCCATGTACTTCACGCGTTGGCTCGCCGACGAGGCAGCGGGCCGACCCTACCTGACCCTCGCACAGGGCTTGCACGACGTCTCCACGCGCTGGGTCGTCACGCACGACCTGCGCGACTGGCGCGAAGAGATCGCGTGGATGTCGCTCTACTTCAGCTTCGCGGTGTGGTTCAGCATCGCGATGGTGCACACGCCCCTGGCGTTGCGCCATGCTCCGCTGTTGCTTCTGGGCTCGCGCACGAATGACCCCCGCGCCTCGGCGCGTGTCGCCAGTCGGCACAGCAGCCCGGAGTTCGGCGCACCGGCAGAGTGAGGCACGCTGCTCAGGCGGGGAGGTCGAGCCGCTCACGCAGCTGCTCGCTCCAGTCCACGCGCTGCGACCACAGCGACACCGCCTGGGTCTCGAGGTAACGGCTCGCGAGCAACGTCAGCAGCCCCTCGTCGTTGGCGAGCCGCTCGACCGCAAGCCAGCGGTTCCAGTCGACTGCGGGGGTCCAGCCCGGCGCCGCGATCTCGCAGTTGGGAAGCCGATAGTGAAAGGTGGGTCGGCCCTTCACCGACGCTGCGTCTTCGACACGCGTGAGCAGCTCACGACCGTACAAGTGCACCAGCAGGGGCAAGAGGTCGAGCGAGCGGTTGCGCGTCGGACTGTGCGTGAGGTAGAGGTCGACGAACTGCGCGGCCGTCGGCGCGTAGTCGGGCTGCAGCACGGCGCGCCGGTACGCCTCGGGAAACGAGCGAACGAACGGCGAGATGCGGCGGGCGAGCGCCACGTGGGAGACACTCCCCAACCATTCTTCCAACAGCAGGTACGCGCGCGTAAAGGCCAGCACGGTCTCTACATCGGGCGCGGGGACCTCCGGGTTGAGGTGCAGGCCAAACGCAAACAAGGGCGAGTCGTAGGTGTCTTGCGCTCCCGCCTCACGCAGCGCCTGCCACAGCTCGTCGAGCCCTTGCAGCTCGTCGCAGCGCACGGGCGGACTCACCACCTCGATGGGCACGATCTCCGAGGCAATGCGCAGCACCGAGTCTTCGATGCGCTGCTTGGCTTCGTCGTCGTCGCGATCGAGCAGGCCGATGCGCTCGAGCGGACGAAGGTAGCTCCTTCTCTGCAGCGCCGAGTGATCGAACTCGACCTTGAAGGGGCCGTACGGCGTGTCTACGACGCGTCCCATCGTGCGGCTCTCCAGCTCGACCGTGCCGCCAAGCACGCCCTGCATCACCTCGAGCGTGCGCTCGAGCGACAGTCCGCCCAGCTCGACTTCGAGACCCACACGTCGCATCTCGCCCCGCGCGTTGTGCAGACGGGGTGGGAGCCGGTAGACTTGTTGTTCGCGCGTCGCCATGGTGCAAAGCCTCGCGGAGCCGGGCGACGTCGAGTCGTCGCGCTCTCCACTGAATTTGAGCTCAGCACAAAGCAGTGCGCACGTTTCAACTGGGCCCCGGTTGTGAAATCTTGGTTACCGGACGCGTGACGCGAGAGTGCCTCATTGCGGCGCTCTCGTGACGCACAGGTCGCATTTGCGCAGCGCACACGAGAGGGATTGGCGACAAGACAATCATCCGTACGCTTGCCGCATGACGACCGATCTCCCCCCCGACACGGAAAAGTATCGCCAGCAGCTCGAGGCGAGAGCGCGGATCTACTTCCAGACCTCGGACATCTGGCTGCGCGTCATTCCCCGCGCTACGTCGACGCGCGCACTCGAGAGCACGAGCGAAGAAGAGGGCGACTGGGTAGCTGACCTACACCATCGAAGCAGCAGCGACGACTCGAGCGCGCTGGCCGAACCCTACGCAGAACATCCCGGTGGCTTTGGCAGCTCCCCGGAGCGCGCGCTCGAAGACTTTGCCGAGCAGCTGGATGTGAGAGAACGCGAGCGCGAGAGCGTGCAAGCGTGAGCGAGAACGGTTCGATCGTCTGTACGCAGGCGCGCTCGCGGCGCTGAGGTTCACCAGCCGCAGCTGCGGCCCTGGTTTTGCGTGCCGAGCCACGCTGTGAGCGGAGCGAAGTAGTCGAGGATGGCGGTCGCATCGAGATCGCGCTGACCGGTGAGCGCCTCGAGTGCATCGGGCCAAGGCTTTGCTGCGCCTAGCGCCAGCATCTCACGCAGCTTTTCACCGGCGACCTTGTTGCCGAAGATGGAGCAGGTGTGGAGCGGTCCCTCGTGGCCGGCGAGTTTGCAAAGCGCGCGATGAAACTGATACTGCAGCACCGTGGCGAGAAAGTAGCGAGCGTAGGGGACGTTGGCCGCGACGTGGTACTTGGCACCCGGGTCGAAGAACTCTTCGCCGCGTGGCGTGGCCGGCGCGACGCCCTGCACGGCGCGGCGCAGCTCCCACCAGCTCTGGTTGTATTGCTCGGGCGGGATCTCGCCAGAGAAGACTTTCCAGCGCCACTGGTCCACCACTTTGCCAAACGGTAAGAACGCGATCTTCTCGAGCGCACGCTGCATCAGCTGGTTGATGGCGCCTTTTTCGCCGACGGGCACGCGCTGCAGCAGACCGACATCGCGCAGATAGCTAGGCGTGACCGACAGTGCGATGGCATCGCCGATGGCTTCGTGAAAGCCGTCGTTGGCTCCGTCCTGAAACAACATGGGCAGCGTGTCGTACTGTTGGAAGTAAAAGATGTGACCCAGCTCGTGGTGGATGGTGATCAGGTCGTCGTGGTTGATCTTGATACACATCTTGATGCGCAGGTCGCCGTCGTAGTGCACGTCCCACGCGCTGGCGTGGCACACCACGTCTCGGTCCTTGGGTTTCTGCAGCATCGAGCGCTGCCAAAACGTGTCGGGGAGCGTGGGTAGACCGAGCGAGGTGAAGAACGACTCGCCCAGCTTGACCATGCGCACTTCGTCGTAGTGCTGCTGCTTGAGCGCCTTACTTACATCGAGCTCGCCCTGGCCCTTGTACGGCTCGAGCTCGGGATAGAGTGCGCCCCAGTCTTGCGCCCACATGTTGCCCAGGAGGTGCGCCGGGATGGGACCCGTGTCCGGGACCTTACTCTTTCCGTAGCGTGCACTGAGCTTGTGCCGCGTGTAGCAGTGCAGGGCTTCGTAGAGCGGCTTCACCTCGCTCCACAGTCGCTCGATGTCGCGCTCGAACATCTGCGGCGTCATGTCGTAGCGCGAGCGCCAGAGCTCACCCAGGTTGCGGTAGCCGATGCCACGCGCGCCCTCGTTGGCGAGCTGCACGTAGCGCGCGTAGAGCGGCTTGATGTCCTGACCGACCGCGTGCCAGCCCGTCCACACGTCGAGTAGCTCGGCGGGATTGCGGCTGTCGCTCATGACGTCGCTCAGCTGCCCGAGGTCGCGGCACTTGGCAGCAGGGCCGTTGGCCGCGCATACCTTGCCCTTGCCATACAGGCTCTCCATCTTGGTCGCGATGGCCGCCAGCTCTTCTCGGCGCGAGGCGTCTTCGGGTGCCGGTAGGCCCGCGCTTCGCTCGAGCAGCGCGAGCTTGCGTGCGTCGCTCGCGCTGAGCACCGGTACATCGTGGTAGCTGGTGGCGACGCGGATCGCCTCGCTGAGGTAGGCCATCAACACTTCGTTGGCCTGTGCCGCGCGCTGCTCGGTGTCGACCGTGATGTTGGTGCTCTTTTCCCAGTCTGCTTCGGTCGCCGCGACGAGCAGCTTGCGCAGCTGCTGATCGACACCGTCGAGAAACAGGCGCACCTGCTCAGGGGTGGTAACGGAAGCAGGCCCCTTGTGCGCGGGCTGCTCGGCGGGGAGGGGAGCGGGGGCGGCCGGAGCGGGCGTCGCGTGCGAACCGCAGCTCGCGAGGAGCGACCAGAAGAGGAGAGAGAGCCTACGCATAGTGAGCCGAACGTACACGATGATGCGCTCGCGATCAGCTGCGGCGGACCACCCGTAGCGGTCGTCCGACCTCGATGGCCAGCTTGCGCGCGGCACTCTCTTCGCGTGCCGCCACCTCGATCAGCCCGGACGACCCGACCAAAGCCAGCAAGGCGCCCGGCTCTGCCTGGGCGTAGTGGGAGCTGAGCGCATGCAGGGTGCGATCGCCGATCGACAAGTCGAACGCGGCATCGTTCGAGCCCAAGAAGCTGCGCAGCGTGGCCTCGGGGATACTGGTGATCACGTTGCCGTAGCGATCGATGTGCACGACCCGCGCGTGCAGGACGTCGCCTTGCATGTCGACCATGGGAAAGACCATCCGTTCGTAGCCGTCCACCCGCTCGCCCAACATCGCGGGAGCAACCCCTCTGGCGAGCCGCGCCGCGACCGGAGCAAACAAGTCGCGCCCATGAAAGGTCGAGCTGATGACGCGCTCTCCGAGCCTCGCTGGGTCGACGCTGTAGACCACCTCGCTGCCATCGAACAGGTAGCTGAACAGGGCGTTGTCGGGCCCCACCAACAGCATGTCCGGCCGCTCGACGATCAAGGCTCTACGCGCACTGCCGACCCCGGGATCGATGACGGCGAGATGAATCGTCCCGCGCGGAAACCGCGGCAGCGCAGCGCGCAAGAACAGTGCTGCAGCGTGGATGTCGAACGGGGCGAGCTCGTGGGAGAGATCGACCAGCCGAAGAGAGTCGGGCCCTTCGCTGAGCAGGGTGCCTTTGAGCTCGGCGACGTAGGAGTCTCGAGTGCCGAAGTCTGTAGTGAGGGTGAGCAGCGCCATTTTGCAAGCTTAGTACTCTTGCGGTCGGGAGCAGATCGAGGACGAACACGTGCACGAACACGTGCACGAGCACGAACACGAGAGGCAACGAGCACGAGACCGTACACGAACACGAGCGCGGGAGGCCGCAGGGGCCCTCGAGCCCGCCTGCGGGTCACCGCGTGTACGTGCCCGTGCTCGTGCTCGTTGCCTCTCGTCCTCGTGTTCGTCCTCGTGCACGTGCTCGTCCTCGATCCTTCTTTTCCCGAAGAGAGAGGACCCTTGAGAGAAAGCCCGCATCTGGTACAGAGCCCCCCTCATGAGTGCCCTTTCTCCCGCCCTCTCCTGCCGAGGCCTCATCAAACGGTTTGGCGAGCTGGTCGCGGTCGACGGGGTCTCGTTGTCCATTGCACGCGGAGAGTGTTTGGGTCTGCTCGGGCCCAACGGGGCAGGCAAGACGACCACCGTCGAGATGCTCAACGGGCTCACCGTGCCCGACGGGGGCGAGATCGTGGTGCTCGACGAGCCGTGGGGGCAAGGGAGCGAAGCCGCACGTCGAAAGCTGCGCGCGCGCATCGGCGTGCAGCTGCAAGAGTCCGAGCTCCCCGACCGGCTGTCGGTGCGCGAGTGCATCCGCTTGTTTCGCAGCTTTTACCCGCGCGGGCGCAGCGTAGACGAGCTGCTCGGTCTGCTCGCGCTGCAAGAAAAGCAGAGCGCTCGCGTGGCGTCGTTGTCGGGCGGGCAGCGTCAACGACTGGCGCTGGCGTGCGCACTCGCGGGGGCGCCCGAGGTGCTGTTTCTCGATGAGCCCACGACCGGGCTCGACCCACAAGCCCGACTCAACGTGTGGGAAGTGATCGAGAACTTTCGGCAAGGCGGCGGCACCGTGCTGGTCACGACCCACTACATGGAAGAAGCGGCGCGCCTGTGCACACGCGTGGCGATCATGGATCGTGGACACATCATCGCCAACGACACGCCCGAGCGGTTGATCGCGGGCCTTGGCGCACCCCAGGTCCTCGAGTTCGAGCTGGCGCGTGAGCAAGAAGGCGACGCGGCGTTCTTCGAGCAGCTGTCCGGGGTGGCCAACCTGCGCCGGCGAGGGCGCGCCTTTGCACTGTCCACGGGCTCGCTGAGCGAGCTGCTGCCACGCGTGCTGCGCGCGTGCGAAGAGCGCGGCAATCCGATCACGACGCTGAGCACGCACGCTGCCACGCTCGAGGACGTGTTCGTTGCACTGACGGGCAAGGCACTGCGCGATGCGTGATCCGCGTCCCCCCTTGCTCGAGCTGACGTTTGCCCGCGTGCGCGAGTTCTCGCGCGACCCGGGCGCGATCTTTTGGACGTTCGGCTTCCCGGTCGTGCTGGCCGTCGCGCTGGGACTCGCCTTTCGTAGCTCGCCCACCCCCGAGCTGCGCGTTGCCCTCAGCTGCGCGGTCGACTGCGAGCACGTCGCCGAAGCACTGGGCAGCAGCCCCGAGCTGACGGTGCAGCGACTGTCGCGGGCCGAGAGTCAGGCCGCCTTGCGCCGCGCCAAGCTCGACTTGATCGTCGAGGTGGACGACCCACGCGGGGTCAACTACCGCTTCGATCCCACACGCCCCGAGGGCAAGAGCGCACGCATGGCCGCAGAGCTCGCCATCGACCCCAACCCCATGCCTCGCTACCGCGCAAGCGAGGTGCGCGAGGTGCTGCCGGGCTCGCGCTACATCGACTTCCTGCTGCCGGGCCTGCTCGGGGTCAACCTGCTCAGCAGCTCGGTCTGGGGCATCAGCTTTTCGTTGGTGGAGGCGCGCCGCCGCAAGCTGCTCAAGCAGCTCTCCGCCACGCCGATGCAGAAGCGTGACTACCTGGCCTCGATCATGCTCTCGCGGCTGCTGTTCTTGGCCTTCGAGGTGGTGGCCATCTTGGGCTTCGGCGCGCTGGTGTTCGCGGTACCCATCCGCGGCTCGATCGGCAGCGTGTTCGTGTTTTGTCTGCTCGGCTCGTTCTCGTTCACGGGCCTTGCCCTGTGGGTGGCTTCACGGGTGCGCAGCATCGAAGCGGCCTCGGGGTGGAGCAACGTGGTCATCTTGCCGATGTGGCTGCTCTCGGGCGTGTTCTTCAGCTACGAACGTTTCCCGGAGTGGCTCTGGCCGTGGCTGCGCTGCCTCCCGCTCACCGCACTCAACGTCGCTCTGCGTAGCCTCATCAACGAAGGTCGTCCGCTGATGACGCTGGGCCACGAAGCGCTGGTACTGGTGACGTGGAGCGTGCTTACCTTTGTTATCGCACTCAGGACCTTTCGATGGCAATGAGCCTCCCCACAGACCGTCAGGTCGTCGTGCTTGCGGTCTTACTCGCACTCGCCCTCCCCGCGTGGCCTGGCTGCAGTCGCTGCAGCGATGAGCCTCGGGTGCCGTTCAAGCTCAACCCGCTGCCCGCTCCGCTCCCCGAGGTCAAGCCTGGAGACGGCACAGGAGCCGACGCCTCCTCTGCCGCAGCCTTCGAGTCCGCCGTCGACAACCCCGCCGTGGGCGGCTTCAAGCTCAACCTTGCCCACGTGCGCGCGACGCTCGAGACCGATCTCGACAACGACGGCGATCGCGATGTCCTGGCCGTGAGCGTAGACGACCTGTCACGGGCGCACCTGTACGCGCTCAAGCGAGAGCCCACGGGCTTTTCGGCGGCGCAAAGCGTGACTGGCTTTCTCGAGTCGTCCACGGCGGGCTGCACCCTCGCCAACGCGCGTTTTTTGCCCTTGTCCGCCACCAAGGCCGCCGCAGCGTTGTCGTTCAAGTGCGCCGATCCGGTCGCGCAACAGTCGTCGTTCCCCTCGCTCTGGCTGCTCTCGCTCGAGGCGGTGCCGCGCGTGTACGAGCGGCTCGATCTGATCGCGAGTGACGCTC
>JBEGTL010000399.1:0-7681 GCA_041179425.1 Pseudomonadota bacterium | reverse complement strand
CCTGACAGGTCCGCGTGGCCAGCACATCATGTACGTGCACGGCACCGGCACCGGCTCCGATGGCACGACCGACACCGTGCTACTCAACGCGGATGTCGACATCCACGATCCGCTGATTCGGATCTCGACTGCGGGCCTCGGCCCGCTCGCCGGCCAGACCGGAGGCTTCACCGACCGGCCAGACCGTGCCGCGCTCACGGGTGCCGTCTACTGGCTCGTGGACAACAAACGGATGGGCACCATCGGCTGTGCCAAGGTCTACCTCGACGGCCTGACCGGACCTGACGCCGACTCCGAGCAGCGCTACACGGGGTCCAGCGGCCTGCCCGTCACGCTCGATATGCAGAGTCAGACGCTAAAGACCGGCGTCTTCTACTTCGCAAACATCAAGCCCGGCGCCCACACCATGAAGGTGTCGCTCGACGACGGGAAGACCTTCATCGGCGAAGAGACCAAGTTCTACATCCCGTTCGCTCGCACGGAGGCCAAGAGCGACACCAAGACGGTGCTTGCCCAGCTGGCTTTCTACGTGAAAGGCCCGAGCAACCCCACGCCGTCTACCTGCGCGCAGTAAGGCGGGTCTGTCGCGAGCGATCTCGGGCGGGGACGAGCGACACAGTGCTGCGCCCCTCAGGGCGTCGTGTCGCTTCTTTGCTCGCGTGCTGCAGGCGGGTTGCTCCGCTCGTCCCCTCGGTTGACCCGCACCGAGCGCTCCGCGATCGCCGCGTAGGTGTAGGCGCTGATCCAGCGCGGGTTGCAGTACCCCATCACGTCTGAGTCGTCGGGATACCGTATCTCGTTGGTGCGGCTGTCCCAGCCCCAGGTGCCGGTGGCGCCCATCGGGTCGGGGTACGACGGGTCGGTGTCGGAGATCGATCCGTTGGCGACACAGGGCGCGTGGCCACGTCCGTGCGCATGACCGAGCTCGTGCACAATCGTGGTGGAGACCTGTCCGTCGCCAAACGAGGCTCCCACCGCGATCTGTTTTTCGGGGGCGGCATGGCTGTTGAGCGGAGCCAGCCCCAGTACGCAGCTGCCAAGACAGTAAGATCGGCGTGTGGCGGTCGGCTGCACGACGCCCATGTAGTAGACGTTGGGCGCCGGGTTGTCGGCCGCGCGCGTGCGCTCGATCTGCCCCAACAGCAGGCTCCAGCTCGTCTGTTGAGTCGCGTCGAGCGGATTCTCCGCGTCGATGGGCGCGCGGATACGGATCTTCACGTCGGGCACTGGGTAAAACGCGATCAGATCGGTGCGCACGATGGACAGCTCGCTCTCGCTGGTGCTGGGGGTGCGACCGTCGAGCCGCACGGGCACGATCACGAGCTCGAGCCGTTCGATGGCGGTGGTCGCCAAGGGGTGCGCGCCCAGCTGCGGAAAGCGCGCGTCGACCGGCAGTCCGTTGCCGCTCTGACAGCCGGGCTCCTCGAGCGAGATGCTGAGCGCGGTGTCGGGCCCCACGAGCTCGGCCGGGACCTCGAAGTTGAAGGTGGAGCCGAGGTTCCCATCGTTCGAGGCGCCGCGCATGACGTGCAGGTCGACCGCCACGCTGGTGCTCCCTGCGTGATGCAGGGCGAGCACGCCGCGAACCCCGCGCGGTGTGTAGTCAGGCATGAGGTCGACGAACACCCGCACCAGTGCCTTTTTGCGCTGGACGATGGGTGGCACGCGCTCGACCACCAACGCGCCGTTCTGCACGAGCGGGACCTTGACTGTCTGATAGACCGCGATGTCGCGGATGTGCAGACCCGCGGCCAGCGCGTTCACCGGGGGGGAGGCGCAGGTGAAGCCAGCATCGGACGCGCCGTCTCCGTAGCCGAGCAGCGGACCTCCGGCAGCGTCCCCTCCCTGTGTTGCGTCAGGGCCGGCGTCGCTCGCGAGATGCCACGGGTCTTCTGGCGAGGCGGGATCGGAGGGATCACCATCGCTCAGCGCACCGGCACAGCCCGTGAGTAGAACGAGTGAGGCCAGAACACGACGCATGGCTCGCAGCATCGCACACGGAGCGCGTGTGCCATCCCCCGCTAGGGGTGAGCGCGTGCCGGTGCCATACCAAGCGGACCCGAGCTCTGCGACTACACTCGGAGCATGGACTCGTTATGGCAGCAGACGGCAGCCTCGCTGCGAGACACCACCGCGAGCGACAGCGCCACGCCCGGCGGAGGGTCGGTGGCCTGCGTGACGGGCGCCTTCGGGCTTGGACTCGTGCTGATGGCGCTGCGTATCACGGCTCGCAAGACACCCCACGAGGCCCTCCATGCACTGATCGCGAGAGGCGACTCGCTCTTGTCGCGTGTCTCCAGCGCAGCGGACGCCGACGTCGCTGCGTTCGACCTCTACATGACTGCGCTGCGGCTGCACAAGCGCAGCGACGCCGAACGAGCGGTGCGAAAACACGCGCTGGGTGAGGCGGCCAGGGAGGCCACGCGCGTGCCCCTCGCTGCCGCAGACACCATGATCTTGGGGCTGGAGCTCGCCGTCGCAGCGCTCCCCAACGTGGCTCAGGTCGTGGCGTCGGACGTCTTCGCAGGTGCCGATCTGCTGGGCGGCGCGGTGTCGGCCGTGATGCGCAGCGTCGACGTCAACCTGTTGTCCATCGACGATGAGACCGAAGTCGCGGCGTTTCGGCGAGGTCGGCTCGCCCGCTCTGCACGCGCGCGCGAGCTCTTGCAGCAGCTGGCGCAGGCGCGTTGATGCGTGCGCTCGCAGATCAGGGACAGCCGTCGACCGAGCGGGCGCTGATCGGGGGCCGCTATCTGCCCGAGCGCTTGTTGGGGCAGGGCGGCATGGGCTCGGTCTACGCCGTGGTGGACACGGTGAGTGGCGTGCGGCTCGCGCTCAAGCGCCTCCGTGCAGACGCCAGCGAGCGCGCAGCGGCGTTGTTCGAGCGCGAGTACCGCATCCTCGCCGGCTTGCGCCATCCGTGCATCGTCGAGGTTCACGACTACGCGCTCGACGACGCGGGACCTTACTACACGATGGAGGTCGTCGACGGCGTCGAGCTCAGCACGCTTGCGCCCGTGCCCTGGCGGACGGCGTGTGCCTACTTACGCGACGCCGCTTCCACCCTCGGACTTTTACACGCGCGACGTCTGCTGCATCGCGACTTGAGTCCGCGCAACGTCATCGTGGTCGACAGTGGCCGACTCAAGCTGATCGACTTCGGGACGCTGGTTGCCTTCGGGCCGACCACGGAGGTCGCAGGGACTCCGCCGTTCGTCGCGCCCGAGTCGTTCGACGCCGCCGAGATCGACCAGCGCTGTGATCTGTTTGCGCTGGGTGCGCTCGGTTATTGGTTGGTGTCGGGGAGTCATGCCTTTGCGGCGCGCTCCATCGACGAGCTGCCACGCCTCTGGGAGTGCGAACCCAAGCCCGTCTCGGAGCTCGTCGAAGGCCTCGGCAACGACCGGCTGGAGACGCCCCCGGAGGAACTCGACGACCTGCTCGCGACGTTGTTGCGGCTCGACCCCAAGGAGCGCATCGCCAGCACCGCCGCGCTCATCGACAGGCTCAACGCGCTCGCGGAGCTCACGCCCGAGGTCGCGGACGACGCCGCGCAGAGCTACCTGCGCAGCAAGGCGTTCGTCGGTCGCGAGCCCGAGAAGGCGCACGTGCGCAGCGCGCTCCGGGCCGCGCAGCAAGGTCGGGGACAGCTGCTGCTGATCGAGGGAGAGGCGGGCGTAGGGCGCTCTCGTTTTCTCGAGGAGCTCACACTCTACGCGCGCCTGGCCGGGGCGGTGACGTTGCGTGGTGACGCGCGTGCAGGGCGCCGCGCGTACGGCCTGGCCGAGGCCCTGCTGGCAGGCCTCTACCAAGCGCTCCCGCACGAGACACGAGCCTTGGTGGACAAACACGCAGCGGCGCTCGCTCCCATCTCTCCGCTGCGCGAGAGCCTCTTGCGCCACACCCTTCCGCCCCAAGTACAGGCCGTGGGCGAACAGCGCGCGCGCCTCGAGAGTGCACTGTTCGAGGTCTTCGCGACGCTCTCGCGCGAACACTTCATCGCGCTGTTCATCGACGATCTGGACGACACCGACGAAGAGTCGCGCGGTCTGCTCAGCGCGCTCGCTCATCGCGCACGCTCGCTGCGCCTGTGTGTGGTCGCAAGTCTTCGTGCGCTGAGCCGGCAAGAACAGTCCGTGTCCCTGGTGGGGCTGCGCACGCTCGCCACCGAGGTTCGGCTCGCCCCGCTCTCGGCAGACGAGACACGCGAGTTGCTGCGCTCGGTGTTCGGTGAGGTGGCCTATCTCGATCGCCTCAGCGAGCGCCTGCACCGCAGCGCGGGAGGCAGCCCAGCCCACACGCTGGAGCTTGCGCAACACCTCGTGAGCACCGGCTCCGCACGCTACCTCGAGGGCAGCTGGCTGCTGCCGATGGAGCAGTCGGAGGAGAGCTTGCCGTGCACTCTGTCCGCCGGTCTCATGTCGCGGCTCGACCGACTCTCCGAGCCCGCGCGCGCACTGGCCCGGGCCCTCAGCGTTCCTCACGGCGGCAGCTGGTCCATCGAGCAAGCCGCGACGGCTGCCGCGCTCTCGCACGACCTCGCCAGCGAGCTCATCTCGCTCCTCGCACGCGAAGGCGTGCTGCGCGCGCGCGACGACGGCTACGTACTGAGCCGCGACGACCTCCAGAGCGCTCTGTACGACGAGCTCGAAGAACGCGTCCGCCACGAGATCCATGCTCGCGTCGGCCTTGCCCTCGAGGCTGCCGCGGCCCCAAACGACGTGCCGCGCACGCTGTCCGCATGCGTCCACTGGATGAGGGCAGGCCAGCGTACGCGCGCGTACCCCTTGCTCTGCCGCGCGCTCGCGACGTGCGCGGCGGGTGACCCGGCGCACATCGCGCTGCACGCCGCCTCGTTCGAGCAGCTGTACGTGCTGCTCGCAGAGGCCGGCGAAGACGACTACGCGGTGTGTGGTCCGCTCGGCATGCTCGCGGTGGCGGGGTACTTCGCCGACCGGCGCTACGCACTCCGCTACGGCGAGCGCGCCGTCGAGTCGCTCGAGCGCGTGCTCAAGCTCGCGTGGGCGCGACGCCTCGCACCGCTCGTCGGCAAGCGCCTCGCGCTGCTGCTCGCGTTCGCCGGCGCAGCCTGGGGAACGTTCTGGCAGCGCAGACGTTGTCTGTCGCTCCCCGAGAACGTTCGCATCTTACTGTTGGCCGCCTCGACGCTCGCGGGCACGGCAGCCATCTGCATGGACCCCGATCGCGCAGCACGCTACGCACGCAGCCTCGAGCCGCTCACCGCGCTCGGGCACGACCACGCCGCCACCTTCATCCACGACTTCTCGGCGCTGATGTCGCTGCAGGGGCGAGACCGCCCCGCGCGCTCGGTGAGCGCGATGCGCAAGATGATCGAGCGGCTCGCAGATCCCCGTCCGATCGCCGAGATGACCGACTCCATCCGCTCGAGTTACTACGCGGGCATCCACTTGCCGATGGGGGTGTTCCTGGTCCGGCGAGACGATTGTGAGGGACTCGAGGTCGCCGACCAGCTCGAGCAGTTCAGCCCGCTGTACGCGATGAGCGCCGACCACTTGCGCGCCAACTACTACGCGGGGCAGGGCGACCTCGAGGCCGCCAAGACCTGGCGCCAGCGCGTGGAGATCCACGCCGTACAGCTCGGCAGCGCATGGCAGGCCGAGACGTGGGCGCCCGTCGACATGATCAACATCGCGCTCAGGCTGCACGACGCGTCCGCCCTGAAGCGCGCGGCGCTAGAGCTCGCGCGCCTGCTCGACCCGGCCCTGACGCGGCTGGCCGTGTTGTTGCGCCAGCGCGCGGAGGGGCAACATCTCTCCAGCGGTTGCCTCGAGCTCGCGGTCGAGCTGGGTGACGCCGAAGACGGCTTCCTGGTGCTCGCTCACAGCCCGCGCGAAGCCGCCGCCTACCTCGGGCAGAGCGCCCCTTCCGAAGAGCTGGTGACGTGGGCAAGTGAGCTTCTGCAGAAGCCTGATACGGACGGGCAGACGGTCTTACTTACCAACCTGGGAAACCAGCTCGCGCGGGGGCACAAGGTCGTCGCGGGGAGGCACTACCGCGGCCTCCGGTTGTACACGTGTCAACAAGGGGTCGAGCGCGCGGTAGCCACGCTCGTTCTCGCAGCCGACGCTCGTGTTCCCGGCATGCCCGAGCCAATCGTCGTGCAGGCCATCGCCATGCACTTGGGTGCGCACGGGAGCGTACGCTGAGCGGTCATTCTTGGACGCGCCGTTCGTGGAGCATCCCAAGTGGGGTCACAAGGCTTTCGCCAAGCGCGCCTCGGTCTTTCACGGAGCGGCTGATCGTCCGCGTCGCGGTGCACGTGGGGAGGGCACAGACGTGGTGGCACGAGCTGTCTTGGTGGCTCGAATACAAACGCGAGCGTGTCTCGTGTGCGGGCCTCGCGGCTCTCGTCGGTGAGCGCGCACGCAACCTGTCTTGCCATCTCCGTGCTCCCGACTCGTCTCCGCCTGCGAGCGCGAAATACACGAAAAATACTGGGCGAAGGTCTGATCCGCATCTACCCTCTAAGTATGTCTTCCCGTGCAGGGCTCTCGGTCCTGGTGATCGACGACGACGCCGATGTGCGCGAGAGCATGATCGACTGGCTCACCAGTAACGGCTACGAGGCGAGCTCCGCGTCCAACGGACGCGAGGCGCTCAAGCTCCTGCGTAGTGGCGTTCGGGCGCCAGACGCGATCTTGTTGGACATGATGATGCCCATCATGGATGGACTCTCCTTCCGCTGGGAGCAGCTTGCCGATCCAGCGTTGGCGCCCATTCCCGTGATCATCCTGAGTGCACAGGGGCACTGTCGCGAAGCTGCCGTCGAGCTCGACGCCGCCGGCTGCATCAAGAAGCCTTGCCAGCCTGAGGCGCTCATCGAGCTGCTCGGCCGCGTCTGTCATCCATCGTAACGGCGCGCCCGCCCGACAGACCAAGCGCCGCTACGAGCTGGCTGCGACGCGCAACGACACGGCGATGGCGGTGCCCTTGTCGTTGGACGACAGCACCTCGATCGAGCCGCCCACCTGCTCGACGACATCTCTGCAAAAGCTCAGACCGATGCCCGTGCCCTCGCCAGGTGGCTTGGTGGTGAAGAAGGCGTCGAACACGCGGTCCATGTCTTGTGGCGCGATGCCACGACCCGTATCGGTGATCTCGACGGTCACGAGCTGGCCATCGCTGCGCGCGGACACGGTGATGCTGTTGAGCTCCGGAGCGCCTGGCTCGATGGCCTGGGCAGCGTTCATGATCAGGTTGAGGAACACCTGCGCCAGCCATCCTTCTTGGCCGATGACGAAGGGGAGCTCGACCTTGTGCCACACGAGGCGTGCTCGCGACCGAGCGTAGCTCCGAGCGATACGCAGGGCCCCGTCGATGGAGCGGGTCAGGTCGGCTGTCTTGTCTGCGTCGTGCTCGGAGCGCGCGAAGACGAGGAGGCCGGACACGATCTCCGCGACGCTGTCGGTACCGATACGCGCGTTGCCGAGCTTGGTTTGCAGAGCGCCGACACTCTTCATCAGGTCGTCGGTGTAGAGCAGGTTCTGGCTGTCTCGCAGCGCAAGCTCGAGGTTGCCGCTGATGTAGGTCAGCGGGTTGTTGATCTCGTGCGCAATGCTAGCCGCCAAAAACCCGAGTGCGCGTAGCCGCTCGAGCTCGGCACTGTGGGCCAAGAGGCGTCGCCGCTCGGCGCGCGCGA
>JBEGTL010000398.1:0-7708 GCA_041179425.1 Pseudomonadota bacterium | reverse complement strand
TGGCAGCTTGCACCACAGCAAAGCGACCAAACGTCGATCGTCGGGCCAGGCGATGAGGTGCGCGAGCCAGCGCCTCCGGTCGAGTCGGCGGAGGCGCTCGCCAACACGATGACCGCCGAGCAGAACGAGCTGCGCGCGCGCATCGAGGCCATCCGCCGCGGCGAGCCGCTCGACGAGAGCGTGTTGCGACCCCTCGAGTTTGCCAAGGCCGCACTCGAGCGTTCGCGGGCGAGCCACGCGGTGGGCGACACCACGAGCGAGACGCGCACCCAGAAGCTGGCGCGCGCCGCGGTAGAGCTGGCCGAGGCACGCATCAGACTGCTGCGGGAGCGCTCGTTGTACTTGGCTGCACGGGCGCGACACACCGGCGCCAGCGCCGACCTCACCGTCGCACAGCGCGCTCTGGACCGCGAACGTGCGCGCGCACGCGAGCTACAGCGCGCGAGTGTCGCGCAATGAGAGCAGCCAGGGTTCTCGCGCTCCTGGTGGTGGGCTCGCTCGCTTGTACGCCCTCGGCGCAGCGGGCGCGCGGCGAGATCGACCGCGCACGCATCGAGCACGCGCGCACCCTCGACGTCGCGCGCCGGGCCCCGCTGGCCTACGAACAGTTCGAGGCCGCGCAGCGTGCGGCGCTGCAACATGCGCCCGAGAGCGCCGCCCGCGCCGACTCGTTGGCCGAGGCTCGGCTGTGGCTCGAGACCGGCATCGTCGAGGCCGAGCGTGCGCAGCTGTCCGAGCGTCGTCTGCAAGAAGAGCGTTCGTTGATCGAGAGCGACACCAAGCTCTCTGCACTCCTTCAGGAGCGCGAGAGCTGGGCACGCGAGGCCGACCTACAAGCCGCCCGCGCCATCGCACGCAGCGAGGCGCAGCGAGCCTTGGTGCGCGCCGCCGAGCAACGCAGCGTGCTGCGCGTGAAGCTGCCGCGCGAGGACGCCAAACAAGCCGCCGAGGCGCTGTGGCTGCGCGCCGAGCTGATCGCGCTCACCCTCGAGTCGATCGGCAAGAGCGGCGCGGGTCTCCTTCCTCTGCGCGCCAAGCTGGCCGAGGTCGACGCCCTCCTGGTGCGCGACCCAGACGGAGCGCTCCTGCGTGCCGATCAGGCGCTGTTCATGGCGCTGGGACTGGCTGGAGAGCTGCGCGGACAGGGCACCGAGCCGAGCGCCGAAGAGCAGGCCACGCTGGGCGAAGAGCTGGCTGCGGCGGGCGTGCATGCCGTACGCAACGACGTCGGGCTGAGCGGCGTCCTCGAGCATGCGTTCGCGGACTACGCGCTGGCGCCGGTGGCCGAGCGCGTCATCGAGCGGCTGTGCGTGCTGGCCAATGCGCACACACGAGGACCCGTGCGCATCGGCGTGCACGCCAAGAGCGACGCGCAGGCCGAGGCACGCTCGCGCTGGGTCAAGCTGCGCTTCGCCAAGGCAGGCTGCGAGGGCCAGCGCTTCACCGTCGTGTTCAGCAGACTCGACGGCGACACGCTCGACACCACCTGGCTCTCGTACTGAGGTCCCGCTGCCGTGGTGATCGTGCACAACAACGGGTTCCGCCCTCGCGTCTACGACGAGAGCCCGTGGTACCAGCCGATCGCCAGCTACCTCGCGCGCTTCGATACGCTCGGGCGTTTTCCCTCGCCCGACGAGCTGAGTGCGTTGTACGCGGACCACACGCGCCACGTGGACCTACCACCGCTGCGCTTCGTGGCCGCGCCCAAGACCAAGCAGAAGCGCCCCAAAAAGCAGCCCATCGATCCGCGCGACCTGTACGAAGGGCGCGTCGTCGAGCGCGGCGAGGTGCCGACTCGGCTCGACGACTGGCACGACTTGTTCAACGCGCTCGCCTTCGTGCGCTTCCCGCGCGCCAAACGAGCGCTGCACACGCGACAGTACCGCATCCTGGTCTCGCGCCTCTTGCCCGGCGCGACGCGCCTCCCCAACGCGCGCACGCGCGAGCAAGATGCGCTCTCTCTGTTCGACGAGGGAGGCATCTGCGTGGCCGCGCCGCCCGAACGAGTCGCCGCGCTGGACGCCGCCGATGACGACACCCTGCGCCGCGAGCTGCTGGCCCAGCGCATTCGTGTGCTGCCGTTCGGGCACGCCCTCTACGAACACATGGTCGCAGGCCTGCCGGTGCCGCTGGGCACGGTGTACGTGCTGCCCGTCACGGAGCCATGGTCGAGCCCGCACTTGCTCGACCAGCTCGACCGCGCGCTCGCTCTGGCGTTGACCGACCCCGACCTGTTCACCTTGCCCAGCACCGCGCGCGGAGCGGCGCTGCCGTCACTCCTGGCTGACCCCTTGTAACGCGGCGTAATCCTTGTTCGCCCAAGGCCTGACGGCTACGCTGCCGGCCCGTCCGCCGAAAGACAGCGCGCGCGTTTTTGGAGAGACCTAGTGACCATTTGCCTCTCGCCTCGGTTGTTTCCGTGTGTCGCGCTGCTGGCCAGCGTCGCGTGCGTCGCGTTCAGCACACCTGCGCACGCACAGCCGCGCGCGGGCACGGAACAACTCCTCGCTCGCGCACCCGAGGGCGCGCTTCGACCGCGCCCCTCCCCGTACGACACGCGTCAGCGCGCCTTGGCGGAGCGGGTGCTCGCACACGGCAAAGATCCCGCCGCCGCCATCGAGCTCCTCGAGCTGCTGCGGCGTAGCGATCACGTCGACCCGGCGCTGTCGCGTGCGCTCTACGAAAAGCTGGCCAAGAGCCCCGCGCTGGGCAGCGAGCAGCGCACGATGGCGGGCCGCGCGCTTGCTGTTTCGCTGCGCCGCGCGGGCGACCTGGCCGGCAGCAGCAAGGCCTTCGACGAGCTCGGCTACCTGCGCAGCTGGCGCGTGATTGGGCCGTTCGACAACGAGGGCAAGCGTGGCTTCGAGCAGCAGCAAGGGCCCGAGTTCGACCGCGTGGGACCCGTCAATCTCAGCGCCGACTACCCCGGACGCGAGCGGCGTGTGCGCTGGCGCAAGCTGCCCGACGTGCTGCAGAGCGGACAGCTCGACTTCTCCGCCCTGCTGCGTCCCACCGAGAACGTGTGCGCGCTGGCCGAGACCAGCTTTACGCTCGAGCAGGCAGGGCCCATCACGCTCTGGCTCGGCGGAGGCGGCGCCAACAAGCTGTACTTCAACGGCGAGCAGGTGGGGCACGACGCGGCGTATCGCGGCTTCGGGTACGACCGCACCGTGGCGCTGGTGAGCGGGCAAAAGGGCCCCAATCGTGTGCTCGTCAAGAGCTGCACCACCAGCGGCTCGTTCAGCTTCGCGCTGCGCGTGGCCAACGTGCGCGGCGAGCCGTTGGTCGTCGCCCAAGCTCCCGAGCAGACCGCCGCGGTGAGCCAAGCGGCCAGCACGACCCCAGCCGCAAACAGCAAACAAACAGCGTTGCCCGCCGCGCCGCTGACCGTGCTCGCACAGCTCGAGCGAGCGGCCGGCACAACGCATCCCACGCCTGCTGCACTCGAGAACCTGGCCCGCTTTCTGTGGTACTCCGGTGCCGACGATCCGGCCGAGCGTCGCGCCTACCAGCTGGCCGTGCGCGCGGCCGAGCTCGGACCGTCGCCCGCACGCTACCTGCTCGCCAGCGAGCTCGCCGAGGCTCGCTACGAAAAGCAGGGCTTCCTCAACAAGGCGCTGGCCAAGGCGCCCAACGACACCGACGCGTTGATCGCCAACGCGCGGCTGCTGAGCAGCGGCCCCGGCGGCGAGCGTGCCCTGCGCGCACTCGACAAGGCGCAGAAAGATGGGCTCGCTGCGCTCGACGTGCTCGAGACCAAGGTGTTTTTGCTGCGTCAGCTGGGCCTCACCGAGACGGCCAAGGCGCACGCGACCGAGGCGCAGCAGCGTGCGCCCAAGGCCGAGGCCCTGATCGAGGTATCCACCGACCTCGCGTCCGACGAGACGCGCAAAGACCGTCAGATCGAGCTGTCGCGCGCGCTGGTCGCACTGCGCTACGATCACTTTTCGGCCCGTCGCACACTGATCGAGTCGGCGGTCGCGCTCGGCCACGACGTCGAGGCACTCGAGCAGCTCGACGCCGTGCGCGCGCTCTACCCCGCGAGCGAAAAGCGCGCGCTGTACGTCGCCGATCTGTACGACGCGCTGGGCAAGACCGACCTCGAGCTGGCCGTGCTCAAGCACGCGCTCGAGGTCGCGCCAGAGAGCGCGGTGCTCTACGTACGTCAGGGTCGCGCCTTCTTGCGCAGCGGACGCACCGAGGCAGCCACCGACAGCCTACGCCGCGCACTCGCGCTCGCGCCACAAGACGCTGCCACGCGCGATCTGCTCGAGCAGATCGTACCCGAGCAGCGCCTCGACGAAGGGTACGCCGTCCCTCAGACCGAGCTGCTCGCGCGCCGCGTCAAAAAGGCCGAGCACCCGGTCACCATCCTCACCGACCTCAACGTCACCACGGTGTTCGAGAACGGCCTCGGCTCACGCTTCATCCAGTTCGCCGCACAGGTGCACGACGCCGAGGGTGCGCGCCGGCTGCGTGCACGCTCCATCCAGTTCGACCCCGAGACGCAGCGTGTCGACGTGCGCCTGGCGCGTGTGTACCGCGCCGACGGTCGTGTGCTCGAGGCCACCGAGACGTACGAAGAGCAGCTGGGCGAGCCTTGGTACCGCGTGTTCTACGACACGCGTGCGTTGGTGGTGGTGTTCCCCGATCTCGAGCCCGGCGACAGCGTCGAGCTGCGCTACCGCATCGACGACGTCGCACAACGAAACCTGTACGCCGACTACTTTGGTGATCTGCACCTGTTTGCCGGCAGCGAGCCGCGCGTCGACGTGGAGTACGTGCTGATCACGCCGGCCTCTCGCAAGTTCTACGTCAACACGCCCAAGCTCGCGCTGGAGACCAAAGAAGAAGTGCGCGGCAGCCAGCGCATCCAGCACTTCCACGCCAAAGACTTGCCGGCACTGCGCGCCGAGCCCGACATGCCCGGCGTCACCGAGCAGGTGCCTTACTTGCACGTCTCCACCTACGAGAACTGGGAGAAGGTGGGCCGCTGGTGGTGGGGCCTGGTGCACGACCAGCTGTACGCCGACGAGAACCTCAAGCGCGTGGTGGCCGAGCTCAAGAAGGGCGCCAAAGACGAGCGCGAGCTCGCGCAACGCATCTACGGCTGGGTGGTGAAAAACACGCGCTACGTCGCGCTCGAGTTCGGCATCCACGGCTTCTTGCCCTACCGCGTGCCCGAGATCACGCGCCGCGGGTTCGGCGACTGCAAAGACAAGGCTTCGCTGATCTACACCATGCTGCGCGAAGCCGGCGTCGATGCGCGGCTCGTGCTGGTGCGCACCGACCAAAACGGCGCCATCGACACCGAGCCGGCGTCGCTCTCGGTGTTCGATCACGCGATCGCCTACGTGCCCAAGCTCGACCTGTACCTCGACGGCACCGCCGAGCACAGCGGCACGCGCGAGCTCCCGGCTGGCGACCAAGGTGTGATGGTGCTGGTGGTCGGTCCCAACTCCGCCGAGCTCAAGAGGACACCCGTGTTGCCCGCGCTGAACAACCTGCGCACGCGCACGCTCAACATCGCGCTCGAAGACGACGGCTCGGGCACGCTCAGTGCCGAGGAGCAGATCGGCGGCAACGACGCCGCGCGCTACCGCAACACGTTCCAGGCCGCCGGCACGCAGAAAGACCGCCTGCAGCGTCAGCTGTCGAGCAGCTTTCCCGGCTTGTCGCTAGAGCAGCACGCATTCACGGGGCTCGACGACATCGAGCGCGACGTCACGCTCAGCTACCGCGTGAAGGCGCCGCTGCTGGCACGGCCCGAGGGCAACGAGCTGCGCATCCCCACCAGCGCCATGGGCGACCTGGTGCGCGAGCTGGCCAGCACGCCGAGCCGCAAGTACGCGCTCGATCTGGGCGTGCCGCGCGCCTACAAAGAGCAGCGCACCATCCACGGGCCGAGCGGCTACGTGGTGCGTGCCACGCCCCAAGGCGGCGAGGTCAAGAGTCGTTTCGGCACGCTCCACGTCAAGAGTGAGCAGCGCGGCAGCGACGTCGTCTCCACCACTTCGTTCTCGCTCGACGTCAAGCGTGTCGAGCCCAAGGACTACGCCGAGTTCCGCAGCTTCGTCGAGAAGGCCGACGCCATCCTCAAGCAGCGCATCGCGTTTACGAAAGAGAGTAAGTAATGCGTGCGAGTCTCGTCAGCACCGGCGTTCGTGTCGCGCTCGCCTTCGCGCTCTTTTCAGCGAGCGCTTGTGGTGGTGCGCAGCGTCGTGGAGAGCTGCTCCACCGGCCCATCGACGGCCTGCGCAAAGAAGCCGCAGCGCACCCCAAAGACCCCAAGCTCGCACTGGAGCTCGCGATCGGTGAGCACCTGTACGACGGCGGCGAGCCCGAGCGCGCGCGGGTGGCCCTCGCGCACGCAGAGCAGCTGGCAGGTGACGACCTACGGCTGCAGTTCATCGCGGCCGAGCAGCACGTGCTCGAAGGGGAGCCTCAGCTCGCACTCAGCGCGTATCTCAAGCTGATTGACAAAGCAGGCGGCTCTACCGACCCGCTGGCGGCGCTGCTCGTCGAGGTGGGGCTGCAGTCGCTCAACGACATGAACGACGCCACTGACGACTACCGTCCGCGCGTGCACGAGGCGTACGACAAGCTGCAGGCGCGCGCGGCCACGCTGGGCTTACAGCCCGCACACCTGGTGCGTATGGCGTTGATGGCCGAGTCCACGCGAGCCGGCGACGTCGAGACCGCGCGTCGCTACGCGAGTGAGGCCGGCTGCCTACAAAAGATCGATGTGGCAGGCCCGTTCGGTCCACGTGAGCTGCTCGGCTTCGATCAGCGGCTGCCCGCAGAGGCGCCGGGTCCGCTCGCCGCACAGCACGACCTCGGACCGGGCCGCAAGGTGCAGCCGCTGCGCTCGCTCGAGACGCGCCGCTGTGCGTTCGGGCTCAGTCGTGGCGCACACGACGCACTGCCCGGCACGACCGTGCTGCGCGGTGAGCTCAGGGTCGCCGCCGCCCGCGCGGGTGGCCACGCACTGCGCATCGAGTCGCCCAACAGCTACGTGGTGTACGTCGACGGAGAAGAGCGCGCGCGTGTCGACCTGCGCGGTCGCGCGCCCAGCGGCGTGCGCTACCTGCCCATCGATCTTTCGGCCGGTGCGCACGAGCTCAAGCTCAAGGTCAGCTCGCGGCATCCCAACCCGGCCATCTCCATCGCCCTGATTCAGGCGGTGCCGTTCGTGGTCGAGGCTGCGGGTCTGCCCACGCCCAAGAACGAGCTCGAGCGCTACCTGATCGCCAAGGTCGCGCTCGGTCGCGGCGACGCGGTGGGTGCGCGCGAGCTGGTGCGCAAGCTGGAGCACGACGACCCCACGGCGCACTGGCTGGTACTCGAGGCCGCGACCGCGCTGGCCGACCCACTCAAGACGGCCGAGCTGCGACGCGACCGCGCACGCGAGCTGCTCACCCGCGCCGGCGTGCAGAACCCGCGCGCCTGGTACCCGAGCGTGGGCGTGGCGCGCCTGGCCAGCGCCGAGGGACGCGCCAAAGAGGCGATCGAGGCGCTGCGCGAAGCCGCCGCGACGTGGCCCAAGGCGATCTCCATCCGCACCAACCTGGTCGATCAGCTGCGCGAGAGTGGCTACATCGAAGAGGCCGATCGCATCGTGAGCGAGCTCGAAAAAGAGCTGCCCAACACGTGCGCGGTGGTCAACTTGTCGCTCGTTTCGGCGCGCGCGCGCGGCCGCGTGCCGGAG
>JBEGTL010000397.1:0-7714 GCA_041179425.1 Pseudomonadota bacterium | reverse complement strand
CGCGGCGCCGTCGAGGGCGCGGGCGTCGCGGTGCTGGCCACGCGCGCGAAGCTGGAGCGTCTCGTCGGCAGCGGCAAGCTCCTGCTGCGCGCAGCAGACGACGTGCCGAAGGCGGTCGGCGAGATCGGCCTCTCCGCGGGCGCGTGCGCTGCCGAGTCTGCCGCGGGCATCATCAACGCGAGCGCCTCGATCAGCATCTCTTTCGAGGCGAGCGTCTCGGTGTCGGGCGCCATCTCCGGCTCGGCGGGCTGAGCAGATGTCACTCTAAATCGGCGGAGATTCGAGCGAGCTCAGCGCGCCACGGCTCGCCGCACTCGATGGTCTCGAGCACCCTGGTCGCGGCGGTCTTGCCCTTTTTCTGCAGCCACTTCCCAATCGCGTAACGAGCGCCCGCGTAGTGAAAGCGCACCTGCTCTCGCGTGCCGGCAAAAAACTGGGCGTGCGACGACAGCTCGTCGAAGGGCGGCATGCGCCGGCCGGCCTCGACCTGCCGCGTGAACTCGCCGGTGCTGTAAAAAGGCCGTTCGTCGAAGTGGACGGCGAGTCCCTCGTCGAACCAAGTGGGCACACACCACTCGATGTTTTTGTACCCAGTGCGCGCGAAGAGCTCCGCGTGCGCGAGCTCGTGCGCAACGACGTCGATGTTTTGTCCAGCGGGACCAAAGACCATGGCGGCGCCCGTCGGCGCATAGTGCGTGACGGCGGTCGAGCCATCTGTGAAGCGCGGCAGCGTGTGCGCGTCCGCGACGATGATGGTCGGCTCACCTCGAAGCGTGCCGTAGAGGGCGGCGACACGCGTACGCGCCGCGCCCAAGACCTCACGAAACGCCGCGCGCTCCTGCTCGCTGATCGTGGGGGCAAAGTAGATCGAGTCGGCTTTGCTGAAGTCTGACCACTCGATGGTGACCGCGGCCAGAGCTTGGTGCTCTCGAACCCCCAAGGCGGCGATCGAGATCAGCGGCAGGACCCACGCAAGGCGGCTCCAAGGCTTGGGATGGAGCATCGCGTCTCCCACCCTCCATAACGTCGCGGACGCCGCGCTCAACGTCAACCACTTCCTCCACTGGCCAGCCCGTCATACGCCACGACCGCTGACGTATTGTTGTAATGCGTTGCCCCTGCTGCGTCTCGACTAGGTAGGGAGCGCCGGCGCACAAGCCGCCCGGACGCACTCGAGAATGGATGCTGATGACTGCGCTCGACTTCGTGCGCTTGTCGGGCTCGGAACCGACGGGTGCCACAAGCTTGGTGGCCGCGCTGGCCATCGCCGGACTGACGATGTTCGCGACGGTGGATATCGAGCCCGGGCAAGCCGCCGTACGGCTCATCTCGAGCTGCCAGGGCTCCAACGTGTATGGCGCCTGCCATCCAGGTACCTGACGATCGACTTCATCGACCAGGACGCGCTGAGCATCCGCACCAAGGACAACAACACGGTCACCGTCGACGTCTCCATCCCCTACCGGATCAGACCCAACGAGGCCTGGTTGATCACGGACGCCGGCAATCATCTGCGCGAGGACTCGGGGCGCCTACGCTTTACCCCGCCGAGGTGGTCCGTGTGATGAGGCTCAGACACAGAGTGTATTACGAAGAAAGAGGGTATGGCGCACACAAGCCGCTGAATCTCGATCTCACTGCCTACGACCCGCGCTCGCGCTTGCTCGGCCTCTTCCGCGATGACCAGTTGGTGGGCGCGGCACGCCTGGTCTTTCGTGTGGACCAACCACTCGCGGCCGTGATGCGCGCCATTCGTGCTGTCGCCGGCGGCGTCGTCACCGAGCAGTGCAGCAATACCTTACCAAGTGAAGAGGCGTTCGATCTGCTGGCCGCGCCAGGGTTGAGACGCGAGCTCGTCGACGTGGAGGTGGGCCGCCTGGTCGTGAGTCGTGGCGCAGTGAGTGCAGGCGTCGTGCTCAAGATGTTGGTCGCTACGCTCGGCGTACTGATCTCTTCGCAGGTCCAGTTCTATATGTACTCATCGGCTTTTGCGACCGCCAGGCGCTACGCCATCGTCACCAACCCACGCTGGACGCTCGAAGTCGCCGAACGTGGCGGCATCGATAGCGACAACTTTCAATTTCCGTTGCGCAGCTGCGCTGGGATCGCCGTCGCGACCGACAGCCCGTTCTACGAGAGCGCGCTGCGCTACGCGTCCGAGTTCGCGAAGACCGGCTCGATCGCGCTCTCCGACGCGCTGCCCAAACACGGCACGCGCGTTGGACCACGCACCAAAGTGGCGGTGTAGCCCGTGCCGCAAGGCGAGCTCGACCGTCAGTCGTGGCAGAGAGTGCGTGTCTCCAAGCGCGCCGCGCGGACGCCCTGGCCGACCCTACTCGTGCTGTCGTTCGATGCGCTGCTGCTGGCTGTGGCGCTCGAGCTCGACCAGCATGAGGGAGCCTTCGTGCACGGCTGTGCGGTGCTGCTCCTGCTGATGGTGCTGCTGCACGCGTACCTGGTGCTTCACGAGTGTGTACACGGCGTCGTGTTCGCCGACGGCCGCACCAATGTTGCCCTCGGGCACTTGCTCGGATTTGTCATTCTGTGTCCGTTTCTCTCCCGCCGACGGTCCCACGCCTTGCACCACGCGTGGACCGGGCACATCGAGCTCGACCCGACCAACGCCCGAGCCGTGCGGCGACTCTCGACACTCAGTACACGCTCACTGGCGCTGCTCGATCTGTGGTGGCGCGCGTACGTGCCGGTACTCGCGCTCAACGAACGGGTAGGTCTCTGGCGCGCGCCGTTCGGCCCGCACAAGAGCGAGCGCAGCGCCGCGACCGAGCGCCGTGCAACGTACGTGTATCTGGCCGGCTATGCGGCAGTGCTGGGCTGTCTTTTGTGGTTCGGACACCTCGCGCGCGCAGTCTCGCTCTACGCGCCTGCCTTTGCCTTGCTGCTGATGGCGGAGGAGCTCATCAATCTCCCTCACCACGCGGGCGCACCGCTCACGCGCTCACGCCTCGCGCTGTGGGAGCAAGGACGAGTCACCCACTCCTGCGCGGAGATCCCCGTCTGGTCGCGCTTCGTACTGCTGCATTTTGGTCTGCACACAGCCCACCATCTCTGGCCCTCGTACGCTTGGTACGAGCTGCCTGCCGCACACCGCACGCTCGGACAGATGACTGGTCTGGCCACGGTGAACAACGAGCTGCGCTGGAGCCTGCGACAACGCCGCCGGCCCTTCACGACCGTGATGAGCCAGTACCTACCCACAGAAATACTAACTATGGCGGCCGTTCCGCGGCCGGCGCATACCGCAGATCGCAACATGGCGGAGGATCGTCGGTGAGCGGCGCGGAGTGACTGGCGAGCGCACCCTGCGCCACCACCTCCTCGGGCAGTCTTGGTCGCGGCAACTCGTCTTTTTTCGTCGGGGGTTCTGACGGGTCGCCAGGAGCGTCCGTCCTCCTCCTCGTACGCCATGGAGCGCCGGGCCGAGCGGCCTCTCCCTTGCTGAAAACCCTCGTCCGGGAACATCGCCATGCCAGCTGCCAGCATCAAGATCGAAAAAGGCCTTTTGATCGAGGACAAGTATCGGCTCGAGGACAAGCTCGGCGCGGGCGGGATGGGCACGGTGTGGGTCGCTGAAGACCTGCGGCTTGGCCGGCGCGCTGCACTCAAGTTCCCGGCCGAGGAATTTCAGAGAGACCCCGGCTTCTTGGAGCGCTTTGCACTCGAGGCGCGTCACGCCAGCATGGTCCGCAGCCCGCACGTCGTGCAGGTGTACGGCCAGGGCAGCACGGCCGACGGCGTGCCCTACATCGCCATGGAGCTGCTCGACGGCTGCGACCTGTCCGAGCACCTCGCGCATCGAGGGGCGTGCGGTCTGCCTGAGACGGGTGAGATCCTCGAGCAAGTCTGCCGTGCGCTTCAGCGCGCCCATCAGGCCGGGTTGATCCATCGCGACATCAAGCCGCAGAACCTCTTCGTCACCCCCGAGAACGACGGGCGCGTGTTCATCAAGGTCCTCGACTTCGGGATCGCCAAGAACCTGGACAAAAAAGTCGCGTCGCTCACTCGCTCGAATGTGGGCATGGGCTCATTGCTGTACACCAGCCCCGAGCAGATTCGCGATGCCAAGTCAGTCAGTCCACGCACGGACATCTGGGCACTTGGGGTCGTCACGTACGAGCTGCTGACGGGCAAGGTGCCGTTCGATGCAGACAACGCACCTGAGTTCATGAATCGACTGCTCTTCGCGCAGTACACACCGGCCAGCGAGCTCTCGCCACGACTGCCCAGCGCGGTCGACGCATTTCTCAGTCGCGCGATGCAGCCCGACCCTGCGCTGCGCTTTGCGACTGTCGAAGAGATGAGCGGTGCCTTTTCACGAATCGTCCGCAACCACGCGTCGGGAGGCGTCATGAAGAACGCGAGCACGGGCCCCAGTTTCTCAGAACCAGACCTGCCACGGGGCGCACCGGCCCGCGCCACCTTGGCCTCTGCTGCGACGTCTCTCGAGTTCCAATCCGTCTACGAAAAGTCGGCGCGGATCGTCAACTGTGAGACGCGCATCATGAGCCCCTTGCTCCAGCTACAGACGCCCACGCAGCGTGAGCCTGCCCCGGCACGACGCCCGCGGCGGCCTGCGCCCCAAACGACACCCGCCAACACGCAGACCAGGTCTCTGTGAGGCGGCAAGATCTTCGAAAAAGGGATGGTATGAAAGACTGGTGTGCAAGCGTGATCGTGGCCGTGTTCATGGCAAGTGGATGCGGCGCGGATGCCGCGCAAGAGGGCGACGACACAGGAACAGTGCGCGCTGGCGCAGAGGGTGTATCTGAGGCAGGCAGCGAGCTCCCCACAGAAGGTGGAGTCGCCCCGATCGTGCCCGTCGTTTCGACCACGAGCGATGCTGCAGTCCCCGGTCAAGCCCCGACAGGTCCGAGCGACGGCGGGCCGGGCACCGTACAGACGCCGGGCACGATTGGCCGGCAGGACGGGGGGCAGCTGGGTGCACCTCTGTCGGACCCTGCTGCGCCCCCCTCGCCCACGGTATCGGAGGTGATCGACTCCGTGGGCTTCGATCAGTCCAAGGGCGGCTTTCCCATTCCCGTTCTGCTCTTCCACGGGGGCTACGCGAGCTTCAATGTGGAACAGATCGTCAAGCCGATTGATATTGCCTACGACGTGGTCGAACACCCCTCTGCATGGCCTACCTGGCGCCGCGACGCGATGGGCATCGCGCTGAAGTACACGAACGACTGGACCCCGCTCATGTACAAGTATGAGTGTACCTCGCTCGCGAAGGGTACGACGCTCGCAGGGACGTTCCAGCGTCGGACCGACACCGTGATCGGAAGCGAAGCCGCGGTACAGGCTATCCAGCGTTATCGTTTTGCCGCCAACGGCACCTTCGAGACGTGCAAGGTGACCAAGACGGCGATCGTCGCGTTGGGACGAATCAGCACCGAACGTGAGCCTCTCCACGGCACCTACGAGATCGACGGCTACAAGATTCGTTTTGTCTACAGCGATGGCACCAGCGCGACGCTGCCGTTCTTCTACGACCCCATGAGGCCGACCCGGGTGTGGGTCGGGCGTGAGCCGTTTCCAAATCCGACGACGGTCGACGCGGCGATCTGCGTCGACCCTTGAGCGGTCGAGCAGGCAGCGCGCCACCGACTGCACGCCTAGCCTCGTTCGGGCGAAGAGGTCTACTCCGCACCGTGGTTGAAGGCTATATGACCGCCTGATGCCTGAACGCCTCCCGGACATCATCGAACCCGACCTCTCGGTCTTGTTCTGCGGGATCAATCCCGGCATGCGCGCAGCTGCGAGTGGTCACCACTTCGAAGGTCGCGGCAATCGTTTCTGGAAGGTACTCCATCTCTCTGGTTTCACTCCCATAGAGATCGCTCCCGACAACGACCGCTCGATCCTGGACTACGGCTTCGGGCTCACCACGGTGGTGGAGCGTGCGACAGCCAGTGCCGAGCAAGTGGCTGAGCACGAGTTCATCGGCGCATCGGCAGCCCTGAAACACAAGCTCGTGCGCTATCGACCGGGCTGCATCGCGTTTCTCGGCAAGAGCGCCTACTCCGCTCTGACTGATCAGCGCAACCTCCCATGGGGTCTGCAGGCTGAGAAGATGGGCGCCTCGCAAGTTTGGCTCTTGCCGAACAGGGGCCACACAGGGAAGTCGTCCGCGTCGCAGCGAAGCGTCCCGTTTTTAGGGGTGAGCGAGCCCCCCGCCTCGAATCGAGGCACGCGGAAGGTCTCTTCGTTCGCGGCGTATGAACACCTGCACCGGGTGTTCTCTCGTCCTTCGGCAGACCATCGAGGCGACGCTGGACGTCGCTGACCCAGAGCCGCTTCGCGCGCTGGCCGTGCACGTGGACATCCAGCACACGTACATCGGCGATCTGACCTTCACGCTCGTCCCGCCTGCCACAAGCGGCGGCGCACCGGTGCCTCTGCATCAGCGCAGTGGCGGCTCGTCCAGAGACATCCGGCGCACGTTCGACCTCAACACCACGCCGACACTCGCAGCGTTCGCGGCTCGCTCGGCACAGGGGCGGTGGACGTTGAAGATTGCCGACGAGGCGCGCGAAGACGAGGGAACGCTGATCAGCTTCGGGCTCGAGCTGCGTTTTCAGGCGGTCGCTCCACGTATCGCCGCCGAGTGACACCGCGCGCGCGATGTTTGCGGCCTCGCGCGCGTCGTCCATTATGCTTGCCGACGTGCTCCCTGTTCCTGACAGTGCAAACTCATCTTCCCCGACAGTAGGCGCGGCCGCACCCGCGTCCGGCTCGAGGCTTCTCGGCGGACTTCAGGCCCTGCTGACGTCGCCGCGCGGTCCCTACCTGACGGCTCTGCTCGCGTTGCTCATCTCGCTCCCAGCGCTCCGGTTGGGCTACCAGAGCGACGACCACATCCTACGCTTGCAGCTGGAGCTCGGAGAGCGACCGTGGGGACTGTTTCGCGCGAGTGAAGAGATGCTCATGCATGGGCGTTCGACGGGCGCCATCGCATGGTGGGCGAGCCCGCGACTGGCGTTCACGTTCTTCCGGCCGCTCTCGTCGTTCTTACACTACATCGAGTTCAGCTCGTGGCCACGAGACCGGTCGCGTTCTCTTTGCCAACCATTGGCGAGCGCATCCGACTCCCCGGCATGTCGCCGCTGGATGCGCTCGCGCAGTAAGTGGCCAGGTTGGGGGCGCACGCTGCTGACGAAGGCGCTAGATGGTGAAGAACCAGCCGACCTTGAGCGAAGCCTCGGCCTCGATGGGACGTGGCTTGAACCGGTGGTCGCCAAGCCACACCGGGTGTGAGTCGAGGATGGCGTGCACGCCCGCCCAGGGGTCGAGGTAGAAGTCGCCTGCGAAGCGCCAGATGTACCCGCCGCCGAAGGTGAACACGGTGTTCGACCAGCGCGCCGTGCCAGAGACCTGAGGGTGCCGAATGCTGCGCTGCCACACCTCGACGCCCGAGCAGAGCCACGCGCCGTCGAAGCGCGAGCCGAACGTGTAGTCGAACACCACGGCCATCACCGTGGTGGTAAGGTCTCGAAAGCCCTTCGGCGCCCCAGCAAAGCCGTCCGGCGGCTGCAAATGCGCGCTGATGAGTCGAACCCTTACGGGCTCGATTCCGAGCCAGATCTGCGGCGCATAGCCGGCCTTGCCATGCGCTGCGCTGAGCAAAGTGGGCAGCAGGTCGAGCTGCAGCCCCAATGCCATCAGGCGCTGCGACTCACGCGCAGGCTCGGCC
>JBEGTL010000396.1:0-7719 GCA_041179425.1 Pseudomonadota bacterium | reverse complement strand
TCTAAAGACGAGCTCGACCCGGGGGAGCCCGCGCGCGTGGTCCTCACGCTGCGGCCGTACGGCAAGCCGCTCGAGCAGCGAGTCATCGAGGTGCCCTTGCCGGCCAGCTACGCCGGAGAGCACCTCGAGCTCGAAGTGCTGTCTGCAGACCGCGTACGGCTCGAGCACCCACTGCCCGAGAGCCTGGCCGATATCCTCGATCTGGTGCGCTCAGGCCTGCCCAGCACGGCACTCGCCATCACGCTCGAGCGTAAGAGTCGCGGTCTGAGTCTCTCCGGACACGTCGTCCGCGATCTGCCCGGCTCTGCGCTCGACGCGCTGGCCACCTCTCACGACACCACCAAGACAGCCGCGTTCGCGATGGAGCAGCGCATCACCGTGCCGTTTGGCGGCGTGATCACCGGCAGCGCCAAGCTCGGTCTCGACGTGCGCAGGGAAAAACGATGAAGCGTTCGAACGATCAGGCTCCGCTCACGCGCGCAGGCATCGCGCGCTTCGGCTGGCTCGCCGCCCTGTTGCTCGTGCCCAGCGTGAGCCTGGCGGTCTCCACCAAGAGCTTCGTGCTCGACACCAGCGAGGCCTTCGAGAAGGGGACCCTCAAGGGCGCCGCGGCGCACGCGAGCGGCAAGCTCACGCGCGCGGTCAGCAGCGAGCGCGCAGCCATCGACGGTGTGCCCGTCGCCTACGCGAGCGCGGTCGGCCGCGACGGCGCGATCTACGTGGCGACCGGCAACGAAGGGCGCATCTACAAGTCGACCAAAGAAGGCGTCAAGCTGTTCGCCGACACCGACGCGGCGCTGCTCACCTCACTGGTGTGGGCCGACAACACGCTCTATGCGGGCTCGCTGCCCGGTGGTCGCGTGTTCGCGATCGCGCTCGATGGCAAGGTGCGCGAGCTGGCCAAGCTGCCCGGCGCCGATCACGTCTGGGCGCTCGCGTACTCGGCCGCGCACCGCACGCTGTACGCAGCCACGGGGCCCGAGGGCAAGCTCTTCTCGCTCGACGAGAAGGGTCAGGCGCAGCTCGTGTACGACGACGAGGCAGAGCACTTGTTGTGTCTCGCTCTCGACGCGCAAGGCCGCGTCTACGCCGGCACCAGCAACGGTGCGCGGCTGCTTCGTATCTCGGGCAAGAGCGCCGAGGTGCTGTACGACTTTCCGGGACAAGAGATCACCACGCTCGACGTGGGGCCCCGCTTCGTCGCCGTTGCCTCCAACGAGTTTCCCGCTCCGCCGCCTACCGTGGGCGACACCAAAGACTTGGGTGCCGCGGCGCGCACCAAGCGCCTGCGTCCCGGCAAAGGCAGCGTCTACACGGTCGACTTCACGGGTCGCGTCGACGAGCTGGGCCGCTTCGACAGTGCACACGTGAGCGCGCTCGAGATCGACCCCACGACGGACAGCGTGCACGCGGGACTCGCGCAAGACGGTCGCATCGTGCGCCTATCGACCAGCGGCGAGCGAGCCGTGTGGGCCGACGTGGACGAGCGTCAGATCGCGGCCATCCACCTGGCGTCGGCCACGCCGCACTTCATCAGCTCCGACGGTGTGGCGGTGTACCGCGTGCGCGAGCCCAAGACCGAGGGGGAGTGGGTGAGCGCCACGCTCGACGCCAAGGCGCCTGCGCGTTTTGGCGAGCTCAGCTTTCGAGGCGCAGTCACCCCGCCGGGCACGCTCTCGTTCTCGACGCGCTCGGGCAACACCGAGACACCCGACGCGACCTGGTCTGCGTGGTCCGCGGAGAGCACCGCGCAGGGTCCCATCAAGAGTCCGGCCGCGCGCTTTTTGCAGCTCCGCGCCAAGCTCACCGGCGATGCCGAGCTGTACGCGGTCGAGGCGTACTACTTGCCGCAAAACCTGGTGGCGCACGTGCGCAACGTGCACACCAAGCCACCCGTCAAGAGCGACGACACCAGCAAGCCGCGCTCCACACAGCTCGCCCTCACTTGGGAGGTCGACAATCCCGACGAGGACAAGCTGCGCTATCGGCTGTTGGCCAAGCGTGAGGGGCAGACTGCGTGGCTGCCGCTGCAGCGCGAGTACGAGCTGCTGGAGCAGACCGACTACAGCTGGGAGACACGCAATATCCCCGATGGTTACTACCGCGTGCGCGTGCTGGTGTCCGACGAAGCGACCAATCCGGAGCCGTACGTCGCGCGCACCGAGGCGATCAGCGCGCCCATCTTGGTGGACAACCATGCGCCCGAGCTGCGCGAGCTACGGTTCGTCTCGGGCAAGCTCAGCGGACGGGCGATCGACGCGCTTGGCCCGGTAAGTCAGCTCGAGCTCGCGCTGGACACCGGGCTGTATCGACCGGTGTTTCCCACGGACGACCTTCTCGATACGAAGAACGAAGCCTTCGAGGTCGACCTGACGAGCCTCAGCGCCGGCACGCACACCCTGTCGGTGCGAGCGAGCGACGCCGCAGGCAATTCGACCAGCGCAGCCCTCGAGGTAAGCACTCCCACGCGCTAGCGTCTCGCTGCGTTTTTGACGACCGTGAGGCCGTACACATCCGCCGTCACTGAAACGTCTGTAGACACGCCCTGGTAGGACTCGAAATCGCTCGGAAAACGCGAGCGAACGAAAGGTGGCAGCGGGTATGAGCTGTATGTCGAGCGCACGTCGTCTGCCACAAATCGCAGCGAAGCCCCTGCAAAATGTGCGATACAGGCTCAACTCCCCATGTTGAACTCCGAGGCAGTGGCTGAACACGTGTCGGCCTCGTCGGGTCGCATCGCGCCCTTCGGGAAATACCTGTTGCTGCAACGCGTGAGCGTTGGCGGTATGGCCGAGGTCTTCAAGGCGCTGCCCGCGACTGCCGATCGCATCGACCAGATCGTCGCGATCAAGCGCATCCTGCCCAACATCGCCGAGGACAGCGAGTTCATCGGCATGTTCATCGATGAAGCGCGGATCGCCGGGCAGCTCAATCACCCGAACATCTGCCGCATCTACGAGCTGGGGCGCGTCAACAACGACCACTACATCGCGATGCAGTTCTTGTGGGGTCGCGACCTGCTCAAGCTGATGAACCGCTTCAAGAAGGCGGGTCGCTTCGTCACCCCGATGATGGCGGCGTTCATCGGCAGCAAAGCGTGTGCAGCGCTGCACTACGCGCACACCAAGTGCGACGACAACGGGGATCCGCTCAACATCATCCACCGCGACGTGTCGCCGCAGAACATCATCGTCGGCTACTCGGGCCAGGTGAAGCTGATCGACTTCGGCGTCGCGCGCGCAGCCTCGCAGAGCCAGAAGACACAGGCCGGCATTCTCAAGGGCAAGTTCGGGTACATGAGCCCCGAGATGATCCGCGGCATGCCCATCGATCATCGTTCCGACGTGTTCGCGATGGGCATCTGCCTGCACGAGCTGCTCACCAGCACTCGTTTGTTTTACGGCGAGACCGACTTCGCCACGCTCGAGCTCGTGCGCGATGCCAACGTCGCGCCTCCCTCGCACCGCTCGCCGGGTGTGCCTGCAGCGCTCGACGCCATCGTGATGAAGGCGCTCGCGCGCGAGGCTGACGACAGGTTCCAGTCCGCCGAAGAGATGCAGTGGGCGCTCGAAGAGTTCATCGCGACGCACGACCCGCAGTACGGACAGACCGACGTCGGCATGGCCATGCGTCAGGCGTTTCACACCGAGGTGCAGCGCGAGCGCGAGCGTCTCGAGCTGTTCTGGGGAATGCTCGAGCGCGGCGAGCTCGTGCGCGGCGCAGTCGTCCCCGCGAGTCCCCACGAGAGTGGCGAGAGTGGTGAGCGCAAGGCATCTCCGCGCTCCCCGGTCAGCGCGTTGCTCGGCGCCGCCGAGACGCCCGAGGTCGCGCTTCCAGACCTGCCGGCGCAGCTCGAGAACGACGAAGAGCTGCAAGACGAACAGACGCACATCTTCTTCAGCGCCGACGAGCTCGACGAGCTGCGCGAGCTGGAGACTGGCGGCGGGCCCTCGGTCGATCAGCGCCGCGCCACGCTGTCCGACATGGTCCCGCCCGCGCCCGAAGGTGCCGAAGACGCGGGCTACCCGCAGAGCAACTTCCCACCCAGCATGCACGCCGTGGCTGGCCCGTCCGCCAACGTGCGCTCCACGTTGGGCAGCGGTTTTCCCCCCCCCGCCCCCAGCTTGCCGCCGCCGGCGAGCGCGCTGCGAGACAGCTTCGCGCCCGGCTTGTTCGGGTCGAACGGCGCAGCCGAGCGCGGCAAGCACGGTGCCTTCGGCTCGCGCGCCGAGCTGCGCGATTCTACGGTCACCACGCAGCCCGTCGGCGCGCAGTCGGTGTTCGATCAAAACTACGAGTGGCCGTCCAGTGCATCGCAGGCGAGCGCCACGCCTTCACGCCCTTCGACCCCCGCGTTCGACGCGCCGGCACTGCACGGCAGCGGCAGCACGACACTTCACGTGCCCGGCGCCGGCGGGCCCCCCGCGAGTCGCGCGCTTCGCTATGCGGTGTTTGCGCTGCTGGCCATCACGGTCGGGTTTGCCACCTACGCGGTGCCGCGCTTCGCCAATGCGGGCACGGGCGCCATCGAGGTGCAAGCGGTCGGTGACCCCGACGCACTCGTGCGCGTCGATGGCATCGTTCGCGGCAACCCGCCCCTGGTCGTCGAAGGGCTCACGCCCGGCGTCCACTCGGTCGAGGTCGAGGCATCGGGCTACGACATCGCCCGCGCGGACGTGGCCGTCGAGAAGGGTCAGGCCCGCCCGATTCAGCTCATCCTCGAGAAGTCACACGGCGGCACCGACACGGCGGCGGCTGCGGCTGCTGCGGCGGCGCCTGCGCTCGACCCTCAGATCACGTCGCTGCCTCCCACGCCCGAGAAGCCGATCAAAGAGCGGCCCCGCGTGGTTCACCCGCGCGTCCCCGTGACCCCCTCGCGAACCACCGACGAGCTCAATGCAGCATCGGCCAAGGCAGCCGTCGGTGAAACGAACGGCGAGAGCGAGAACGGGGCCGCGGAAACGCAGGTTGCCGAAGAGCTCGACGAGGAGATGGTCGCCGCCAACGAGGGCGAGCTGCTGATCAGCACGGTTCCGTGGTCACACGTACTCGTCGACGGCAAAGACACGGGCCGCGACACGCCGGTGCGCGCACTCCGCGTCAGCGCGGGCTCGCACAAGATCGGCCTGCGCACCCCGGACGATGTGGTTCACACCGTCGACGTGGTGGTCGAAGCCGGACAAGTGGTCCGCATCATCCGCCGTTTCTGAAACAGGCGCGCCTAACGAGCTAGGCGTGCCTGTTTCGTTGAAATGGGGAGCTCGGGCTTGATGGAAGCGGCGACAGAAAAGACCGAGCGTCCGCCGTCGAGTTCGGGCAGCGGCATGAGGTTGCACCAGGAGAGGGCTTATTCTTCTTTGGTGCGCGCTTCTTCGAGGCCCAGCTTCAAGCGGCGCATGACCGCCTCTCGCTGGCGCGACTTGTAGGCCGAGTGGCTGGCCTCACCTAGCTCGTTGCTGTGCTCGGTCTCGCGGTCGATGACCTGGAACTCGGCCTGCACGAAGATGACGGCGCCGAGCGACCAGCCCGACGGCGGCACCTGCTCGAGCATCGAGCGCGGCAGCCTGATGGGCATGTCGACGACGAAGTGCACGACGCGGTAGTCCTGCGCGGAGAAGCGGTTGTCGTTGTCGGCGTCTTTGCGCTCGAGGTCGGCACTGAGCTGGAGCCGCGGCAACAAGTCGGTGAGGTGTTTGTTGGCCTCACAGTACTTCTTGAACTCGAACATCGAGTTGGTCGACTGGCCGGGGATCACGTAATTGAACGGGAATACCTTGCGCATCAAGTGATTGAGCGTCGGCCAGATGTCGTCGGCCGTGCGCGTGACGATGCGGAAGCGGAGCTTGTCGAAGATCTGCGCGGCGATGGTCTCGCGCTTGGACAGCAGCTTGGTGTAGAGCGAGTCTTTGTTCTTGCGGCCGCCGATGAACTCGAGGATGGGAAACCCGCTGGCGAGCATGCCGCCGATCACGCGGTACACCTTCTCCTCGACCAGGTGAAACACCTCTTGGTCGGCGACGGGCAGCATGAACAGCAGCTCGCGCGCGTCGAGGTGGTGGATGATGTGCATCACCTTCAGGATCGAGCACGCACACAGCTGCCTGTGACCGCGCGACGAGGCGAGCTCGATGAGCTTGGCCAGGTCGGCCTGGGCGACGGGCTTGGGGACCGGGAAGTCGAAGTTGCGGCGCAAGTAGCTGATGGCCGCGTTCTTCACGGCCTCGCAGCGCGCGCCGTCGGCCGGGTCACCCAGGTGGATCTCTTGGACGGCGACGAAGTCTTCGATGTCTTCGCGCGTCTCGAAGTTGAGCCGATGCCAGTCGATGACCGAACCGCCATGGAGTGCGAGTCGCACGGCCTCGAGATCGGCGAGCGTGAGTTGGTCGAGCGCGCGGTAGCGCTGATCGAGCGAAGGCTCGGACATCGATGGGCTCAGGAGTGGTGGGAAGTAGACGCCGACGAGCGGGAGGCAGTACCCCGCGGGGTCTTACTGCGGCTCAGGAAGACAGTGCCGAGGAAGATGGCGACGGTGACGCTGAGAACGCCCAGGTTGCCCCAGAACACGCCGTTGCAACCCGAAGCCATGACCGGGGTGAGCCCAACGACAACTCCAGCCCCCGTACGCAGCACTGACATCAGCCCTCCCGAGAACAGCCGCGTGGAGGCGCCCTCCGTGTGGGAGAAGCTCTCACGCTGAATGATGGCGGTCAAACATCTACTACACGCGCTCGCACACGCCAGGAAACGCGCGCGTGTCGTCCCAAGCACGTGTGCACTGCCGCTGACCTGGCCCCCGCCGGCACGCGTCCCCGAATCTTAGCGCGAGGTCTCGAAGAACATTCAAGAGTTCTGCTTTGCAGCGCTCCCTCGGTGCGGGAGACTACACCCAACCCGATGAGTGACTCGATCATCCCTCCCGCAAGTCCGGAAGCGCTGCCCATCCTGCCGCTTCGCAACTCGGTGCTCTTTCCCGCGTCGGTGGTGCCCGTCAACGTTGGCAGGCCACGCTCGGTGCGGCTGATCGAAGAAGCGTTCGGAGGCGAGCGACCGACCATCGGTGTCGTCGCCCAAAAGCTGGCCGAGACTGAAGACCCGCAGTTTCCGGACCTGTATCGCATGGGTACGGTCGCCCGCATCCTCAAGGTCATCCGACTCAGCTCCGGCAACTACAGCGTCGTGCTGCAGGGTGTGGCTCGTATGCGCGTCATCGAGCCGCTCGACTCGCGCCCCACGCTGCGCGCGCGCATCGAGCGCATCGTCGAGCGCCCCGGGCGTGACGTAGAGACCGACGCGCTCATGGTGCACCTGCGCGAGCTCGCACGAAAGCTGATGGCCGTGCTGCCGCAGCTGCCGCGCGAGGCCGCACAGGCGCTCGACAACGTGCAAGAGGCGGGCGCCCTGGCCGACCTCGTCGCCTCCAACCTGCCCATCAGCACGCCGCAAAAACAGAGCGTGCTCGAGCAGCTCGAGGTGCGCGACCGGCTGCGCAAGGTGATCGACCTGCTCACGCGCCAGTCCGAGGTGCACCGCGTCAAACAAGAGATCTCCACCATGGTGCAGGAAGAGATGTCGCGCTCGCAGCGCGAGTTCTTGCTGCGCCAACAGATGCGCGCCATCCGTCGCGAGCTCGGCGAGGGCGAAGAAGACGAGGACGAGCTCGAGCAGCTGCGCGACCGTATCTCGCGGGCCGAGCTGCCCACCGAGGCCGAGCGTGCCGCC
>JBEGTL010000395.1:0-7727 GCA_041179425.1 Pseudomonadota bacterium | reverse complement strand
ACCGGGACGAGCGAGGCCGCGAGCCGCAGCAGGAGCCACACCCGGTCGCGCGCCAGCGGCAGCCACAACCAGGTGGCCCCGAAGTCGGCGAACGCCACCCACAGTCCCGCCAGCGCGCCCGTGCAGAGGCCGCGACGCAGGGCGAGCCCCGCAGAGGAGGGAGGCGTCGTCATGCGCGCGGCCGTCGCTCGCAGACAACGTCGGTTTTGCGAGAAAAGCAGGGGCTGTGACGCTGAACGTACTGTCGTCTCAAGGACTTCGCCCTACTGTCGCGAGGTGACTCGAGGGCGGGGGATAGTGGACCTCTCGGGGACGCGCAAGCCACCGCTCAGCGAGCGTGTCGGTCCATGGGCCGCGGGTGATAGCCCGTCAGGCGCACCAGCGCGGGCAGCTCGCTGCTCGTGGGGTAGTCCTCGGCGAAGTGCTGCAGCTTGGCGTGCGCCGCGCCGATGCGCGTGAGCGACACCAACGCGCGGATCTCGAGCGCGTCTGTTGGTTCGTCGCGCTGACCGGGTCGTCGATCGGCCTCGATACGCGCGAGCACGGCTTCTGCATCCGTGACGTGCTGCCCTTGTTCTTCGGGGATCGGCGAGGAGATCGCGGCGTCGTTCGTGCGGACGAGCTCGACGCTGGTCGCGCGACCCGCGTCGCCAGCGGCCGCGATGAGCGTCGGCTCGCGGTCCTCCGCCGTGCCTGAGGCGCGCTGTGTTGGCGAGGCGCACGCGCGCCAGACGAGGAGGCCCACCCCGAGGAGCAGGCAGAACAGCAGGAAACGAACGTTAATACCGAGTCTCACAGGCGTGCTTCTTGGCGACCTGCGAAAGCGCGGACAAGTTGCCGCCAAACATGGGGTCCGAGTACGCCCAGCTCAGAGACCCGCCGTAGCCGTTGGAATACCAGCTCTCCACCAGCTTGTCGTAGCTCACGCCCATCAGCCCTTGCGACGGGAACTCGCCCATCACCACCGGCTTGTCGTTCACACCGTACTCGCTCGGCGAGCGCGAGTACGGGAAGTACTGATTGACCCAGTCGTAGATGTGAAACTGGTGAAAGTCGACGTCGAGCTTGGACCACGCGAAGCGCCACTTGACGGCTGCGCTACCCACCGAGACGAGCGCCTCGCTCTCTTCGCGAAGGACCACGATCACGTCGCGCAAGAACGTCTCCATCTGGTCGTGGCTGATGGCCAGAAGCTCGGGATTCGCGTCGAACGTCGGGTCGCCGCCGTACTTGCTCGCACCCGTGATGGCCCACTCCGGCTCGTTGATGACGTCCCAGGCGATCACGCGCTGGTGGTGCGGACTCTTGGCGACCGTCTGTGCGATCGGACGCACCACCGTGTCCATCAGTCCCTTGCGTGCCGCAGCGTCGAGCACGAGCGGCCGAATGCTGCGCGCACGAAGACCATCCATCTCCTTGGTGGGCCGAAAGTTGTCGAACGAGAACAGCGTGAGCATGAGGTAGAGGTCGTGTTGCTCGGCCAGCTCCAGCGCACGCGTCAGATCGGCCACCGCCGTGCCGCCTAAGCCGAGCGGCTTGTCCTGTGCGTCGAAACGAATGCCGTCGCCGCGGAAGTCCGGGAAGATCCACCAGCGCAGCACGTTGACGCCCTGCGCCGCCATCTCGCCGAGCTCGCGCTCGACGTCCGCGTTCTTGCTGACGCCTTGCTGGTTCCACTTCGCGTTGCCTCCAAAGTCGGAGCCGAAGTGGTGCCACGCGTAGTTGGTGCCGTACATGAAGCGCAGGTGGCACAGCCAGTCGACGCCGCCTTGTTTGGGACAGGAGTCGCTGCACGCGCTGGCCACCCCGGCGTCGCCTCGTGCGGGCTGCTCCCCCGCGCTCGCGTCGCTCGTGTCTGGGCTGCTCAGCGCATCGTCCGAGGTGTCGTCGTCGATGGGCTCGATGGCTCGCGCAGCGTCCTGCATCGCCGCGGCGTCGCGCTCGCTTCTCGCGCCAGCATCCCGCGTCGGCTTGCGTGTCCCGCCGCTCGCGTCGGCAGCCTGATCGCGACCGCCAGCGTCGCGCGCGGCGTTCCCGTGGGGCTCAGAATCGGTGACGGCGGGCGAAGCGTCATCTTGCGCGCACGCGCACAGGACCAGCGAGAGCAGCACCGCCGTGTGCGCGGCGGCGCAGCGTTGCAGCACACGACGAGCAGTCGTGTGTGCGCGACGCGAAGGGCAGGGGGCCTGGCGATTGCTCACGACGGTCGGAGTGCGGAGAGCCTCAGTTCGGGTCACGGCCGCGAACGCTGCGCTCCGCCGAGGTGCCGGCCTAGGCGTTCACAGCTCTGCAAACTCGACGCGCGCGAGCGTGGCGAGCGGTAGCTCCTCGCCGCGTGCGAGCAGGTCGGTCGGGGCCCCGTCTGCGCGCACGCACCGGGTCTGGGCGACCTGGTAGGCGACGCCGGTGTGGGGGACCAGAGAGTACAGCGCTTCGATGGCGCCCAGCGCGTCCGCGCGTCGGCGCACGAGTCTGAGCGCCGGCAGCTCGACCGCGGCGTCGTCTGCAACGAGCAGACGCTCTTGGCACGTGTCATCTCGCCAGTGGTCGGCCTCGTGGACGTGCGATGGCTCGGGCAGGCAGCGCAAGGTGCCATCGGTCGTTTCCTCCACCTTGCAAGGATGCCCCTCGCTGTCGACGAACTCGCCTCCTGGATCTAGCCCGATGAACGCAGACGAACTGCTGCCGTGGGGCGCCGCGAAACGCGTGAGGTGCAAGGCACCGGTGCCGGTCTCTCGCGGGACCGCCGAGGGAAAGCGGGCTGTCACCTCGGCTCCGGCCTCGAACACAGCGGTCTCTTCCACGTTGAGAGCGCGGCACCCCGCGCGATCGGTCTCTGCGACGAAGGCCGTCTTGGTCCACACCAGCTCGAACACGCGCGCCGCATTTCCATCGACTCGCGCGCCGAGCGGGAGCCGTCCGCACGCCTGTGGAACGGGAGCAAAGAAGGCCGCCTCTCGACACTGCGCATCGAGAAAGAAGCCGCCGGAGCCGAGTACGACTGGCTCCGGGACACAGCGCCCTCCGGGAAGCAAGGTGCACGGCGCACCGCCGAGTCCGAGCACCGCCAGGTTGACCTCGGTGTCGTCGTCGTCGGCAACGAGTCGTTGGATCGACAGCCCGCCACCCACGTCGAGCGTCGACAGCGTCCCGCCCACCAGCGTGGCGGGATCCACGCGCTCGAGGCGATTCACGGTTGGCGCGACGCGCCCCGTGAGCAGGGCCGGTGCAGGTAGACAGTTCGCGCCGAACTTGGCGTACACACTGGGGGCCTGCACCCCAATGCTCGCGACGCCGCCCTCGAAGAACCGCTCGCCGATGCGATAGCTGTCTCGTGCGCTGGGCGCTTCGCCGATGCAGTGCGATGCCCCGCCCGCGGTGGGAGTACTAAGCCAAGCGCCCGACTGCCAGGCCGCTCCACCACTCCTGATCGCGAGTGCTGGCTGCGTGCACCGCGCGTCGAGGTAGAGGACCTCTTGCGTGTTCGTGGGCACGCAACGAAAGCCTGCACCAGACACGTCGGGCACGAACTCGCAGGCAAAGTCGAGCTGGCTGTCGTACAGGCCGCGAAACTTCTCCGCCCCGTCTGCGACGTAGTGTTGCGCCCGGAGGCGCCGCCCGCCGCTTGCGTAGCGCAGCGCGTTTGGAGCTATCGCTACCGCCTGCTGGCCGCACTGCCCGGCCGCGCAGCCAGCATCGGTGTCGATCGATTCACAGGCCGCGTCCGCCGCGCAGGGCTCGCCGAGGATGGTGGGCCGCATCTCCGTGGCACAGGCCAGCACTCCACACAGCAGACCCGAGCAAAGCAACTGTCTGAACATCGAGGTTCCTTTGCGGCGCGGACTGAGCCGCGACTCGTCTGGATCGCAAACGCCCGCATGTGCAGTCGGCTGCGTCTGACGGCAGTGAATCGATTTGCGTCGTCAGAGCCAGTGTGTGGGCCGAGGTCTCGTTTCTTTTGAGCCGGGAGCCAGTCCGGCCGCAAGAAGTGAGACGGACCACCATCGGACGACAAACGCGGACGACGAAGGCCGCGAGCACTGCCGACGTCGCTCTAGCGGCGGCCGTCCATCACCAGCGCGCGCGGTCAGCCACCATGAGGCGGGCGCGCAACGGGGGCGCGTCGAGTCCGCCGTCGAGCAGCTACGTGCGGCGAGCGTCACTCAGGATGCCGCCGGAGCCTAACGGCCTGCTCAACGGGCGGACATCACAGAGAGATTATGGAGGCGCGGACGAGATTCGAACTCGTGTATGACGGTTTTGCAAACCGTTGCCTAACCACTTGGCTACCGCGCCGACGAAGGGCCGATGTAGCGCCTCCCAAACGCGGTGTCCAGTTCTTCAAACAGGTACGCCTGCAGCCGACGCTGTCTGTCCGACGTTTGTGTTGTCCGCGTCGAGGGCGCGCGCACGGCGTCGCGCGCTACGTCGTCGCTTTGCGGCGCTTACGCGTGGCGGTCTTGGCGGCGGCACTCTCCGCCGTGAGCTCGGCGAGGTCGATGCCGAGCAGCTTCCACACTTCGGGCCGAAAGCCGTACGCCTCTTGTGCGCGCAGCACGGTCTCGACGCGCTCGCTGGTCCCGTCGAACTCGAGCTTGGGCGTCTTTACGCCGTTCTTGCGGATGCCCGTGAGGGTCTCGCCCATCTCGAGTAGCTCGTTGGCGTGCGCGATGATCTCGATCGGTTTGAGGGCCTGTCCGGCGCGCCCATCCTTGAGTTCTTTGAGTAGTCGTTGGCGCCGCTTCTCGGTCCTACCATCGAGCTTGCCAGGCTGATTGTTCGCGCCGCCGAACAGCGTGTTGAGCTGGCGCGCGACACGACGCTTCTCGATGGCCTCTGCACTGCCCCGTCCTCCGGTACTCTTGCGGGCGACCTTGACCACCTCTGCCTCCGTTTCAGCTCGCGCGCGGTAGAATCTCGCGCTTCGACTCGCGAGCGTCGAAGCGCGCCCTCGGGCGCGCGAGCGAAGATGCCGAGGCCGTGACGTTTGGAAAGATCCACGCCTTCGAAATGACGCTCCTCGAGCGAGCGGACGCTAGCACAGCCGCTTGCGGGTGCAGCCGCGATCCGCTGCATTCAACGGTGAAAGTCCCCCTGTAATCGTGTGGTCTCTGAGGCCCAACCCGAGCCGTCATATGCGAGGAACAAACCGGCAATCTTGCGCGAAAGGTGGCTGTCGGGTGTCGCTCCCCGCTGCGTGTGCGCTGCTGCTGCGTCAACACTCAGGTTCTTGCTTGTGGCCGCGAACGGTCGTGGTAAACGGGGCAAATGACGACCACGATCGACAGCTTCAAGAGCCGCGCGACCTTGACCATCGGCGGCCGCTCCGTCGACATCTTTCGCCTCGACGCACTGACCAAGGCGAAGATCGGAGACGTCGAGACTCTTCCCTACTCGATCCGCGTGCTTCTCGAGAACCTGCTGCGCTACGAGGACGACAAGACCGTCAAGCGCGCCGACATCGAGGCGGTGGCCAACTGGGATCCCAAGGCCGAACCGAGCCTCGAGATCGCGTACCGGCCGGCGCGCGTGCTGCTCCAGGACTTCACGGGCGTGCCCTGCGTGGTCGACCTCGCCACCATGCGCGAGGCATTTGCCGGCCTGGGTGGTGACCCACAACGCATCAACCCGCTGCAGCCTGTCGACCTGGTCATCGATCACAGTGTACAGGTCGACAACTACGGGACGCTGCGCAGCTTCGCCGACAACGTCAAGCTCGAGTTCGAGCGCAACGTCGAGCGCTACCAGTTCCTGCGCTGGGGCCAGACGGCGTTCAAGGACTTTCGCGCCGTCCCGCCGGGCACCGGCATCGTGCACCAGGTCAACCTCGAGTACCTCGCGCCCGTCGTGTTTGCGCGCGAGATCGACGGCACCACGTTCGCGTACCCGGACACGCTGGTCGGCACCGACTCGCACACCACCATGATCAACGGTCTCGGCGTGCTCGGCTGGGGCGTCGGCGGCATCGAGGCCGAGGCGGCCATGCTCGGTCAGCCCGTGGCCATGCTGCTGCCGCAGGTCATCGGCTTCAAGCTCCACGGCAAGCTGCCCGAGGGCGCCACCGCCACCGACCTCGTGCTCATGGTCACGCAGCAGCTGCGCAAGCGCGGCGTCGTCGAGAAGATCGTCGAGTTCTTCGGGGAGGGCCTCGACGAGCTCAGCCTCGCCGACCGCGCCACCATCGCCAACATGGCGCCCGAGTACGGCGCCACCGCCGGCTTCTTCCCGGTCGACGACGAGACGCTCAACTACCTGCGCGCCAGCGGCCGCAGCGAAAATCAGATCACGCTCGTCGAGCAGTACAGCAAGGCGCAGGGGCTGTTCCGCACCAAAGAGAGCAAGACGCCGCGTTTCACCGACGTGCTCGAGCTCGACCTGTCCACGGTGGTGCCCTCCATCGCGGGTCCGGCGCGTCCGCAAGATCGCATCGAGCTCACTCAGTCCAAGCGCAGCTTCCGCAAGGCGCTGCTCGGGCTGGTGGGCAAGGACGTCGACGCCAAGGCGGGCGACGCCTACGTCGACGGCAAGGCCGCTGCGCCGGGCAAGCTCGCCACCAAGGCCAAGGTGGCTGGCACCAGCGACGAGCTCACGCACGGCGACGTGGTGATCGCCGCCATCACCAGCTGCACCAACACGTCCAACCCGTCGGTGCTCATCGGCGCGGGCTTGCTCGCCAAAAAGGCCGTCGAAAAGGGCCTCAAGCAGAAGCCCTGGGTCAAGACCAGCCTCGCGCCCGGCTCCCAGGTCGTCACCGAGTACCTCGCCAAGGCAGGGCTCACGCCGTACCTCGGCCAGCTCGGCTTCTTCTTGGTCGGCTACGGCTGCACCACTTGTATCGGCAACTCGGGTCCGCTCAAGGACGAGATCGCCGACGCCATCAAGACGGGTGACCTGGTCGCCACCTCGGTGCTCAGCGGCAACCGCAACTTCGAGGGGCGCGTCAATCCCAGCGTGCGCGCCAACTATCTCGCGTCGCCGCCGCTGGTCGTCGCGTACGCGCTCGCCGGCACCATGGACATCGATCTCTACAACGAGCCGCTCGGCACCGGCAAAGACGGCAAGCCTGTCTTCCTCAAGGACATCTGGCCCTCGCAGAAAGAGATCGCCGACGCGTCTGCCAAGGCGGTCACGCGCGACCTGTTCGTCGACCGCTACGGCGACGTGTTCAAGGGCCCCGAGCAGTGGCAGAAGTTGGTCGTCCCCACGGGCGACACCTTCACCTGGGACGACAAGAGCACCTACGTGCGCAAGGCGCCCTTCTTCGAGGGCCTGACTAAAGATGTGCCCAGCAAGACGACCGACATCGTCGGAGCGCGCGTGCTTGTCAAGGTCGGCGACTCCATCACCACCGATCACATCTCGCCCGCTGGCAACATCGCCAAGGGCAGCCCCGCCGCCAAGTACCTCGAAGAAAACGGCGTCGCTGCGAAGGACTACAATCAGTACGGCGCGCGACGCGGCAACCACGAGGTCATGCTGCGCGGCACCTTCGCCAACATCCGCCTCAAAAACCAGCTCGTCGGCGGCAAAGAAGGTGGCATCACGCGCTACCTGCCCACCGGTGAAGAGACCAGCATCTTCGACGCCTCGGTGAAGTACCAGGCCGACAAGACCGCGCTCGTCGTGCTCGCCGGCAAAGAGTACGGCACCGGCTCGTCGCGCGACTGGGCGGCCAAGGGCACCTTGTTGCTCGGCATCAAGGCGGTCATCGCCGAGAGCTACGAGCG
>JBEGTL010000394.1:0-7730 GCA_041179425.1 Pseudomonadota bacterium | reverse complement strand
CGCGTCGAAGCAGATCGTCCGGCGCGTCCCCGGGTCGGCGATGCGCCCGCACGCAGCCCAGTAAAACGTGACGAGCGCGTTCTCGACGACGACCGCGTAGTCGAAGACGACGTCGGCTTCGCGGCCGATCGCGCGCCGGCAGCGGCACGCGACCGGGACGACCGAATCGAGCGCGACCGTCCCTCCCGTGTGCGTGCGCGAGCGCGCAACCGTGACCGCGTGCGCGAAGTCGAGCGCGAGCGCGAGCGCGACTGATGCGTGACCCGGTCGGCCTGCGCGTCGTGCGCATCCACGCCCGAGCGGCGCTTCCCCACTACGCGAGTGATGGGGCGGCGGGGCTCGACCTGACGGCGGCCATCGACGCGCCCTTGGTGCTCGGCTCACTCGAGCGCGCCAAGGTGCCGACCGGTCTCGTGATCGCCCTGCCCCCCGGCCACGAGGGACAGGTGCGCCCGCGGTCGGGTCTGGCCAGCAAGCACGGGCTCACCGTGCTCAACGCGCCGGGCACGATCGACGAGGACTACCGCGGCGAGCTCGCCGTGCTGCTGGTGAACCTGAGCCGCGAGGCGGTGACCATCGGACCCGGCGAGCGCATCGCGCAGCTCGTCGTGGCCCCGGTCACACGTGCGCGTGTGCTCGAGGTCGAGAGCGTCGACGAGCTGGGCAGCACCGTACGCGGCGCTGGCGGCTTCGGGAGTACGGGTCGGGTGTAGGCCTGCCTTCGGCGGTCTAGCCCTCGCCCATCGCTACGTGCGTTAACGGACTCGGGCGCCGTCCATTGCTGGATGGCGCCCTTGTTCGTCGACCCGCACGCGCACGTGTGCGGGATGGTGCTCGTTGTGGTTGGGTTAGAGGGCTCGCTGGACCAACGACGCGATGTTCTGCTTGGGCGCCGCGCCGACCATCTTGCCTACGACCTCGCCGTTCTTGAACACGAAGAGCGTGGGCACGCCCTTGATGCCGTAACGCTGCGCGATGCCGGGGCTATCGTCGATGTCGATGGTGCCGACCTTGGCCTTGCCCAGGTACTCATCGGCGACCTGACCTACGAGGGGAGCGATGGCCTTGCAGGGTCCGCACCACGTCGCGGCGAAGTCGACCAGGACGGGTACATCGGACTTGAGCACTTCCTGATCGAAGTTGAGCTCGTTGAACTCCTGAACGTTCTTGCCAGCCATGCTGCTTTTCTCCTAACCGCACGAACGTAGAGATGGCGAGTGTCTCTGTCAATCGGTGCTGCCCATGAGGGACGCCGTCGTCTCGTTGCTGCGCGGTTCTGTGGATGATCAGACGAGCGACGTCGCTGCGTCGTTACGCAGCACGCTAGGTAGCCACGGCAGTCAGCCTCGCGCCAGCCCGAGCGCGCGCAACGTCTCGCACGACCAGCCCGAGACTGTGGGCGAGCGCTCAACCGCGCACCTCGGGCCCCCTCGTCCGCGCAAGTTCGCCAACGGCCACGCCTACCTAGGGTCGAGCGGCCATGGTAGGCTCGGGGGCTCATCGGTCGTTGGCGCCCACTCTGGGTGCTTCCCCAATTTGGCTCGCGCGCGGCGCACCGCGCGCTTCGACTTGGAGTCGCGCATGCCTCAAGCGCGCGTGTTCGTCCCCCAAGACGCGGTCGAGAGCTGGCTTACCGACGGGCGGGCCGACCTCACGCGGGACACTCTCACGTTCGAAGGCGTCGCGTTCCGCGTGTCGGGCGCCGTGCGTTTTCTGGCCGAGGTCGCCGGCGGGGGTGATGAGCCGCGCCTGGTGGGCCGAATCAAGACACGCGACCAATTGCTGGCTCTGTCCGCCGAGCACTCGGGCGAGTCGGTGCTGCTCGGTGACAACGCCTACCAAGTCAGCGAGGGCTACCTGCTCGCGCCCGAAAGCGCCGACGAGCCAGATCTGGTATCGCGTATCCACAAGCTTTTTTCCCGCCCATGACCCACGCCATTCTCCGCTCGCGCACCGATTGCAAGGCACGACCATGAGCCAGACCACGCTTTACGTCATCTTCGTGAGCGCCAGCGTGGCCTACCTCGGGGCCTCCGTCGGTTACTTCACGCTGATGGGCTACGGCAGCAAGTGGGGCGAGCGCTGGGCGGCACGCATGCTGCTAACCGCAGCTATCTTCCACGTGACCTTTCTATTCGGCGATACCGCCCGCCACCCGCATTTCGGCGACGTGCGTCAGATGCTGACGATTGCGAGCCTCGCAGTCGTGTCAGCGCACTTGATCGCGCTTCGTTATGGTCGCCTGGCCGTGCTCGGCGCCTTCACCACGCCCGTGGTCCTCCTCTTGTTCTTGGCCGCGGGCCTTGGGCACAGCGTGCCCGATGTGCCCGAGGACGTGCGCTCCGTGCTCTTGCCGCTGCACGTGCTGGTCAACGTGCTCGGGGTGGCTGCGTTCACGCTCGCGTTCGCCGTCGCCACCGCCTACCTGATTCAAGAGCGGCTGCTGCGTCGCCGCCAGCTCAGCGGTCTGTTCACCCGGCTGCCTCCGCTCGACGTGCTCGACTCGCTCGGGCTCAAGCTGCTGCTGATCGGCTTCCCGCTGTTTACGCTGGGCTCCATCTCGGGCGCCTTCTGGGCCGTGCGCTTGCCGGTCGGCCTCTCCCCGGCGCAGGTCATTGGCCTGGTCGCATGGGCAGTGTTTGCCACTGTGCTCTTGCTTCGGGTAGCCGCGGGCTGGCAAGGTCGGCGCGCTGCGATTGGAACGTTACTCGGCTTTGCTTGCGCGGTCGCCGTGCTGATTGGGTACGCGCTGCGCGCCAGAACGGGAGCTTTGTAAGTGGCCCCTGAACTCATCCTCGTGGGCCTGTCCCACCACACGGCACCGCTCGCGGTGCGCGAGAAGCTCGCCATCGCGGGCGACGAGCTCGTGACCATGCTGCGCGCGCTGTGCGACCGCGGCTTGAGCGAGGCCATGTTGGTGTCGACGTGTAACCGCGTCGAGCTGTACGCCAGCGCCGAGAGCGCGGTCACGGCCGTGCGCGCGGTACGCGACCTGCTGAGCGAGCGCGTGGGCGGCGACGACATCTCCGCGCACCTCTACGAGCACACCGGTCCCGCGGTCGCGCGCCACGCGTTTCGTGTCGCGTCGAGCCTCGACTCGCTCGTCGTCGGCGAGCCGCAGATCCTAGGTCAGGTCAAAGACGCGTTCACCGTCGCCAACGACGCGGGCACCGTCGGCGCACTGCTCGGCCGCTGCATGAGTCGCGCGTTCGCGGTGGCCAAGCGCGTGCGCACCGAGACCGGCATCGCGGCCGGCGCGGTGAGCGTCAGCACCATCGCGTGCGACCTCGCCAAGAGCATCTTTGGCGATCTCACCGGGCGGCGCGTCGTACTGGTGGGCGCGGGCGAGATGAGCGAGGGCGCGGCCAAGGCGCTCGCGCAGCAGGGCACCCTACTCACCGTCGTCAACCGCAACCAAGAGCGCGCGCGAGCCGTGGCCGAGGCGTGCGGCGGCGAGGCGCGCGAGTGGGATCAGCTCGCGCAAGAGCTCATCACGTCGGACGTGGTCATCACCTCCACGGCGAGCCCACGCTACGTCATCACGCGCGAGCTGATGCAGGGCGTGGTGCGTTCGCGTCGCCACCGGCCGCTGTTCCTGATCGACATCGCCGTCCCGCGCGACGTCGACCCACGCGTCGAGAACATGGACAACGTGTTCTTGTACAGCATCGACGACCTCGAGCAGGTCGCCGCGCAGAGCATGGCCGCGCGCAAGCGCGAAGCCGAGCAGGCCGAGCGCATCGTCGACGAAGAGGTGGTCGCGTTCGAGCAGTGGCAGCGCTCGCTCGGTCTCACGCCCACCCTGGTCGCGCTGCGCGAGCGCGTGCGCGGCGTGGTGCACGCCGAGCTCGAGCGCACCTTGCCCCGGCTCAAGAACGTGAGCGACAGCGAGAAAAAGAACCTCGAAGTGATGTGCGACGCCATCGTCAACAAGCTGCTGCACACGCCTCTCACACAGCTCAAAAAGAGCCGTGAAGAGCCCGACGGCGACCAGCTGGTCAGCAGCGTGCGCAAGCTGTTCTTGCTCGACGAAGAGCCGGCGCCCGCTCGCCCCGCGCTGCCTCTCAGCGTGCCTGGCGTCGTCTCACCTGCCACGCTTGCGACGTCGAAGAGCCGCTCGGGCGACAGGTCCTGAGCCAGCCTTTTGCACGGCATTTTTTCTTCGCTCGCTAGCCCTCGCAAGCTGCTGAAAGCCCGGTCATGAAAGTCCGCATCGCTACCCGCAAGAGTCCGCTCGCACTCGCTCAGTCTGCTTGGGTCACGCGCGAGCTCAAGCGCCACAACCCGGGCCTCGAGGTCGAGGAGCTGCACGTCGTCACCATGGGCGACCGCATCCAAGATCGGCCGCTGTCCGAGGTCGGCGGCAAGGGTCTGTTCGTCACCGAGATCGAAGAAGCGCTGGCCGATGGCCGCGCCGATCTGGCCGTGCACTCCATGAAAGACGTGCCCGCGCAGCTGGCCGACGGGCTGATCATCGCGTGTGTACCGGTGCGCGAAGACGCGCGCGACGTGTTGGTCACGAAGGATGGCGCGAGCCTCGACGACCTCGAGGCGTTCTGTAAGATCGGCACCAGCTCGCTGCGGCGCATGGCGCAGCTTCGTCTGCGTCGCAACGACGTCATCTGCGAGCCCGTGCGCGGCAACGTCGAGACGCGCTTGCGCAAGCTCGACGAGGGTCACTATCGCGCCATCGTGCTCGCCCTCGCCGGCCTGCGCAGGCTCGGACTCGCGCACCGCGCACACCGCGTGCTGAGCGTCGAGGAATGTGTCCCTGCCGTTGGCCAGGGCGCGCTCGGCCTCGAGACACGCGCCGACGACAAGGCGCTGGCGGCCCTGCTGGCCCCCCTCAATCACCACGAGACCCGCGTCGCAGTCGAGGCCGAGCGAGCCTTCTTGGCGCGCCTCGAGGGCGGCTGTCAGCTCCCCATCGGGGGCCACGCCGCGTTCTCCCACAACGGGACGCGTCTGCACATGGACGCGCTGGTCGGGACCCCCGACGGCAGCCAAGTGGTGAGCGCCGGCAACGACGAATACATCGAAGACCAGACGCCCGAAGGTCGCCTCGAGCTGGCCCACAAGCTGGGTGTCTCGCTGGCCGACCGCATGCTCGCCAAGGGGGCTGGCCAGATGATCGAGCAGGCCCGAGAGCTAGCCCGCCAGCGTGGCTGGAAAGGGTAGCCCCTGCTAGGGTGCTGCCGGTAGATGAGCCTTTCCGAAGTCCTCGCCCAGCATCGCGTCGTGGTTTGCGTCGGTAGCGGAGGCGTCGGGAAGACCACCACCTCGGCAGCGCTCGCGCTGCACGCAGCGATGTTGGGGCGACGTGTGTTGTGCCTGACCATCGATCCGGCCAAGCGCCTCGCCAATAGCTTGGGCCTGACCTCGATGACGACCGAAGAGCAGCTCGTGTCGCCAGAGCTGTTCGCCAAAGCGGGGCTCGAGGCCAAGGGCTCGCTCAGCGCGATGATGCTCGACACCAAGCGCACGTTCGACGAGCTGGTCGAGAAGCATGCGTCCACGCCGCAGCGCGCCAAACGCATCTACGACAACCGCTTGTACCAGTACATCTCCACGTCGCTCGCGGGCACGCAGGAGTACATGGCCATGGAGAAGCTGTACTCCGTGCGTGAGAACAAGAGCTGGGACCTGATCGTGCTCGACACGCCGCCCACCACCAACGCGCTCGACTTCCTCAACGCACCCGAGAAGCTGGTCGACGCCATCGACTCGCCGGCGATGCGCTGGTTCATGCAGGCGTTCTCGGGCGCGGGAAAGCTGGGCTTCAGCCTGCTCAATCGCGGCGCGTCAATGGTGCTCAAGGGCCTGTCGCGCTTCACGGGCGGCGAGTTCTTGCAAAACATCGCCACCTTCATCGGCGACATCAACGAGCTGTTCGGCGGCTTCACCGAGCGGGCCAAGCAGGTGTCCGACGCCCTGCGCAGCCCCGAAGTCGCGTTCGTGTTGGTCACCAGCCCCGACCCCTTGGCGGTGCAAGAAGCCATCTTTTTTGCCGACAAGCTGGCGGAGGGCGGGCTCACCCAGCGCGGCATCGTGATCAACCGCGTCACCCCGCTCATCCCTGAGCCGCCCGGACGCCCGGCCGAGGTCGAGCGCGCACTGGCAGCGCGCGCCCCCGCTGGCGCAGACGTGCCCGCGCTGATGGAGAAGCTCGAGCGCGCGCTCGACGAAGACCGCCTGCGCGCCGTGACCGACCGCGGTGAGGTGGAACGACTCAAGGCACTCACCGGCAACCGCGGGCTGTACGTCGAGGTGCCTGCGTTCGAGCAAGACGTCCACGATCTTGGCGCGCTGGCCCGCGTTGCGAGCTTCCTGATCGGCTGAGGGCTGCGCTATACAGCGCCCATGAGCGCTGCGTTCGTCACCGTCATTCTCGCCGCCGGCCAGGGCACGCGCATGAAGAGCGCGTTGCCCAAAGTCATGCACCCCGTCGCAGGCCTGCCGATGTACGCACACATCGTGGAGGCAGCGCTCGGCGCCGGCGCACACGAGGTGGTGCTGGTGGTGGGGCACGGCCGCGCCGAGGTCGAACAAGACGTCCGGTCACGCTTCGATTCACGCGTGCGCACCGTCGTCCAAGAGCGGCAGCTCGGTACGGGCGATGCGGTCCGCGTGGGTGTGCAAGGCCTAAAAGACAGCGAAGGCTACGTGGTCATCTTGTACGGCGATACGCCGCTGGTGCACGAGCAGCTGGTGTCCGCGCTGATGACGACCGCCACCGAGAGCGGCGCGCGCGCGGTGGTACTCACCAGCGAGCTCACCAACCCCGCCGGCTACGGCCGCATCCTGCGCGACGCGAGCGGCAAGGTGCTGGGCATCCGAGAGCAAAAAGATGCGTCGCCGAGCGAGCTCGCGGTGCGCGAGATCAACTGCGGTGCGTACGCGTTCCAAGCAGGCTTTCTGCGCGAGGCCTTGGCCAAGCTGCTGACCGACAACGCGCAGGGCGAGCTCTACGTCACCGACGTGGTGGGCCAAGCGGCCGCGCTCGACTCGGTGGCCACTGTGTCGTGGAACTTCGACGACGTGGGCGGCGTGAACGATCGTGCGCAGCTCGCGGTGTGCGAGACAGCCATGCGGCAACGGATCGCAGAGCGCTTTGCGCGTAGTGGAGTCACCATCCGCGACCTCGCGACCGCGTACATCGAAGCGCACGTCACCATCGAGCCCGACGTGATCATCGAGGCCAACGTGCACTTGCGCGGCAACACCAAGATTGAGAGTGGCGCACGCATCGACGTGGGCTCCGTGCTCAACAACGTGACGGTCGCACGCGGCGCCTACCTCAAGCCCTACACCGTGGCCAGCGACAGCAGCATCGGCGAACGCGTAGAGACGGGGCCATTTGCGCATCTACGCCCGGAGAGCGTGCTCGAGGCCGACTCCAAGATTGGCAACTTCGTCGAGATGAAGAAGACCCGGCTCGGGCGCGGCAGCAAGGCCAGCCACCTCTCGTACCTCGGAGATGGTGTCATCGGGACCCACGTCAACATCGGAGCGGGCACCATCTTCTGCAACTACGACGGAGTGAACAAACACGTCACGACCATCGAAGACGACGCGTTCATCGGCAGCGACTCCCAGCTCATCGCACCGGTGAGGATCGGCGAGGGAGCGTACGTGGGAACTGGGAGCACGATCAATCGTGATGTCCCCGCAGGGGCTCTCGCCATCAGCCGCGCGAAGCAGGAGAACAAGCTCGGGTACGCAACGAAGCT
>JBEGTL010000393.1:0-7737 GCA_041179425.1 Pseudomonadota bacterium | reverse complement strand
CTTGAAGCTCTGCGCCATGTCGCGCCCCTCGCCCCAGACCGCTCCGATGCCGGCCCCGCCACAGGCCCGTGTCCGCACGTACTCCCAGCGCTTGTGCAGCGGACAGCCGAGCAGGCTGCCGTACAGGACCCGTAGGTCGGCGGGGACTTCCTTGGTCGCATCGCTGCGAAATCCGCTGACCTCCAGCCAGACCGGCCAAGCCTTTGCCCCTCGAATCCCCCAGCCTGCGGTCGCACCCAGGGTGGGCGCCGGGAGCAGACCCGCGCCGACGCCGACGGCGATCAGGAGGTCGTGTCCCGCGCGCGGGCCCAGCCAGGCATGGCGCACGGGACGTCGGGCCGAGGGAGTGGGAAGGGCGTCGACCGGACGCGATGGAGGAGGAGGAGGCGGGGGCGGAGGAGGAGGGGGCGGGGGAGGCGTCACCGTCGTGGTCGGCGATGCAGTCAGTGCGCCGCGCCCGGCCTCCACCAAGACGGCGAGCACGAGTGCGACGGCTTCGGCGCTCTCGTCGCAAGATCGTGAGCTGAGCTGCAGCTCCCGCGCGCCCGCCTCGGCATTGAGTACGCGATCGAACACGCGGATGCGGGCGAGGCCTCCATCTTCGAGAGAGACCTCTGCGACTAGCTCGGCCCGATCGGCCGGCGCGCGCTGCGCGACGGGGATCTGCGAGGCGAGCACGTTCTCGAGGCCCTCATTGCCGGAACAGCGTCCGTTGGGCGCGACGCGAACGGCCCACGTCGTGGCCGACGCGGCAGCCTCGGGGGGCAGCTGCGCGAAGCTTTGCGAGCCTCCGAACGAAAGAACGAAGGTGATTGCGATCGATATGTAGAAACACAGCACGAGCGGCCAAGAACTACCACGAGTCCGCAAACCGTCCGGCGCGTGCACTTTTTTTTCATAGAGCCTCGGGGGGCCCCCCACCAACAAAATGCGCGGGTCGGAAGCACCGGTCCCCCAAGACTCCTGACCGCCAGACGTGACTTGTTCCCCCTGTCCCCCTTGGCTTTCCCCCGCGCACCCCTCTGCTCTTTGTCTCCGCTCTCTTGCCTTACTCTTGACCACTTAGACTTTCTTTTCGCTCGCACGCCCCTGGCGCGCTTCTTCTTTTCGCCGCACGCCCCTGGCGCGCTTCGATAGCTTTCTTTCTTGAACTAGCGCTCTTACACGCTTGCTTACACGAGAGTTCGAACCGTCCTCTCGAGCTTGCTTTGATGGGTCCCTAAGGGCTCGCCACCTTCACTTATCGCCCGCTCCGTGCCGGTTGTGTTCCGCCCAGTTTCTTTCAGAGACGTCGCGTCACAGAACTCGCCAGAGCATCGATCGTCACCATGACCGCAGTCGTCTTCCGAGATGATGGTCAGCTATGGAGCTCCAGCGCGTGGGTGCACTTTCCGCCTCGCACCCGCGCGCTGGGGCTTCCCCCTTTTGTATGCGCTTGCTTAGGATTCTCGCGTAGCTCGCGCCATCACGTTGCAGCATCGCGTTCACGCGATGCTGCACTCAGTCGGCCAATACGCGCGTCGTCGACACGCCGATCGCGGCAGCCAAGCGCGCAAGCGTCTCGAGCGAGGGCGTGTGACGTCCGGCTTCGACGCGCGCGATGTTGGGGCGATGTATCCCGGTTCGGCGCGCGAGCTCTGCCTGCGTGAGGCCCGCGGCCAGACGCAGTGCGCGTAAGCGCTGGCCAAGCCGAACGCCATCGACGTCTCCAAGCGCAACCGAGGTGCCGCCCTGCGTGGAGCGCGCGCTGGCGAGCCTGCCCTGTGCGAGCTCTGCGGCGAGGAGCTCCAGGGTCGAACCGTCGCGCAGCTCGATGCGCGCCGACAGTCGATCTTCTGCGAGCACGACCGCCTCGACCGGCAGCTCGCCCTGATCGTCGGCTGAAAAAGGGCGATCGAGCAGGCACACGCTGCCGTCGCCCAAGATCGCCAGCAGCTCTTCGTTGCCCGGTGTGGCTGGACGCGCGTCTTCGGCGCGGGAGCGAGAAGAGGACGCCGCGAGGTACACAAAACGTGTCTCACGGTCGGGCTCGCTTCGGCGCACCAGCCCGGCCAGCACCCACGGTACGTCGTGCTCGTGGCGCGCGACGAGGCCTCCGCACAGCTCGAGGAAAAGATCTTCCTGCGCGTCGCTGAAGCGGCCGCGCTCGGGCAGCGCGATGGCCGTCGCCGCACCGTGTGCGCGCGCGAACCCGACGCATGCGAGCAGCTCGTGCTCGGTCATGCGCGCGCCGGCAGCGTCGATCACCACGGCAGGCGCGCGGTCGACGGCGCGCGCAAAGTCCGTCAGCCCGTGCGTGCGCACCGTCAGATCGAGCTGGTGGCAGGCGGCGCTCCACTGAGACTCGAAGCCGGCGCGGTCGGTGAGCAGAAGCACGGAGGCCATGGGGATGTCCTTTGGCAGACAGGGGTTCGGCGGGCGACTACTCCGGAGCAACTGCTACGTCGAGGCGGGGCGTGCCTCGTGCGCCGCGGGTGCCTAGCCGCGTGAGCAGCCACATCGCACCCAGCAAGAGAACCAAGCGGACCGCCCACTCTCCCATGGCGAGATGTTTTTGCCACGGGGACCCCAATACTCCGTACGCCACCAGCAGGTGGGCCCAGTACACGCGCAACGACGCTCGGCCGTACGCGACCATCAAACGGCCACGGCGCCCGTGGGTCCACAGCCAGCCGGCCAACAGCAACACCAGCACGAGGCCGACCCGAAATGCGACCCGCAGTGGATGGACCAGCCAGGGCAGCGCCCCGATCAGGTGCTGCACGGCGTGGTGCGCCTCGCTGGTCAGCAGCGCCAGCAGCGCGCCGAGCAGACCTGCGTGCACGATGAAGGCCTCGTCGTGATGCTCGCGTCGCGTGCGCAGCAACGTGCCGTAGGCCGCGCCGAAACAGGCGTAAGAAAACCAAGGAAACAGCGGGAATAGTGCAGGCGCGGGGGCTCCCCAGGCAGGCGTGAACTTGCCGAGATACGCGGCCACGGGGACCGGCAGAACGCCGGGCAACAACATGGACAGCGGATCGGTCAGGGTCGCGACGGCGATGCCGAGCGCGATGGTGAGTGCCGGCCGCTGCAACACCCGCCACGCGCGCTCGAACAGCGCGAGCAGCACGAGGGAAGCGCCGATCGCCTGCAACACGTCGACTTGCAAGAGACGGAGCAAGCGGCCCGGAGCGAGCCACGGCACTTGGGACAGGCCGATCAGCGCGAGCAGGCCGCCCGCGAGGGCCAGGTGCTTGGCGCGGGTCGGCTGCTTCTCGATGGAGCGCAGGCTCGAGAACAGGAGCGCGTAGCCGAGCACGATGGGCAGCCAGCCGCGCAGCAGGTGCAGGTTGGTGATGGCGGCCGCGTCGATCAGCCAGGTCTGGAGCCGGAGCGCGTAGCCGATGAGCACGATCTCGAGTCCGCGCGCCAGCGTGACGAGCAGCGGCTGGTGCTGGGTTCGATCGGGGCGCGCGGCCAACGCAACGCCCGCGAGCAGCAAGAAGCTGGGCGCGGCCAGGCCGCCCACGAAACGCAGCACGGACCACGGCTGCCCGGTACGAGCCCACACGTGCAGCCAACCGTCAGCGGTGTGCCACACCACCATCGCGATGACGGCGACGCCTCGCACCCAGTCGATGAAGTCCCTGCGCAACACGAACCGCGTTTATGGCGAAGTCACGCTCGGTTGCAATCCAGACGTGTACGAACGGGCGACACGGCGGGGTCGCGCGAGGGCAGCCCATCGTTGACTGACGACCTTCGTGTGCTAGCGATCGCCGCCACTTCATGGGCCGAAAAGCATTTTTGGGTCGAGCGGGTGAGGGGCAAGCAAGGCGGCGCCGATGTTCAAGTCCATCAGTATCTTTTCGGGCAGCGCCAACCAGCCCCTTGCGGCCCAGATCGCCGCGTACCTGGAGATCCCGCTCGGGCGCGCGCGCCTGGCCCGCTTTTCGGACGGCGAGATCTTCGCCGAGATCCAGGAAAACGTGCGCGGCGTCGACGTGTACGTCGTGCAGCCCACCTGCGCACCGGCCAACGACAACCTGATGGAGCTGCTGATCATCGTCGACGCCCTCAAGCGCGCGTCCGCAGGGTCGATCACGGCAGTGATTCCTTACTACGGCTACGGTCGGCAAGACCGCAAGGTCGCACCGCGCACGCCCATCACCGCCAAGTTGGTGGCCGACCTGCTCACCGCGGCAGGCGTCGAGCGCGTGGTCTCGGTCGACCTGCACGCCGGCCAGATCCAGGGCTTTTTTGGCATCCCGTTCGATCACCTGTACGCGATGCCGCCGTTCCTCGACTACCTGCGCGGCCGCTTCGCCAACGACAAGCCCGTGTTCGTGTCGCCCGATGCCGGTGGCGTCGAGCGCACGCGCGCGTACGCCAAGCGGATGGACGTCGACCTCGCGATCATCGACAAGCGTCGCGAGAAGGCGAACGTGAGCGAGGTGATGAACATCATCGGCGAGATCGAGGGCCGTGCCTGCGTCATCATCGACGACATGATCGACACCGCCGGCACGCTCACCAACGCGGCCAAGGCGCTCAAAGATCAGGGCGCCCGCAGCGTGAGCGCGGCCGCCACGCACGGCGTGCTCAGCGGCGCGGCCATCGAGCGCATCGCAAGCTCGGTCCTCGACGAGGTCGTCGTGTCAGATACCATCCCGCTCAGCGCGGCCGGCAAGGCCAGCGGCAAGTTCAAGGTGCTCAGCGTCGACAGACTGCTGGGCGAGGCTATCAAACGTATTCACAACGGCGACTCGGTGAGCTCGCTGTTCGTGTGAGGTCCACAAGCCGCGCAGTGCGCGCGGTGAGCTGGGCCATTCGTGACGAGACGAAAGAGGAGACTGAGAACATGGAAAAGTGGACGTTACCGGCTGAGGTCCGCGGCGCGCGCGGAAAGGGGCCGGCACGTCAGCTCCGCATGAAGGGCAAGATCCCTGCGGTGCTGTACGGGCCTGGCGGCGACACGGAAGTGATCGTGGTGGATCCCATCGCGCTCACCAAGAGCCTGTCCGGACCCCAGCGCAAAAATCAGCTGCTCGAGCTGGACATCGGCGGCAAGACGCAGTTCGCGACCATCAAAGATCTCGATGTCCACCCGGTCACGCGCGCCATTCGGCACGCAGACTTTTACCGCGTGTCGCTCGACGCGCCGGCGACCTACGAGGTGCCGGTGCGCGCCATCGGCCGCGCCAAGGGTGTGGTCAAGGGCGGTGAGCTTCGTGTTCACTTCCGTGGCCTTCCCGTGCGCGTCACGCCCGACAAGGTGCCTGCCGAGATCGTGCTCAACGTCGAGAACCTCGACATGAACGAGACGATCCGCGTGAAGGACATCGTCCTCGAGGCCGGCGAGATCGTGCTTCCGGCCGACCGCGCGGTCGTGCTGTGCAGCAGCGAGCGCAAAAAGATCGTCGAAGAAGACCCGGCAGCGCCTGGTGCCCCCGCAACGGGCAACACGGTTCCGCCGCCTGCCGCCAAGGCACCCCCGAAGAAGAAGTAACGTTCACACGTTGCTGGTCGCGAGCACGGTGCTTTGGCGCTCGTGCTCGTTTTCGTTTGGAGAACGGTCATGTTGCTTGTCGTTGGGCTTGGCAATCCTGGCGCGAAGTACGCGCACAACCGGCACAACGTCGGCTTCATGATCGTCGACCGGCTGGCCGAGCGGCTCAAGGCGCCGGCCTTTCGCGAGAAGTTCAGCGGCGTGTTCACGCGCGTGCCGAGTCCCGACATCGTGCTGCTCAAGCCGCTCACCTACATGAACCTGAGCGGCGAGTCGGTGCAGGCCGCCATGAAGTTCTTCAAGGTCTCGCTGGCCGACGTCGTCGTGATCCACGACGAGCTCGATGTTCCGTACGGCGACGTTCGCCTCAAGGTGGGCGGCGGTACGGCAGGTCACAATGGACTCAAGTCCATGCTTCAGCACTGTGGGGGCGACGGGTTCGTCCGGCTGCGGGTCGGCATCGGCAGACCGCGTAGCGAGCAGGGCGGAGATGCGGTGGTCTCTCACGTGCTTGGCGATTTTTCGAGTTCCGAGCGCACAGAGCTGCCGCGCGTGCTAGACCACGCGGCCCTTGGCGTCGAAAGCATCGTCGAAAAGGGCATCGCGCAAGCGATGAATGCCTTCAACGCACGTCCCAAGCCGGCCAAGCCGCCGAAGGAAGCGCTCTGAAGGGCGTACGCAGCGGGCCGCAATGGTGCGGCGCTGCGCTCCTCGCACCAGCTGTCTTTTCTGAGCTGGTGCCGTTCAGTCCGTGAGGAGACTGGTCACTATGGCAATCGCAACGACAGATCGGCTGCGCGAGTACGAGGTCGTCTTCGTCCTCGCTCCCAACGCCGACAACACCGAGGCTGAGCGTATCAACGCCAAGGTGAATGAAGTGGTCTCGAACTTCGGGGGCAAGCTCCTCAAGCTCGACAACTGGGGCCGTCGCAAGCTCGCGTACCCGATCCGTCGCAACACGCGCGGCATCTTCGTGTACGCCAAGTACATCGGTAGGCCCGGTGTGGTCGCCGAGATCGAGCGCAACCTGCGCATCGCCGACAGCGTGCTTCGTTACCAGAGCAACTTGCTCAACCCGGCCGTCGCGTCTGCCGACGTGGCCGTCGATCCCGAGGACGTGAAGTTTGCGCCCGTGGCTCCTGCCGAGCCCGAGGAAGAGCTGAGCTTCGAACAGCGCCTTGGCCTCGTGCCGTCGGCGCACCGCAAGCCGGTCGTCGAGGACGACGTCGACGCCGATGCCGACGACGAAGTTCCCGACCTGGATGCGCCCGCAGCAGAGCGAGGTGAGCCATGAGTGATCGTGACGACATGCAGGACAACGACGGCGGAGACGGCGGCGGCGGCCGCGTTCGCAACGACGACCCGCTTGGGCTTCGTCGTCGCCGCGCCGGCAAAAAGCGCCCTCCCGCGTTTACGCTCGAGGTCGGCTTCATCTTCGACCACAAAGACCCGCAGCAGCTGCGGTACTTCCTCACCGACCGCGGCAAGATCACGCCGCGTCGCATCAGCGGCCTGACGGCCAAGCAGCAGCGCGCCCTGACGGCCGCAATCAAGCGCGCTCGTAACCTCGGCCTACTGCCGTACACGGTCAAGGGGTGAGCCATGGCACACGTTCGTGTCGTACTGCGTGAAGACGTCAAGCATCTAGGGACCGTGGGCGAGCTGGTGCGCGTGCGCGCCGGCTACGCTCGTAACTTCTTGCTTCCGCGTGGCGCCGCTGCGCTGGCTACGGCCGGCAGCGTTCGTCAGATCGAAGACCACAAGCGCGTGGCCATCGCACGCGCCGCCAAGCTCAAGACCAGCGCCGAGGCGCAGGCCAAGGTGCTGAGCGGCGCGTCCATCGAGATCGTTCGCAAGGTTGGCGAGGGAGATCGTCTTTACGGCTCGGTCACGTCCAAGGACGTGGTCGAGGCGCTCAAGGCGAAGGGCCACGACGTCGACAAGAAGGATCTCGTGCTGCCCGACTCCATCAAAGAGCTGGGCGAGTACACGGTTGTCGTCAAGCTCGGCAACGGTGTGGATGCGCAGATCAAGTTGGTGGTCAAAAAGGCCTGATCTGTTGAGCGACTGTGGATGAGATCGGCTCTTTTCCACAGCTCCTCCACAACGCAGAGTCAAGCCAAGAGGCGCGCCCGAAAGCGGCGTGCCTCTTTCGCTTTAAGCCTTGCCAGCGACCACCATCGAAGGCACATGGTTGCCCTTCGAGGCCGTATGGAGTCGAACGAACGAATCCCGCCACACTCGCTCGA
>JBEGTL010000392.1:0-7747 GCA_041179425.1 Pseudomonadota bacterium | reverse complement strand
CGACCGCCTCGAGAAGCTGCTCAAGGGCACCGCGGCACGCTGGAAGCTGATTCGCGCCGAGCTGCTCGAGCTGGCCACCGAGTACGCAGACAAGCGCCGCACGCGCGTGCTGGCCAGCGTCGACGAGCCCTCGTTCCAGGCCGAAGACTTCATCATCGAAGAAGACGCCATGTTGCTGCTGACCGAGCAGGGCTGGGTCAAACGTCAGCGCGAGATCCGCGACGTCTCCACCACGCGCCTGCGCGAGGGCGACCGCGTCATCGACCTGGCGGCCGGGTCCACCAAGTCTGCCGTGGCGTTCTTTTCCAACCAGGGCTCCTGCTACGTGTGCCGTATGGTCGACATCCCGGCGGCCACCGGCTACGGCAATCCCGTGCAGACGCTGTTCAAGCTCGACGATGGCGAGAAGCTGATTCGTGCGCTGTGTTTCGATCCGCGCGTGCTCGAGGTGCCCGAAGCCAGCGAGGACGCCGAGCCGGAGCCGCCGCTCGCGCTCGCCGTGACGCGTCAGGGCCAGGCACTGCGCTTCTCGCTACGCCACCATCGCGACGTGTCCACCAAGTCGGGCCGCAAGTACGCGCGCCTCGCCGAGGGCGACCAGGTCCTCTACGTCGACGTCATGAAGACGGGCGACTACGTGGTGGCAGCCTCCGAGAGTGGGCACGCACTGATCTGCCGCGCCGACGAGGTGGCGGTGCTGGCGTCTGCCGGCAAGGGCGTGATGTTGATCAAGCTCGAGGGCAACGACGTGGTGGTCGGCGCTCGGCTGCTGCGCACCAAGAGTCAGGAGCTCAAGCTCGAGAACGACAAGGGCACCGTGTACGAGGTGAACGTGCGTCGCTACGCAGCGGCCAGCCGCGGCGGCAAGGGCCACCAGCTCTTCAAGCGCGGCAAGCTCACGGGGGTGGTGCACGACGACCCCGAGCTGCCCACGCTGGGAGAGGCCAAGTCATTAACTCGTCCTCCCAAACCCAACTGATTCAGAGTCGAAGTCGAAGCGCGCCCTCGGGCGCGCGAGCAGAGAATTGTTTTTGACCCCATGTACCCGTCCCGAATGAGCCGACCATGAGTACGTATACCGCCAAAGACATCGAGGTTCTCGAGGGGCTCGAGCCGGTTCGCAAACGACCGGCGATGTACATCGGGGGCACCGACAAGTCGGGCTACCACCACCTGCTCTGGGAGATCGTCGACAACTCGGTCGACGAGGCCATCAACGGACACGCCACGCAGATCGAGGTGGTGCTCGACGCCGACCTGCGCGGCGCACGCGTGATCGACAACGGGCGCGGCATCCCGGTCGACATCCACCCCAAGTTCAAGCGCTCTGCGCTCGAGGTCATCCTCACCACGCTGCACGCGGGCGGTAAGTTCGAGGGCAAGAACTACAGCGTGTCGGGCGGTCTGCACGGCGTGGGCTCGTCGGTGGTCAACGCGCTGTCCGAGACCATGACGGTGCTGGTGCGCCGCGACGGCCACGAGTACACGCAGCCCTACAGCCGCGGCCTGCCGCAGGCCAAGCTCAAACAACTGGGCGCCACACGCAAGCGCGGCACCGAGACGCACTTTCGGCCGGACCTGCAGATCTTCGGCAAGACACTCAAGTTCGACCCGGAGGTCGTGCGCGAGCGGCTCGAGTCCAAGTCGTACCTGCACCGTGGCCTCAAGGTCGTCTTCAAGAACCTGGCCGACAACACCACGCTGGTGTTCGAGCACCCGGGCGGCATCATCGACTACCTGCAGAAGGTCGTCGCCGAGAAACACATGCGGCCCGTGCACACGCAGGTGTTCTCGCTCGAGCGAGAGAGCGACCCGCGCATGGAGCTCTCGTTGATGTGGACCGAGTCCACCGACGAGTGGGTCAAGAGCTACGCCAACGGCATCCCCACGGGGCAGGGGGGCACGCACGAAAACGGCCTGCGCGCAGCGATCGTCAAGGCGATCCGCAGCACCATGCAGACCAAAAAGATCGATCCCAAGGGCATCACCATCTCCGCCGAGGACATCCGCGAGGGTGTCGCCGCCATGCTCAGCGTGTACGTGCCAGAGCCTCAGTTTCAGGGCCAAACCAAAGATCGGCTCAACAACACCGAGGTCGCGGGCCAGGTCGAAGGTGCCGTCAAGAACGCCATCGAACAGTGGCTGTTGCACAACCCCAGCAGTGCCGACGCGATCATCGCGCGCATCATCTTGGCGGCGCGCGCACGTGCGGCCAGCCGTGCGGCCACTGCACAAGTCACGCGCAAGACGGCGGTCAGCCACCGCCTCAACCTACCGGGTAAGCTGTCCGACTGTGCGAGCACCGACCCGGGCGACAGCGAGCTGTTCTTGGTCGAGGGTGACAGCGCCGGCGGCAACGCCAAGCAGGGCCGCGACCGTAAGACGCAGGCCATCTTGCCGCTGCGAGGCAAGGTGCTCAACGCCGAGCGCGCGGGCAGCGCCGCCATCACGGGCAACCGCGAGCTGCAAGACATCGTGTCTGCGTTGGGCTGCGGCCTCGGCAAAGAGTTCGACGTCACCAAGCTGCGCTACGGCAAGATCGTCTTGTTGATGGACGCGGACAGCGACGGCGCGCACATCTCCACGCTGCTGCTGACGTTCTTCTACCGCATGTTGCCGGGCTTGATTCGCAACGGCCACGTGTACCTCGCGCTGCCTCCGCTGTTCCGCATCGACGCGGGCAAGGAGACGTACTGGGCACTCGATGACGCCGACAAAGATCGGATCCTCAAGCAGCTGCCCAAGAACGTGAAGCCCGACATCAGCCGCTTCAAGGGTCTTGGCGAGATGAGCTCCGACGAGCTCAAGATGACCACGCTCGACCCCGCAAAGCGCCAGCTCATGCGCGTGATCATCGACGAAGAGGTCGCGACCGATCAGGTCATCAACGACCTGATGGGCAAAGACGCCAGCGCACGCTTCCGTTTCATCATGGAGCGCGCCGCCGGAGCCGACGCCGAGGCACTCGACGTCTGAGCCTGACGGGGCAGCGCGTCGGCCGCGTTGTGGTTGCCTTGGTTGCCGTCACGCGTCAGTCCCCGCCATGCGCATCTGTGTCTTTTGCGGGTCCAGTGCCGGCCGCCTCCCGGCGTATCGTGCCGCCGCCATCGCCTTTGGGGAGCTGCTCGCGCGCGAAGGCATCGGTCTCGTCTACGGCGGCGCGCACGCGGGCCTGATGGGCTTGTTGGCCGACAGCGTGCTCGCCCATGGAGGCGAGGTCGTGGGCGTGATCCCCGAGTCGCTCGTCGCGCGCGAGATTGCCCACAAGGGCCTGACCCAGCTGCACGTCGTGTCGTCGATGCACGAACGCAAGGCGCAGATGGCAGCGCTGTCCGATGCATTCGTCGCGCTGCCGGGGGGCATCGGCACGCTCGAAGAGCTGTTCGAGGTGTGGACCTGGGGTCAGCTCGGACTGCACGACAAGCCGTGCGCGCTGCTCAACGTGGCGGGCTTCTACGACAAGCTCAGCGCGTTCTTGGACTTCGTCACCGGCGAGGGGTTCGTGCGTCAGGCCGTGCGCGACGTGTTGTTGGTCGACGACGATGCAGCGCGGTTGTTGGTGCAGATCAGGCAACAAGCGGCGAGCGTGCCGCCGCCCAGCGCGTAAATCGTGGCCTGATCCACGAACCTATCTGACGTTTCGCCGTCGACCGCCGTCCTCTCGAGCACGGCCCTCTCGTGCGCATGGAGTTCCATACGCCGCAGCGGACTGAGGGTCTTTGACTGCCCGTGCGTCCACGCGGGCGGCACCGTGCGAGGCGCCCATTGGATCTTTTTCGCAGGACTTCTGGGGAACTGTGCTAGCGACTCGACGTCGCAAAGCGATGCTTGCCGAAGGCTGGCAAGCCGGCGCGCGCGCAGGAAATCCCCCGCCAGTGCTACTCGAACCCGGTACCGAACTCGAGAACGGAAAGTACCGCATCGTCCAGCTGCTCGGGAGCGGGGGGATGGGCTCCGTCTACGAGGCGGAGCACACGCGCAGCAAAAAACGGGTCGCCATCAAGTGGATGCACCCGTCGTGGCGAGACGCTGAGAACGCCAAGAAGCGGATGGAGCGCGAAGCGGAGGCGGCGGCGCGCGTGCGGCATCCCAACATCGTCAATGTGTTCGATGTCGTGCGCGATGAGACCACCGTCTTTTTGGTGATGGAGTACCTCGAGGGAGAGACACTCAAAGCGGCGCTGGCTCGTCGAGACCTCCCGATCCACGCCGTGATCGCGCTGCTCGTTGCGGGCATGCGTGGCGTTGCCGAGGCGCACAAAGCGGGCGTCATCCACCGCGACATCAAGCCCGAAAACATCTTTTTGGCGCGTGAGGTCGACACCCCGCTGCCGGTCACCAAGGTCCTCGACTTCGGCGTCTCGAAGCTCGACACCGGCGACGATCTAAGTGCGCTCACCGTGGCGGGCGCGCCCATCGGCACCACGTCGTACATGTCCTTCGAGCAGCTCTCGGGGCACAGCGACATCGACGGGCGCGCGGACGTCTACTCGTTCGGCGTGGTGTTGTACGAAGCGCTGACGGGCCAGCGTCCGTACGAGGGAAACTTTGCGGAGGTGCTCTGCAAGATGCTCGAAGGGCCGCCGCGCGAGCCTGCACAGCTGAACCCCGAGCTGCCGCCCACGCTCAGTCGGCTCGTCATGTGGGCGCTCGAGAGAGAGCGCGATGCGCGCATCCCGAGCATGAAGCAGCTGGTGCAAGAGCTCGAGCCCTTCTCTACGCTGCACGGGTACCAGACCGAGCTGTCGAGCGGTGCTGCCCAGCGTGTGCCGCTCGCGCTGGCAGCGACGGAGTCTCAAGGTGTCCAGCGCGGCGGCTGGGAATCGCCGCTGGCGTCGCGGCCGGTAGCCAGTGCCGTTGGGCCGCGTGAAAAAAGACGAGCCTGGGCGGCGACCGGTGTTGCTGGCGTGGCAGTGACGCTGCTCGCGGCGTTCTCGCTGTGGTTCACGTTGCGCGGCAATGAGCCGCGAGCCCCCTCGCTGCCTGCAAAAATGACTATGGCGTCGTCGGCCGCGTCGCAGCTACAAGCCGTGGACGCTTCGCGTGCGTCGACGTCCTCCACGCTCTCTTCACAAGGTGCGCCCTTGCCGGCACTCCCAGCACCGCCGCCTGAGGCTCGCACCGACGAGGCTGCGCACGTTCAGACCGACGCTGCCTCGGGTGAGCGGTCGCGGCAGCCTCGCGCGAAAACATCGGTTTCGTCGACGCCGCCGGCAGCGCGTGTTCCCGGCGTCGTGGGTCACCCGTCTGCTGGGCTGGAGGCGGCTCAGGCGCGCAGCCAAGCAGAGCTCGAGCGCTTGACCGAACAACTCGTGAAGTGCGGAGAGCTGCACGCGAGCTGGCTCCGTGAACAATGCCGCGACAAGCACGCGCGAGAGATCGCTGCGTACAAGGAAGCACGTGAAACGGTTAAGTCGGTCTCTGGTCCTTAGCGTCTGCTTGTTGATTCCGCGGCTGGTGCTCGCAGAAACGGCCGTCCCCGACTCCGCCTACATCAGCGAAGTCAACCTGATCACGAGCTGGAAAGAAGACGCCAGCATCGACCAATCGTTGGTCGAGACGTTTAAGCAGCTGCTGCGTCTACACGGTTACAAGGTGGACGAGTGCGAGGAAAACACGGCCGCCTGGCAAAAGATCGCCGCGCGCGCTGCCAGTACCGACGACTTCGACCGCTACAAAGAGATCGACGAGCGCCTCGTCGCAGCACAGAAGTGCATCGTCCCCTCGTCCGCCACACGCGCTTACGACGTCAAGCTCATCCTCGACTACGACCCAGAGCTGAAGAATCGCAGAGCCGTCCTGCACCTGGTCTCACTCGGCGATTACCCTGGGATCGATGGCGGATACGCGCACAAGCCCGGTCAGACGATGGGCTGGTACGACCTGATGAATCGCGCCATCGAGCGCGCCATGCGCCGCTTCAACGATCCGACTTCGATTCGTATCAAGGTGCCCAGCGAGGCGACGGTCGGTGAGCTGGTCCAGCTCGATGCGCGCGGTAGCTGGGACCCTGATGGGGATGCCTTCGAGCTGCGTTGGCGCGTGAACGTCAAGGCCTGTGTGGGGGCGTCGTCGGCTCTGCCCGCGGACCGTCGTGCATGCCCGCCTGGGATGAACAAAGGTGCGTCGCCGGTTGCTCAACAGGCGGCGGAGCAGGACCTGACCCGCGAGTTTCGTGTGCCGATGGTGGGTGACTACGACATCGGGGTCTACGCAAAGATTGGCGCACGCGAGGAGCCGGTGCAGACCTTCTCGCTGCGCGCGTATCCACGACGGGTGTGGACGTTCTTTGCGCGACAAGGCGTGCTGCGTCTGCCGAAGTACTACCTGAGTGACACGGCAAAGAACGAGGTCGCGCTCATGCAGGGCTTTGGTGCCATGCGACGTTTTGTGCACCGCATCAGCTTCTACCGTTGGTTCGAGGAGATCCACTACGGGCTCGGGCTCAACATGGTGCACCAACTCCGGACGTTCAACTACGAGGGAAAGATCACCGCCGTGAACATCACGCTGGAGATCGCCGACCGCATCCTCGACCGGACGGGGCGCTACGGCGTGGTGTCGACGGCGTCGCTGGCCGTCAGCGCGATCAATGCCGATCGGGGCGGTCACGAAAGGACAGAGTGGGGCTGGATGATATGGACGATGATCGGCGGCTACTACGCGCTCGGCGAGAACTACCTCAATCGAAGCACGGCTTTTTGTCAGACTGTCTGCCCCAGCATCACGTTCGGCCCGACGTTGGTGACCATGCAGAACATCACGGCAAACAAGGTCGGCATCGTGTTGGGCACCGAAGCCTTGTTTGGGCTCGAGTTTTGACGATGCGCGCCGTATTCATCCTCCTGTTCGTTCTCACTGGCTGCGTTCTCAAGGAGGGCTCGGGCGTCGCCCCGGAACGCGACTGTGGAGAAAGGGGGTGGTGCCAGACGACGGCCGCTGTCACTGCGACGACGACTGCCAGTCGTCCACGGCAAGCTGTCTTTCTGAGTACGGCTACGGAGTGCCGGGTGGCTCGTGCACCCACTCGTGCAAGCTGGACACGGACTGCTCTGCCGGCTTCGTTTGCGAAGGGAAGATCTGCAGTCAGAAGTGCACGACGAGCAGTGAATGTGTCGCGGGCCGCATGTGCCGAGCGTGGGGAGTGGACCGGCCTTTGTCGTGTTTTGCCGTTTGCGACGAAGATGCCGATTGCGACAACGGAGCCTGCAACGTCTACAGCGGCGATTGTCTGCTGTGGGAGGAAGAGATTCGGGGCGGCGGCCTCAACGCTCCGTGCACAGCCCACCATGACTGCCGTTCAGGGCGATGCTCCGCGGGGACCTGCAGCACCATGTGCGACATGAGCTCGCCGCATTGTCCAGAGGATGGGGTTTGCCTGCGTGGCTGGTGCGAGAACACCTGCACGGCAGCGGGTGGGTGCGCGCTCAATCAGAGCTGTGTAGGGACCGACGCTGGCAACGTCTGCACGCCCTAGGGCTGCGCTGCACCATCGACGCCGCATCCCTTGCCGGGTGAGTCAGATCTCGGGCAGGGAAGAAGCGTCCGGCTTACGCGTATCAAGCCTCGGGGGCGAGGCCCCCTTGCGCGGAGGCTTCATGCATCGTCGAGAGCTCTTTCAAAAAGCAGCAGCGGCTACCGTCTTGGGTCTCACAGGCAGTGAGCTCGAAGGGCGGCTGTGGAGGGCGGACGAGGTCCGAACATCGTCGGTTTACACCAAAACGCCAACGAGCGCAGTGGCAGGCTC
>JBEGTL010000391.1:0-7771 GCA_041179425.1 Pseudomonadota bacterium | reverse complement strand
GGCGCGCCAAGGTCTGCCGGTCGTAGCCGAACAGACGCTCGGCGTTCTCGTTGACCTCGACCAGCGAGCCGCGGTCCACGTCGTACGTGAGGATGGCCTCGGGCGCCGACTCGAACTGCATGCGATACCGTGCCTCACTCACACGCAGAGCCCCTTCGCGCTGCACGGCATCGTCGATGTCCAGCAACACTCCGCCCACCAGCGTCGCACCGTCGGACCCGACCCGCGCCACGCTGCGCCATTCGAGCCACGCAGTTGCATGGGTGTCTTGCCGAACGATGCGAAACCGTCGGTCGGTCGTCACGCCATCTCGAGCGGTCTGCTCGAGGGCCTGCGTGATCGCGTCCTGATCGTCGACGTGGATGATCGAGATCCCTTGCTCCAAGCGATCGAACGGACTCGAGGGCAGCAAGCCGAGCACTTCGTGCGCGTTTTCCGAGACGCGCAGCGCGCCCGTCGCGAGGTCGGCTTCCCACGCCATCATGCGCGCAGCGCGAAACCCGGTGCGCCGGAGCATGTCGTTCTGGAGCCGCTCGCGCCCGGCGCGCTCGAGCGCGCTGGCAGTCAGCCAAGTCAGCGCGCTTAGCCAGATCACGCTCGACGCCGCAAACAGGGCAAGTCCGACCTCGGTCCCATACCAGCCCGCGCGCTGGCCCTTCAGTTGCAGCCATCCAAGCACGCACGGCACGACGATCGACCCGGGCAGCAACTGACGACACAGCAGCCCCGCAGGGGTCTGGCTGGTCATACGCTTCATGAACGCGCCGGTTTCGGGACGCGCAAGCAGCAGCGCGGCCGCGCTCAGCGCGAACCCCAGCGCGGTGTGCAGCGCGATCGAGCTGAACGTGGGGACGGCGTACAGCACGTCTACCCCGTACAAGTAGCCGAGCAGCACGAGCAAAGAGAGCGCGCCGATCAGCAAGGCCAGGAACTCGCTCGGCCACCCCCGCGCGCGCCGAAGGGGCCGGTCGAGCAGCAGCAACGCGCTACCTAACATCACGAACAACAGTGCCGAGATCGGCGACATGCGACCTGGAAAGCGCGGGCTTTCGGGGTCCGCGAACAGCAGCTGGTCGATGCCTGCATCCCACGAGAACAGGTACTCGAGTAGCGTCGCGCCTCCAAGCAGCAGAACGGCTCCTCCCAGCAGTGGGGCGTAGCGCAGCGCGCGGGTCGTCCTACCCCGCGCGAGCAGGAGAGACGCCCCCGCGAACAGGAAACCCAAGGCAGTGTTGGGCTTCATCGAGGCGAGGCCCGGCGACACCTCGGTCAGCAGCGGGATGTGCAACGTCCACCCGAGCATGACGCAGGCACCGAGCCCGGCTATCGCGCAAGCGCTCGCCGAGGATGCGGCGCGCAATGCTGCCGAGACGCGAGCTGCCCGCGCCCGTGTGGCAGCTTCGTCGTCTGCTTGGTTTGGGCCATTGAGCATGGCTCAACTAAGGACCAGGTCACCATGGAAATCAAGCGTACTGCTGCATATGCCGCTTGACCCGTCCGCGCGCCCTGTGTCGCGGCTCAGTCTGGCCGCGTCAGTGGCCCACTTGCTCTCGATGCACCCCGCGCTGTGTTCCTGTGCGCGGATGAGCAGCTCGCTTCGCCCGCTATCGCACCCGGGCGACGAGCTCCTTTCTCCGCTCACACGCACCGGACTGGCGTGTGCAGAGCACCTGCCGGCTCGTCAGGGGCAGCGGCGCCAGGTGATGCGCGTACCCTTCGCGCAACGGCGCGACGCGACGCACGGCGCAGCTGATGGCTTCGGGCGTCGCCCGCACGCCCGAGGCTCGATTCACAACCCCAAGCTGACTGACCCAGCCAGTCATGTAAAGCTTTCTTGATGGCACGGCGAATACCCGACACCCGGCTACGACAGGTTGTCGACTGCGCCGCCGGCGTCTTCATCGAGCAGGGCTACGACCGGACGCAGATGGCGGACATTGCTAGGGCCGCCGGGCTCGCGAAGGGCACGCTCTATCTCTAGGTCGAAAGTAAGAAGGCGCTGTTTGATTTCGTTCTCCGCCACGCCGACGACGAAGAGTCGGCGCCCGTACTCGTGGCCTCGCTGCCGATAAGAACTCCTGCTGCGGGAGCGACCACCAAGTACGTGCGCGAGGAGTTGGGGCGGCAACAGCGGCTGCCAAGAATCGTCGACGCGTTGGCGCGACGCCTCGGCGATCCGTCGTGTTGGGTGCGTGGATGCTGTTCTTACCGAGCGAATGCGAAGGTCAGAGCAGCATCTACGTGCCCAACACGCTCCGGCACTTCTCGGTACCAAAAAAACAGACGCACTGCCCCACCCCACCGCAACCAGAGCACGTCTTCTGCTCGGCTGGACGGAACCCACGAAACTAGAGACACCCCGAGCGATTTCGCCTCGAAATCGCGTGCGCCTGGAGCTGAGCCAAACGGAGCGCAGGCTTTGCGAGCAACGGATTGGTTCAGCGCAAGGCGGCCGATCCCATGTCCACCGCGTGCAAGCGAATCAAGCGATCAAAGGCCGGGCCCATGGTCCACCGCAAGTGCGAAGGACACGATGGATCAGTTACGCAACTCGCGCTTCAAGATCTTACCAGTGGGCCCCTTGGGAAGAGACTCCCGGAACTCAACGACGCGAGGATACTTGTAAGCGGCAAGGTGCTCTTTGCAGTAGCTCACCAGCTCATCCGAAGTGACGTGCAGCCCGTCCTTCAGAGCCACGATTGCCTTTACCTCTTCGCCATGAGACGCGTGCTCCACGCCGATCACGGCGGCCTCGAGAATCGCGGGATGCTGGTAGAGCACCTCCTCGATCTCACGCGGATACACGTTGAAGCCGCCGCGGATGATCATGTCCTTCTTGCGGTCGACGATGAAGTAGTACCCGTCTTCATCGCGGTGCGCGACGTCGCCCGTGTAAAACCAGCCGTTCTTGATCGCCTCAGCGTTGACCTCGGGCCGCTTGTAGTAGCCCTTCATCACGTTCACGCCCTTGATACAGATCTCGCCCGGGACGTGCGGCTCCGTGATCTCTCGGTCGTTGGCGTCGACCAGCTTGAACTCCACGTGCTGGATCGGCACGCCGATGGAGCCGGGCTTGGTCGGGCGATCGAGCACGTTGAAGCTCGCCGTGGGCGACGTCTCGGAGAGGCCGTAGCCCTCGAGGATCTTGACGTCGTACTTGGAGTAGAACGCGTTCATCACCTCGACCGGCATCGGCGAGCCACCGGAGACGGCGTAGCGCAGACTACTCAGGTCGTAGTTCTTGGCCTCGGGATGGTTGAGCAGCGCGAAGTACATGGTGGGCACGCCCGCAAACGTCGTGACCTTGTGCTTCTGCATGAGCTCGAGCGCAGGCTTGGGCTCGAACCTGGGCAACAACACCAGCGTGCCGCCCTGGAGCAGGGTGGCGTTTTGTACAGAGGTCTGACCAAAGCTGTGGAACAACGGCAGCGTGCACAACGCGACGCCGTCGGGCTGCGGCGGCAGCAGCTTGGTGCCCGCGTACTCGGCGTTGTAGAACATGTTGAAGTGGGTGAGCTCGGCGCCCTTGGGCTTGCCGGTGGTGCCCGAGGTGTAGAGCACCACCGCGGTGTCGTCAGGCGAGGTGGGGGGCAGCTCGCGGACCGGGTCGGACGTGCCGACCAACGCCGTGAAGTTGACCTCGCCCTCGGCCGCCGTGAAGTCCGTGGGCGACGCCTTGGCGACGATCAGGTGCTTGCAGCTGGCGGCGCGGGCGAACCCGGCCTTGGCCTGCGGATAGAACCCCTCCCACACCACGAGCGCGACGGCGTCGGAGTCCTCGAGGTGGTAGGCGACCTCGTCGGGCGTGAGCAACACGTTGAGCGGCACCACCGGCGTGGCCGCGTAGTGCGAGCCGAAGTACGCGATGGTGAACTGGGGCACGTTGGGGAGCATCAGCGCGACGTGCTGCCCGGGCTTGAGCCCCAGCTTGGCGAGACCACCCGCGAACTTTTGCGACAGGCCGTGCAGCTGCGCGTAGCTGATGGTCGTGTCGCCGATGATGATCGCGGTGTTGTTGGGAGTCTTCTGCGCGCTGGCGCGCAAGAGCGAGGCAAGGTTCAGCATCGGTCGTGCTCCTAGTAGCGCGGTGATATCGCGCGACGTCTCGGCACACAACACCTTACTGCGAACCTTTCATTCACTTCGGCCGACTGACGACGTAGCGCACCAACCCCGGTACTCCCATAGAATGAACGGTCTATCCGGGTCGCTCAGCGTCGGGGCGGGTGTGCGCTGCTCCACGTTTCTATCTGGTAAATGCCGACGCCCAGGCCGGGTCGACAGGCCGCCCCCGCATCGCTATCGATGACCGTGCTCACACGATACCAAATCGTTCGTGGCAAGCCGGTCAGTACCCTGCCCCAGGGCAAGCGCTTCGATATCCGCAAGCACGTCAAACACGTGCTGAGTCCCGAGCCGCAGGCGGTCGAAGCCTTCCTCGGGCTGGGTACCCACGAAGCCTACGAGGCGTTTGCCCGAGGCTACACCGCGCTGTTGACGACTCGTCTACGTGCCTCTCGGCAGGCGTTCGACGCGCTGGCCGAGCTGTCGCAGCAAGAGGACGTGTACCTCGGCTGCAACTGTCCGACCGCCAAGAACCCCGACGTGATGCGCTGCCATACGGTGCTGGCCCTGCGCTTCATGCACGCCCACTATCCCGCTTTGGACATTCGTTACCCAGGCTGAGACGGGCATTGGCACGCGTACGACTCAGACCCGGATAGAGGACAGGCTCAGTTCACGAAGACCACCGACGCGCCCTCGGTTGCCGAGGGCCAGTTGGGGACCTTGATGCTTCGGCCGCCGAACTTGACCTCCACGAATTTGGGGGTCGCGGTGGGGATGAAGACGTCTGCACTGTTGACGAAGGTGCCCTTGATGATCGACTCGCCGGTGGTCTTGCCATCGCCCGGGCCAATCGCCGACGTAAGACTGCGGTCGTACAGGTAGTAAGCCACCGTCACCACCGAGCGCACCATGCCGGTCGCCGGTGCGGCCGTGAGTGTGGTGGCGCGCGAGAGCACCTCGAAGCCGTCGACCGTCAGCGAGTCGCGCTCGGCCAAAAACGCCTTCTGACGGCTGCGCGGAATGATGACGGCAAAGCTCGGGTCACGGTTGACCTGCGCACTGGTGGCAGACGCGACGGGATCTTTGGTCTCGAAGTTGAAGCGCAGCAGACGGTCGCTGCGCACGAAAGGAGCCAGGTAGGCGCGCCCGGTACGGCGCGTGGTATCGCCTGCGGGCGGCACGAGCTTGAACTCGTAGGCGACGCCCGGCTTGGCCTCGAACGGACCAAACTTGGCGTCCGCTCCGAGCGTGTAGGACTGCACCGGCGCACCCCGCTCGCGCGGAGACGCGCCAAGCTCGTACACCTCCACCTTGGCGCCTGGCAGCGCTGCGTTCTCACCAAACGTGCGCGCCTTGCCTTCGACAGTGATCGGCGAGCTGCACTGGACGGTCTTGTATTTGGGTTCTTTCCCATCGTTGAGGAACTTGTAGATCTCGACGAACGACTCCGTGGACGATGCCACCGCCGAGTGATCGAGCCACGGGTCTTGAAAGGTGACGTTCTTGCTGGTGCCGGCATCGACCGGACGATCGCCTACCGACGACAGGTTGAGGGTCGGCACGCCACCCGGGTCGGCACGCAGGTCGCCGCCCGCAAGGTTGATGTAGTGAGCAACTTTGTCGGGGTTCTCGCCGACGTAGGTCGCTCCGTGTCCTGCGCCTTGAGAGTGTCCAGCAAGGTCTACCTTGTCGACCTTGAACTCCGCGCGCAGCGGACGGTCTGGGCCGCGGCTGCCACGTCGCGCTCAACGGCACGAGCTGGTGGCTCGACGAACGGTAGGGTCCCTTCGACGCAGGCGACTCGCTCTACGGCGTGCGCCGGGCGTGTGCCTGCGTGCACCCATCGCCGCGCCGCACGAGCGCCTGCGACGAGTGGCCGCATGGCGCGCGAGAGGCCGTGCCAGTACCCTGCCCCGGCGTGCAGGGCCACTCCGTAATTATCGATCGTGTCAATCTCGAGCTTGCTCGCGCCGTCCGCGAAAGCAGCACCGAGGCTCTCTCCTGGAACAAGGCCCGCGACCTGTGCAAGAGCGGCCGCGTTCGCGTCAACGGCCGCGTCGTGCTCGACCCGGCGGCGCGCCTGTCCAGCGGCGACGAAGTGACCTTCGACCGCACGGCACCCAAGCTGCGCAAGGGCGCGCTCGAGGCCGGCGCCATCGTCTACGTCGACCCCGACGTGGTGGTGGTCAACAAGCCCGCTGGCATCATGAGTGTCCCGTTCGAGCACGGCGACAAGGACACGCTCATCGACATCACGCGGGCGGCCCTGCGGCGCTCGCAGCGTGGCTTCGATCCTGAGCTGGGCATCGTCCACCGCATCGACATCGACACCACGGGTCTGCTGGTATTTACCCGCAACTTGGCGGCCAAAAAGCACCTGTCGCAGCAGTTTCGTGTGCACAGCGTGCACCGTCGTTACCTGGCCATCGCGCACGGTCACGTGATCGGGCGCACCTTCGACAGCATGCTGCTGCGCGACCGCGGCGATGGTCTACGCGGGTCGCTCGGGCACTTCCGTGCGGCGCGCGGCAAGCCCCCCGAGGATGCCCAGCGCGCGGTCACCCACGTGCAGCTGCTCGAGCGGCTCGGCCAGCGTGAGCCGAGCGCCCTGGCCAGCCTGGTGGAGTGCATGCTCGAGACCGGGCGCCAGCACCAGATCCGCATCCACCTCAGCGAGGCGCACAATCCGCTGGTCGGCGAGCGCGTGTACATCCGCGACTACCGTGGACCTCGCATCGAAGCGCCGCGTCCCATGCTGCACGCAGCAGAGCTCGGCTTCGAGCACCCGCGCACGGGCAAAGAGCTCAAGTTCAAGCTCGAGCCGCCCGAAGACTTCCTCGGTGTGCTCGAGCGCCTGCGCGCCGGCGCGGGCTCGGACGCCGGGCCTCGACGAGGCTAGATGGAGAGCGCGTCCGCCGAGTCGTCGACTCTCACTCGGGCAGCGCCCATGCGCGACCTGGCCTGGCTGGTTCGCCTGCGCTGGTTTGCGGTCGGCAGCCAAGCGCTGACCGTGCTGGTGGCCGAGCGGCTGCTCCACATGCCGCTGTCGACGGGCCGGCTGTACGCCATCGTGGCTGCCACGGCGGCCTCCAACGTGTTGTGCGCGCTCTGGCTGCGCCGCAAGCCGGCCGTGCGCGAGTCGCTGCTCGCGGCACTGATGGGCCTCGACTTCGTGCTGCTGACGGCGCTGCTGTACGCGGCCGGTGGGCCCAGCAACCCGTTTACGGTGCTCTACTTGGTGCACATCGCGCTGGCCGCCATCGTGCTGCGTCCGAGCTACGCGTGGGCCCTCGCAGTGCTCGCTGCGGCCTGTTTCGGTGCCCTGTTCTTGTTGCCCAACGACGCGCCTTCCATGCACATGCACCACGCGCACCACGGTGCGGCCGAGATGGGCCTGCACCTGCAGGGCATGTGGTTCGCCTTCGCGGTGGCGGCGTTCGTGCTCGCTTACTTCGTCACGCGCGTCACCCACGATCTCGAGCTCCAGCGGCGCGAGGCAGAGCTCGCCCGGGCGCGCGCGTTGCGGGCCGAGAAGCTGGCGTCGCTGGCCACGCTCGCCGCGGGCGCCGCGCACGAGCTGGCCACGCCGCTGGCGACCATCGCAGTGGTGGCCAAAGAGCTCGAGCGCGAGCTGCGCACCGGCAGCAGCGCCGACGACGCGCGCCTCATCCGCGACGAGGTCGACCGCTGCAAACACATCCTC
>JBEGTL010000390.1:0-7775 GCA_041179425.1 Pseudomonadota bacterium | reverse complement strand
GCGGCACATTCGACCTGCCCTCTACGCTTCCCGTGAGAACCATGCACGCTCGCACGCCGCACCGTCTGTTGAAGTTTTGCTCGCGCGCAGAAGAGCGCGCTTGGACTCTTCGCTCGCCCGCTCGAGAGCGCGCTCGTACTTTTCGCTCGCCCGCTCGAGAGGGCGCTTCGACCTCCCCCGTGTCGCCCATCCTCCGGCTCGCGCGCGTGGTGGGACGCGGTCTGTCCATGGCGCTGCTCGGCAGCTCCCTGCTGGCTGGCGGGGCCTCCTCCGCCTCCGCGCAGAGCGCGCCGCCGCGGCCCACTGCTGGGGTGCCTGCTCCACCCGGCGTGGCCCAGGCCGATCAGCCGGCGCCGGCGCAGAACGTCGAGACGTTCGACCTCGAGGCCGCGCTGGTGGCACCCGACCGTGGCCTCACCTCGGACGACGCGGCCAAACAAGCGCGCGAGCGTGCACCGCAGGTCGCCAGCGCAGAGGCGGCAGCCAAGAGTGCAGAGTGGGATGCCAAGACGCAGGAGGCCGCGCTCTACCCCACCGTCAACCTGTCGGCGCAGTACAAACGCATCAGCTACGCCGACAACCGCATCATGTTCCCCGGCGTCAGTGTCGGCGGGTTCACGCAACCGCGGGACAACTACACGCTCGCGGCCACAGCGCGCTGGCCCGTGAGCGACCTGTTTTTTCGCGTCTACCCGGCGCTGAAGGCATCGCGCGCAGTGGCCGACGCGCGTGGTATCGAGGTCGAAGCGCGCGTCGCCAACGCCGACCTGACCGCGCGTGAGGCGTTCTATGCGCACGCGCGCGCGCTCGCCTCTCAGGTCGTGGCCGACCAGGCACTCAAGCAGGCCGAGGCGCAGGCCGCGCAGGCCAAGCTGTTCGTCGATGCCGGCACCGCGGCGCCCGTCGACTTCATGACGGCGACCGCAAGGGTCGAGTCGATGCGCGCGGCGCTCGCCCGCACACGCGGCTCGGTGGCGGTCACACGCAACGCGCTCGCCACGTACATGGGTGTCCCCACGGCCGACGTCGGAGCGATCCGCGAGCGCGTCACGGCGCTGCCCGAGGCGCCCAGTGCCAGCGTCGATCAGCTGCTCAAACAAGGACTCGAGCAGCGGCCGGAGCTGCGCGCCATGCGCAAGTCCATCGGCGCCAACAACCTGCTCAAGAGCTCCGAGCGCGCCGCGGCGTACCCGGTGCTGTCCGTCGAGGGCACCGACCTCTACGCCGACCCCAACCCTCGGTACATCCCGCCCAAGCGGGAGTTCAGGAACGGCTGGGAAGTCGGGGCGACGCTCGCCTGGTCGCCCAACAATGCGCTGGTAGGTCACCACCGCACGCAGCGCGCGTCGGCCGAGGTCGAGCGTGCACGCTCCGACTTGATGGCGCTCGAAGACGGCGTGCGCATCGAGGTCGTGCAGTCGTACGAGGACTACAAGGCCGCCGCCGAGGCAGCGCGCGCATCCGACGAACAACGCAAGGCAGCCGAAGAGACCTACCGCGTGCGTTTGGCGACCTACCGCGTGGGCGCGGGCGTGCAGATCGATCTGCTGACGGCCGACCTCGCCCTGACACAGGCGCGACTCGATCACGTCAACGCGGTGCTCGACGCGCGTATCTCGCTCGCCCGCCTGGCGCGCGCGACCGGCGGCCCGCTGCGCTGAGCCGCGTCGAAGATCACCAAAAAGCAGTCTTGTGCGTTCGCTCTAGGCTAAGTAGAGGCGACAGGCCGTACCCACGGCGACGAAAGCCGCCCCTCTCGCACCAGGAGCATGCGCATGTGGAAGGACTTTCGCGACTTCGCGTTCAAGGGCAACGTGGTCGACTTGGCCATCGGTGTCATCATCGGCGCCGCGTTCGGCAAGATTGTCACCGCCGTGGTCAACGACGTGATCATGCCGTTCGTCTCGCTGATCCTACCGAGCGGTGAGTGGCGAACGGCGGCCATCACGCTCAGCGAGCGCGGGCCCGACGGCCCCGAGGGCGACGTGCGCCTGTTGCTGGGGGACCTGGCCTCGGTGGTGGTCGACTTCTTGATCGTCGGCTTCGTGCTGTTCTTGGTGGTGCGCGGCATCAGCCGGTTCAAGCGTGTCGAGCCGGCCCCCACGCCCCCGACGCCCAGCAGCAAAGACTGCCCCGAGTGCCTCGAAAAGGTCCCGCTCGCTGCCAAGCGCTGCAAGTACTGCACGTCGCAGCTGACTGTATAAACGCAGACACTCGGTGGTTTCGGCGCTTCTCTCGTGCAGCCCATCCAGGGTACCCTGGGAGCGGGAGCGCATGAGCGATCACGATTCACGACGACGCCATCAACGCATCGAGACACAGCAGCAAGTGTGGGTCGAGGGGCAAGACGTACGTGTCTCTGCCCAGGCGAAGAACATCAGCAAGGGCGGCATGTTCGTCGTGACCGAGGGCGAGGCGCCCATCATCGGCACGGTGCTGCAGGTGCAGTTCGACGACCCACACGAAGGCTCCATCGACGTCAAGATGGAGGTCGTCTGGCGCGACGAAAAGACGCTCTCCTCCAAGCTCGGTCTGCGCGCGGTCGACTCGCGAGGCATGGAGGCGTTCGAGCGCGTCGTCACCCGCTACGAAGCCACCCTCCCCAGCGTGCGCGTGCCCGAGGTACGGTCGTCCTCGGCCCCTGCCTTGGTGCACGGGTCCGCGCCACCCAGCAAGCATCCGAGCACCCCCGCGAACAAACCCACCGACGGGCCCGCGGGCACGTCCGAGCCAGGATCGAAATAGCCGCTCGGACACTGTACAGATGGCTCGCAGTCCGTGCTAAGCCGCTGCATGCCGCGCGCCCACACGTCGGAACAGGGTCGTCAACGTCTGCCCGCAGCTCTCCCGGCCAAGCGCCCGCGCGCAGAGGTCCCGCCCTCGCCCAGCGCGAAGGCGGCCCGTAGCAAGACAGGGTCTGGCAAAGCCGCCCCTGCCAGGGTTGCCCACGGCAAAGCGGCAGAGAGCAAGCCGCGCGCAGAGTCGCGCGTTGCCAAGGACAAGCGCACGGTGCGGCACTACGCCGACGAGCAGATCGAGATTTTCGGGGCGCGCGAGCACAACCTGCGCATCGACCACCTGGTGCTGCCCAAAAAACAGCTCGTGGTGTTCACGGGCGTCAGCGGCTCGGGCAAGTCGAGCCTGGCCTTCGACACGCTCTACGCCGAGGGCCAGCGTCGCTACATCGAGAGCCTCAGCTCGTACGCGCGGCAGTTCCTCGGCCAGCTCGACAGGCCGCAGGTCGACAAGCTCAGCGGCCTGTCGCCCACCATCGCCATCGAACAAAAGAGTGCGTCCACCAACCCGCGCTCCACGGTCGGCACCATCACCGAGATCTACGACTACCTGCGCGTGCTCTACGCGCGCATCGGCGTGCAGCACTGCCATATCTGCGGCAAGCGCGTGAAGGGCCGCACGGCCGACGAGATCGTGCGCGAGGTGCAAGACCTGCCGCGCGGCGTGCGGCTGTTGGTGCTGGCGCCGCTGGTCACGCACCGCAAGGGCGAGTTCAAAGACCTGTTCCAGGCCCTGCTCACGCGTGGCTTTGCGCGCGTGCGCGTCAACGGTGCCGTGCACAGGCTCGATGCCGTGCCCGCGCTCGACAAAAAGCTCAAGCACAACATCGAGCTGGTGGTCGACCGCATCACGCTCTCGGACAGCGAACAGACACGCCTGGCCGAGAGCGTCGAAGTCGCGTTGCGCGAGGGCCAAGGCGAGGTGCGACTCGAAGACGAGAGCGGCGCGCGCGAGCCGCTCGGCTTCAGCGAGACGCGCGCCTGCTGCGGCGTGAGCTTTCCCGAGCTGTCGCCGCAGTCGTTCTCGTTCAACAGCCCACTCGGTCTGTGCAGCGCGTGCAACGGGCTCGGCGTCCGCAAAGAGGTCGACCCCGAGCTCGTCATCCCCGAGCCGTCGCTCTCCATCCGTGCCGGTGCCATCGCGCCCTGGCGCACGTCGATGGAAAAAGGAGAAGGCTGGACGTTCCGGATCATCGAGTCGATGGCCCAGGCGTGCGCCGTCGATCTCGACACGCCCTTCGAAAAGCTGCCCAAAAAGAAGCGCGATCAGGTGCTGTACGGGCTCGGCGAGAAACGCATCAAGGTGACCTGGGGCGCAGAGGGCAGCGAGAACGCAGGCTCGTGGGGCATGCGCTTCGAGGGCATCCTGAACAGCCTCATGCGCCGCTATCGCGAGACCAGCTCGGAGGCCATGCGCGAGCACTACACCAAGTTCATGAGCGAGCGCGACTGCGACACCTGCGGTGGCAAGCGCCTGCGCGCCGAGACGCTGGCGGTGCGCATCGGCGACGCCAACATCGCCGACGTCACCACGCTCACGGTGGCGCGCGCGCACGCGCACATCGCAGCCCTCCCCATCCGCCCGAACGAGCGCCCCATTGCCGAGGGTGCGGTGCGCGAGATCGAGCGTCGCCTCTCGTTCTTGCTCAACGTCGGTCTCGACTACCTCACGCTCGACCGCGCTGGCCCCACACTCAGCGGCGGCGAGGCGCAGCGCGTGCGCCTAGCCACGCAGCTCGGCAGCGAGCTGTCGGGTGTGATGTACGTGCTCGACGAGCCCAGCATCGGCCTGCACCAGCGCGACAACCAGCGCTTGATTGGCACGCTCGAGCGACTGCGCGATCTGGGCAACACCGTGCTGGTCGTCGAGCACGACGAAGACACCATCCGCGCCGCCGATCACCTGGTCGACTTCGGCCCGGGCGCAGGCGTGCTCGGTGGGCATGTGCTGTACAGCGGCAAACCCGCCGGCATCCTCAAGGCCAAGGACAGCCTCACCGGACAGTACCTCAGCGGCAAAAAACGCATCGAGGTGCCGAGCGTGCGGCGCACCGCCAAGGGCAAGCTCGTCATCCGCGGCGCAGCCGAGCACAACCTGCGCGGGGTCGACGTCGAGCTGCCGCTCGGCTGCCTCGTATCCGTCACCGGGGTGAGCGGCGCAGGCAAGAGCTCCCTCATCAACGGTATCTTGTTGCCGTCGCTCGAGCGCTCGCTCCATCGCGCCAACGTACGCGTCGGCAAGCACACGGGCATCGACGGTCTCGAGGCGCTCGACAAGGTCATCGCCATCGATCAGCGGCCCATCGGTCGCACGCCACGCAGCAACCCCGGCACCTACACCAAGGCGTTCGACGAGATCCGCAACGTGTTTGCGCAGCTCCCCGAGGCGCGCGCGCGCGGCTTTGTCCCGGGGCGTTTCTCGTTCAACACCAAGGGTGGGCGCTGCGAGGCGTGCACCGGCGACGGCGTGGTCAAGGTCGAGATGCACTTCTTGGCGGACGTGTACGTTCCCTGCGACGTGTGCGAGGGCAAGCGCTACGACGCGCAGACGCTCACGGTCCGCTACAAAGGCAAGACCATCGCCGAGGTGCTCGACACCAGCATCGACGACTGCCTCGCGCTGTTCAGCGCGCACCCCACGCTCAAACGTATCCTCGAGACCTTGGTCGAGGTGGGGCTCGGCTACGTCAAGATCGGCCAGCCAGCCACCACCTTGAGCGGCGGCGAGGCGCAGCGCGTCAAGCTCAGCCGCGAGCTCGGCAAGCGCCACACCGGCAAGACGCTGTACATCCTCGACGAGCCCACCACCGGCCTGCACTTTGCCGACATCCACCGCCTCCTGTACGTGCTGCAAAAGCTGGCCGACGCGGGCAACACGGTGCTGGTCATCGAGCACAACCTCGACGTCATCAAGTGCTCGGACTGGGTGATCGACCTCGGGCCCGAGGGCGGCGAGCGGGGCGGTCTCCTGATCGCCGAGGGCACCCCCGAGCAGGTGGCTTGCAACATCGAGTCGCACACCGGCCGCTTCCTTGCGCCGCTGCTTGCGCGCTGAGCTATCCTCCCGCGCGATGACTCTTACAGCCGGCCTCTATCGCACGACGCAAGCGCACCCGTTCGACCCGCAGAGTGTCCCTGCCAACGCGCTCGTCTACGTAGGCGACGCACGCAACGGCGGGGGACAGTTCGTGGTCCGCCCGGGCCGCAACGTTCACAACCGTTGGTACTGGGGCGAGCCCATCACGCCGCTCAGTGACCCCCTCTGGGAGCGCACCCTACGCCGCCTCCCTGCCGAGGGCTTCTACACGCTGCCCGACGACCTGCGCGTCGGGGAGACGGGCGTCTGGCGCAAGAACGCGATCGTCCAGCTGGGGTACAACCCCGAGGGCGAGGGCATCTTGTTCGTCGGGGAGCGCCACGAGGGCCTCGAGGTCAACGCCCTGTTCTTTGCAGAGCAAGGCGTACGCATCCCGGACGAGCTCTTGTTCCGGTTGTTGTGGGCCCCGATTCTGCCCGTGAGCCCGCCTCAAGACGCCTGAAACACGGGTCGCGCCGCTGACTCCGGCCCCTGGGTCGCGAGCACCGCCACGCTCAGTCGACGAAGCGGGCGACAATCTCTCCGACCTGCTCGCCGACCAGGTTGTGCACGAGGCGATAACGAGCGGGCAGCTCCGTGGTGAGCACGCCCGGGAAGTAGCGCCCCAACACGGCCGCCGTGGCGATCGCGCGCACCGGCTCGCTACCCGTGCTGACCTTGACGGCCAGACCCAGGCCCCGCTCGGGGACCGCGATGCAGATCAGGCCCAGCGCGCCGATCTTCGCGATGCCGCTGGAGTGTTGCATCAGCCAGCCATCGAACGCGTCGCTGCCGCTGACGAGCAGCGGGTGATCGCGCATCGCTCGACCAATGGCCGACAGTGCGGATGGCCCGCGATGTTTGGTCTCTTTGGCGAACGCGGCGTAGGCGCGCGCCATCGCCGAGAGCTTGGCCACGAAGCAGGGCACACCGCAGCCGTCGACCACGCTGCCCGCGAGCCCGTAGTCGGTACGCGCAGCGAGCCGCTCCTGGATCGCTTGCTGCAGCGGGTGGGCCGCCGGGCGATAGTCCGCATCGAAGCCCTGTGCGTGGCTGGCGGTGGCCATAAAAGCGTGCTTGCCGGCGCAGTTGTTGTGCAGCACCGAGGGCAGCTCGCCGTGTGCGTAGAGCTCGAGTGCGCTGGCCTGGTCGATGGGAGGGTGCACGCCACACAACAGCTCGCTCGCCTCACGCCCCAGCTTGGGCAGCAGGCGCGACAGCGCATCGATGTGGAAGCGCTCGCCGTGGTGGCTGGCGGCACCGAGCGCCAGGTCACTCGCACTCAGGTGCGAGCGTTGCGCCTCGGACAAGAGCTCGACCGAGACCTCCAGCTGAAAGGGCTTGCTCGCACTGCGAAAGGTCGTGAGGGTGTCGATTCCGGAGAGCACCCTCACGTCTCCGGAGGCGTCGCAACACACGGCGTCGATGGCGTGCACAGCCTCGACGGCGAAGCCGCGGCGCTGCTCGATGAACAGACTCGTCATGGGGCCCCACTCTGGCCTGGAAGGCGCCAATTCCCAAGGACTCATACGGGCCAAGCATGCGAGAAATCGCCCTGTTCTGGCATTGTTTCCGTTCGTCGAACATGCGACGTTGACCCAGCTGCATGTCCACACGTCTGCTGGCCCCGCCGCTGCTGAGTTCCGTGGTCGCCGTGCTGATCGGCAGCCTGTTCTGTCTCGTGCCGGTCGGCTGTACCTGGGAGCCCATCGCCCGTACCGTGCAGCCAGAGCGCCTGCTCGAGGGTCCGGCCCGGGTCGTGGCCATGGTCGAGGGCGACGATCGCCACGCCATCGTCGAGCTGGGTGTGGGCAGCGACATGCGCCGCCACCTCGTCAACGTCGAAGACCAGAGCAACTGCGTGCTGCCCGCTGGCGCGCGCCAGGTCGGTAGGCCACTGCGCG
>JBEGTL010000389.1:0-7799 GCA_041179425.1 Pseudomonadota bacterium | reverse complement strand
GCAGCGGCTATCCGAGCGCTTTGGTCCACAGGTCCGCGCCGACCTCGAGTGGCGTGTGCAACGCGGTGCGCAAGAGCTCGCGCGTGCGACCGACCTCGGTCTCGCCATCGGCGACACGGAGATGGTGCAGAAGGCCTTCGGCGTGTACGCCGAGTCCAAAGACGTGCAGGCGATCGTGGCCATCGACGCGACGGGCAAGGTCATCGCCAAGCACGGTACGCCGCCCGACACCGACTTGTTCGTCGGCAAGCCTGGCACCATGAAGGCCACGCCCGGCTACCTGGTCAGCTGGGCCGAGGCGCAGATCGAGGGCGCACCCATCGGGAAGGTCGCCGTGGTGGTGACCACCCGGCGCTTGCAAGAGGCTCAGGCGCTGCTCGACCGCTCCTCCAACACCACGCTCACCGGCGGTCTTGGCGCGTTGCTGCTCGGCACCGTCATCGTCAGCTTCTTTGCGGGTGCGGTGGCGCTGCGCGACGCACAGCTGTCTGACTACGCGCGTAACCTCGAGCGTAAGGTCGACGAGCGCACCAAAGAGCTCGACGAGCGCAACGTGGGCATGCGCTTGGTGCTCGACAACGTGGCGCAGGGCTTCATCACCATCGACCTCCAAGGCAAGATGGCCAACGAACGCTCGGCCATCGTCGACACTTGGTTCGGCACGCCGGCCAACGGCTCCACGCTGAGCGACTACCTGCGCAACAAAGCCGCTCGTTTCGTGTCGCAGCTGGACATGGGCCTCACCGAGCTGCGCGACGGCATCATGCCGGTGGAGCTCCTGCTCTATCAGCTCCCGTCGCGCTTCAGCGCGGGCGAGCGCACCTTCGAGGCGACCTACACGCCCATCGGCAATCCCGAAGCTCCCGATCGTTTGCTCGTGATCGTCAGCGACGTGACCGCGGCCGTGGCTCGCGAGCGCGCCGAGCGCGAACAGAAAGAGCTCATCACGCTCTTCCAGCGCATCGCCAACGACCGCTCTGGCGTGGAAGAGTTCTTGATGGAAGCAGCGCACCTGGTGGGTGCACTGCGCGACGAGCAAGACCCCGTCGTTCAGCAGCGGCTCGTGCACACCCTCAAGGGCAACTGCGCCATGTACGGCCTCGAGGCGTACGCCGAGCTCGCGCACCAGGTCGAGAACGACCTCATCGAGCGCGGCGCGGCACTCGACTCGGTCCAGCGCGGCGCGCTGGTCGACGCCTGGAAGCGCACCATCGCGCGCATCGGCTGGCTGCTCGGCGGCGCCAAGCGCAACGTCGTTACGCTCGACGTCAGTGAGATCGACGCGCTGGCGGCGCGCGCACAAGCGGGCGCGGTCTCTCGCGAGATCAACGCCACGCTGGCCGACTGGAAACGCGAGCCCGTGTACCGCAGGCTCGAGCGCCTGGCCCGGCAGTCGTCTGCCGTCGCCGAGCGCCTCAACAAGCCACAGCCCAAGTTCGAGATCGAAGACCACGGCATTCGCCTCGACGGCGACGCTTTGGCTCCGTTCTGGAGCGCCATGGTGCACGTGGTGCGCAATGCGCTCGACCACGGCGTCGAAGATCCCGAGACGCGTCTGCTCGCCGGCAAGGCCGAGGCAGGCACGATCGGGCTCTCCGCGCGGCGGCTCGAGGGCAAGCTCATCATCAGCGTGCGCGACGACGGCCAGGGCGTGAACTGCGAGCGCGTGCGCGACAAGGCGAGAGGACGCGGTCTTCCGAACGAGACACGCGAGGACTTGATCGAAGCGTTGTTCAGCGACGGCGTCAGCACCAAGGACGAAGCCAGCGACGTCTCCGGACGCGGTGTGGGCCTCGCCGCGCTGCGCCAGGTGGTGCGCGAGCTGGGTGGCGTCATCGAAGTCGAGTCGGTGCCTCACCAGGGCACGGTGTTCCGCTTCGTGATCGACGAGCGTCGGACCAGCATCGCCTCGCTGACCAACGTGCGCCGTCCGCGCGCGTCGCTCATGCCCAGCCTGTCATAGTCCCATCGCGGAACAGTCAGGTCCAGGTTTGGGATCTGAGGCTAAAAGTTCTTCGGCTTCGCTCCTTTGAACCGCGCAAATCTGCAGCGCAGGTCGCAGTCTCCGGGGGGAGCTCGCGCCGGTCTGATCAGTCCGTCGACCTCGGTCACGTGCTGCGAGATCCAGAGTAGAGACCTTCTCGCTCCCCTCGAACTGCACGTACCCGGTGACCTCTTCGAGCGCCGACAATCTGCGAGGCTCGCTACTTGAGAGCGTAGCCAGCTTGGCCAGCGGCCTTGCCGTCGATGGTAAGCACCTTCAGCTTGGCGTTCAGCAGCGCCTTGTTCGCGTACGTGATAGCTCCCGGCAGCGAGGCGGCAATGCGCTGTGCGAGCTCCGAGGACGAGGCGGTGGTGGGCGGCTTGCCCTCGTCACGAATGCGCATGTCGACCCAGAACCGTCCAACGGCGGCCGGCTCGAGGCTGAGCACCGCCCGGTCGAACGCGACCCGCAGCGGCGAGTCGAGCGGATGGTTGATCGGGATCACGTGCTTGCCTCCAATCGAGACCGACTGACCGCGAAAGGTACTCTTGAGATTGGCAAAGGCGATGTCGTTGCCGGGAAACGCGAGTCCGGCGACGACCACCATGGGCTCGGGGGCGGCGCCGGCGAGCGAAGGGCTGAGGCGCAGGCTAGCCAGCGCGCAGAGCAGAATGGCGAGGACGGCAAAGCTGGGCATTTTCATTGTCGTTCTCCTCAAAATGCCCACGCGATCTGAGCTTGCAGCAGCCGGGCCGGTTTGCCTCCAACTATGAAGTCTTCCGGGAAATGACCCTCCAAGTACTCGAGCTTGAGCACCAAGGCATCGATGGGACGTACGTTCAGGCCCACGTGCCACGCGATGATGCTGAGCATTCCAGACGTGCCAACGTCGTTCGTTTCCAAGGACTGCACGAGGAGGTAGGGCATCATGCCGTACCACTCGAAGCGATAGCCGATGAGGCCGTATACACCCCATGAAAGCTTGTCGTTTGGCGCGAGATACCGGCCGAGCAGCGGATTGAGCGCGCCGGTCCGATGACTTTCGAGATACTTGCGCTGCTGCGTGACCACCTCGCCCTGGACGAGCAAGCCGCCGTAGGTCCACTTCAGATCTCCCGCGAGCGAAAGAACGTCGTACGACGACTGGATGTGCTCCGTGTACTTGATGTGCATCCCGTCGCTGGCGGGGCCCGGGACCTGCGTCGCGGCGGTATCGCGACCGTAGTAAGCAGAAGTGCCCACCCGCAGCTCGCCAAAACCGTCAAAGCGCCACCAAGCACGCCCTGCGACCGCCTTGTTGCCGTCGAGGTCCCGATAGGCGCTCGCCGGTCCGGTGCCGTTCGAGAGTGTCAGGTGATAGCCAAAACTGTGCTGGGCACTGGCATCCAACTGGCCCAAGATTTCGATGCCTGTCTGACGCTCGGGAAACAGTTGCTGACCGATGATGAACGGCCTCTGCACCGCGATGATCGTCGGCGAACCGTGATCGACATTCCAGATGCCGTACGGGGTCAGGTACTGACCCGCGCGAAACACGAGAGCGCGGTGGGCAGTCCACTCGATGTAGAGGCGCTAGATGTTGATGCCGCCCCATTGGACTTGGCGGTTGAAGTCAGTGTAGTCGGCGGCGCTGGCGTTGACGAGCTTGCCCGCGGGTGAGCTGCTGTCGGGCGAGCCGTTCGGCAGGAACAAGAAGCGCACCTCCCCGAACATCCGAATCGACTCGGTCAGGTTCTTGCTGAGATACAGATTGAAGTTTCCCACAAACAGGGAGGTGTTCCGGTTGTTCAGCTGCGGCCCTCCGTTCCAGGGGGAGCTCTTCGGCAACGCCGGGGAGATCATTCCGACGTCGGCAAAGCCGCTCAGCTTGAGCGACGTGTCCACCGCAGACGCCGACTGGCCCTCACCCGCCGTCGACAACCCCATGGCTGCCAGCTCGGCGGCAGTCAGCTCGGCCTCCTCCGCGGGCGCAGCGTCGGCAACCGGACCTGGCTGAGGCTCTACAGCTGCAGCTTCGGGGGCTGATGGCGCGGTGGCTTCGGCAGGGGAGACAGCGGGCAACACCGGCTCCTGTGCGCTGGCTGGGCTGACCGCTTGGGTCAAACCAACACCCAACAGTGCGCATGCGACCAGACGCGCCTTCATGGAGTCACCACTTTCCCGCCGCCCGAATCTGCACTGCCGCCAGCATCCACTGGCGTGCCCGCGTCCATCGCAACCAGGCAGGCCGCCATCTCTGCGGCGCGGCTGTAGCCAGCAGCGCACGTGCAAGCTCCTGCGGTCGCTACCTCGTTGGCGCCACAGAGCGCGCAGCCAACTCCGTCCGCATTCGGCACCGCATTGGGCGCGCAGCCGCAGCCTTCGAACAGGTTCTTGATCTCGACCTGATTCTCGCCGCAGCGGTTGTCATCCAAGATGCAGCCTGAAACCAACGCCGATGCCAAGCCCAACCAGGCAATCTGCCGTACCCCCATGGAAACCTCCTCTGCAACGGCACACGGCCGTCGCTCACGTCGTCCCGCGCGACCTTCAAGCCTGAGGCACTCTTTGCTTTTAGACTCGACGAGTGGGAACGCGTCCCACGCAGAGTGAGTCACCCCCGCGACTCACTCACTCGTGCGATCGAGCATACAGACCATCGCGCAGGTTCGAGAAGTACCAATGAACCGCTGAGCCGTCCTGTTCACGAATAGGATCGGAAGATTGCAGACGCATCTGCGCTTGCGCGCGGGTCTGGTAACAGCGAGGCAAGTGTACCAAGTGCTGAACGCAGCGGTGCTGGCCGGTCTTCGACCGCCAGGACCCGCCGCGCGCCTCGCATTCCGCGCGCACGGCCGACATCCCCACGCCGCGTCCCGAGTACTCGGTGGCTTCGTCCCTCGTGCTGAGCCCATCGCTGAACAGCGCCTCGACCAGGTCCGTGCGAGTCGCGCGCGCAAGCCCCTGCTCTTCAGCTTTGCGCGCGACCTTCGCCCAGTCGACGCCGCGGCCGTTGTCGCTCAGCTCCACCACCAGCTGACCGTGTTGATGCTTGGTGGAGAGGTAGATGGTGGCGCGCCCCTGCGCGGCGCCGCGCTCGAGCCCGTGGTCGACGGCATTGCGGACCACGTGCACGAACTCCGACCAAAAGGGGGCCCACTCCGAGCTGTTCAGGCGCAGCTGGTGGTCACGGATGTGGCATCGCTGCCCGGCGCGATCACCTACGCGCTTGCCGAACAGGTCAACGCAACGGTCAAGGTGCTCACCGTCGGCGGCAAGACGCCTACCACGGCGGGCTACCCGCTTCACGACTGAGCCAACGCGCCGCCGCGCTCGCTCCACGCGGAGCTGCGCTGGCGGCGCAAAGCACGCCTAGCGCAAACGCTCAGCGGCTCGGGAGCGAGAAAAAGAACGTGGCGCCCTTGCCCTCGGCGCTGACGGCCCACATCTCACCGCCGTGTCGCTCGACGATGCGTCGCGCGCCCGAGAGGCCGAGCCCGGTGCCGTCGAAGCTGCTCTGGTCGTGCAGGCGGCCGTACGGCGAGAACAGACGCCCTTCGGCGTCTTTCATCGAGAAGCCCACGCCGTTGTCGCGCACGAAGTAGCTGCTCCGCGGCTCGCCCGTCACGACGCCAACCTCGAGCTCCGGCTCTCTGCTTTGCCTGCTGAACTTGATGGCGTTGGAGAGTAGGTTCTCGAGCACGCGCCGCAAGAGCACTCTATCGGCGCGTACGTGCATGCCGTCCGCGATGGTGCAGCGCACCCGAGGCACCGCGTGCCGCAGCTCGTCCCACACCTCTCGCGCGAGCTTGCTGAGCTCGACGTCTTCGAGCGAGAGCTCGGCGCGCGCGTCGCGGGCAACCTCGAGCAGACTGCTCAGGCGCTCCATCATACGGTCGGCCGCGGCGCCGACTTGCCCGAGGAACACGCGCCCCACCGGGGACAGCTGCTCGCTCTGCGTGCGCTCGAGCATCTCGGCAGCACCGGCGATGACCTGCAGCGGATTGCGCAGGTCGTGGGTGAGCGTGGAGCTACAGGCTTCGAGCTCGCGGTAGGCAGACTCGAGCTCGGCCACCCGTGCACGCACCAGCCCGAGCTGCTGATCGAAGAGCTTGGTGTCGTCCTCGGCGCGACGTCGCTCGCTCACCTGTTTGTAGAGCGCGACCTCGACGGCGCAGCGCAGCTCGACGGGGGAGGCTGGCTTGACCACGTAGCCGCCGGGCTCTGCCAGCTTGGCTCGCTCGAGCGTGGCGACATCGGAGAACGCGGTGAGGAACACGATGGCGCAGCTGGAGAACGCGCGGATCTGCCGAGCTGCCTCGGTGCCATCCATCTCACCCTCGAGGTTGATGTCCATCAACACCACGCTCGGCATCAGCTCGCGAGCCTTGGCGATGGCCTCGAGTCCGTTGCTGGCGAAGCCCACGATGCGATAGCCAAAGCTCCTGAGTTGGATGGCAAGATCGGCTGCGACCAAGCGCTGATCTTCCACAATCAGGACAGAGGGTCCTTCGGCATCGGACGTCTGTTTGGTGAGCGACAAAGGCATCGACCCGCTGTGCCCAGAGTGCCACGAGACCGGCGCCCCGTCATAGTTGCCAGCCCTCTTGCACTTGCCACGAATCGCTTGCTGAATCGAGCGTGGCTCGCACCTAATAGGATGCAAGACCGCCCTTCGGCGGAACAGACACTGCGCGGTCAGAAAGCGCCCGCAGTTCACGACGGAAAGCGAGCTCCGGGTGGAAGGCAAGCTGGCAGCCCTGAGCGTGAGGTTCGACTGGCGGCGGCGCACTCCTCTCGCGTGGATCGTGATGGCCTGCTCGGTCCTACTCACGGTCCTGGCTTGGGACGTATCGAGGCGCTCGGTGAGCGGACGGCTACACGACCAGTTCATGCTCAGGACGGAGCAGCTGGCGAGCACCATCGTGCAGCGGATGGACCAGCACGAGTCGGTGCTGCGCGGTGGCGTGGCGCTCTTTCTGGCCTCGAAGGATGTCACTCGCGACGAGTTTCGGCTCTACTTCCAGCACCTCGAGCTGGAGCGATTTTTCCCGGGCATCCAGGGCATCGGTTTTGCCGAGCTGGTACCCGCGGCGGCCCTCGATACGACCATCGAGCGCGTGCGCAACGAAGGATTCTCGGACTTCACGGTCCATCCCGCGGGCGCGCGAACCGTGTACACGCCCATCATCTACATCGAACCCTTCAACGACCAGAACCTACGTGCGTTCGGCTTCGACATGTACTCCGAGGCCAAGCGTCGCGACGCCATGCAGCGCGCGTGGCGCACCGGTCGCACGAGCATGTCGAGCATCGTGCGGCTGATCCAGAACGCCAGTCACGACGACGCCCCCGGGTGTCTGTTGTACCTCCCAGTGTTTCGCTCGCTGCAGACCAGCCCGAGCTTGCAGGAGACCTACCCGATCGGCTTCGTGTACAGCCCGCTGCGCATTGCCGACCTCATGGGCGGCATCCTGGGCCACGGCCCTACCGACCTCGACTACACCATCAACGAGCCAGGCTCGCCGCCCTTCTTCACCTCGCGCCCCGTCGGGCTCGAGCGGGCAGACCCGGCGCTCACGCGAGACCGTCGCATCGAGCTGGGGGGCCGCCCGTGGAACGTCCACTTCGAGAGTCGCAAAAACTTCGGCAACTTGGTGTCCCGCTACGAGCCTTCGAGCGTGTTGCTGGCAGGACTCGTGATCAACGTGCTGCTGTTTTGCATTTTGAGCGCCAGTGCATCGCTGCGGCGGCGTGCCGAGGCACTAGCCGGCGAGATGACGCAGGAGCTGTCGCTCAGCCACGCCCGCGAGCAAGAGCAGATGCTGCGCTCGCT
>JBEGTL010000388.1:0-7823 GCA_041179425.1 Pseudomonadota bacterium | reverse complement strand
GTGCGCGTGCCGACGCGCATGGCGACCATCGCCAGCGACGCGCTTCGTTTGGCCGGAAAAAAGGCGTCCCTCTCGGGCCGACGCGTCGGTGTGCTGCATCCCGATCCCGGTGGGGCCGATGCGCTCGCCGAGACGCTGCGCATGCGCGGCGCGCAGGTGGCGGTGCTCAGCCTCGACCCCGCGCTGCTCGCTCGCGCCGAGGCACTCGACCCCGAGGTGATCGTCACGGACCCGCGGCACTTTACGGGCGCGGGCTGGGCCACGGCAGCGGCCGTCTTCAAGCACCCGCAGCTGCGCTGGGCCTGTCTGTTGTTGTCCGCACCCGAGGTGCTGCCGGGCTCGGGCTTGGAGTCGCACGACGTTCCAGGTCTGTGCGCGCAGATCCAGCTGCTGTGCGCCGAGTACGACGCAGCCGTGGCACGCGCTCGTGTGCCGCCGTTGTTCGAGGTTGCACTCGAGGCGGTGGGCCCCGCACGTGCGCTGCGCGTGTTGGTGCAGTCGGGCCTCAGCTGGCGCGCGCGCTTCACCACACGCTCCCTCGTGCTCGAGGTCGACACCTCGGATGGCCTGGTCGTCGGCGCACGCGGCGGTCAGGTGGGCGCCACGGGCGACGAACTGTTGGGCACCGCCGCGCTCAACGTGCTGCTGCGAGAAGATCAGGGCGTAGTGCACGCGGAGATCGTCGAGCGCCCCGCCGTCACCAACATCATGTGCCCGCTCGACACCGCGCTGGCCGGGGCGAGCCACGGTCGCGACGTTCGTGAGAGCTCGCGGCCGCGGGCCGCACAGGGACTCCCTGCGCCCGCCGCCGTGCTCAACGCGTCGCGTGGCGTTCGTCCGCGTACGCTGATGGGCGTGGGCACGGCGCTGCCGCCGGCTGCACGACGCGCGTCGCTTCCTCAAGAGCCAGTGAGCTGGCGCGACGCGACGCTGCTCGCCGGTCTCGCTCCGCCGCCTTCCAATGATCAAGCCGAGGCCGCTCCCGCGCAGACTCCCGCTGCCGCACCGCCCCAGCCGCCGGCCAGTGTGCCTCTGGCGGTGACTCCGTACGAAGACTTCGACGACAAGACCGCAAGTGGTGCGTTCGATACGGCCGCGCACGAGCAGGCGTTCCTGGCCGTGGCTCGCGCCGAGGCCGAGCGCACGCGCGCGTTGGATCAAGTGTTGTCGAACCGACCCGAGGCGACGTCGTACACGCCCCCTGTCAAGCGATCGACGCGCTACCTCAAGCCGCTGGTCTTCGTCGCCGGAGCGGCCGTTCTCACGCTGGTGACGGTGACGTTCTCGCGCCGCGCCGACGACGTGCACAGCGCGCCGCTCCAAACGACTGCGCTCACGTCTAGCGCACCACCAAACAACACCAGCGCGCCGACGCCTGGCGTCGCGGCACCGACCAACGTAGTCACGCCCGCTCCAGCCGCGATCGTGCCTGCGGAGCCCGCACCCAGCGCCGAGCCCACGCCCAACGCTGCACCTGCTGCCGACGTGCTCGCTGCGCCCGCGCAGCCGCTGCCGGCCACACAGGCAGCCGACGATGGCGAAGAGGACGACGAGTCTGCAGACGAACCAGCAGACAACGCGGCGTCGTCCGACGAGGAGGCGCGCGCCAAAGCACTCGCACGTCAGGGCAAGGCGTTGTTGAAGAAGGGTCGCACGAGTCAGGCCAAGGAGACCTTCGAGGCCGCATTGGCCATCGTCCCCAACCACACGCGTGCGCTCTCTGCGCTCACCAAGCTCAGCCTAAAAGAACACGACGCGGTGGCGGCGCTGAAGTACGCAAGCGCGCTCGCCAAGCTGCGCCCCAAGTCGGGCTCTGCGTTGCTGATGCTTGGCGACGCACAACAGCTCTCAGGAGACACGACCAGCGCCACCGAGTCGTGGCAGCGTGCAGCGCAGCGCGGGTCCAAGCCCGCCAAGGCCCGCCTCACCAATCACTGATTGAGCTCGATCCACAGGCCCCTCGCAAAGGCGCACAGCTCGCCCTCGGCCGTAAAGATCGCCGACCCACCTTCCCACTTGCGGCCGTCTTTTCCGATCGGCCAGCCCACCACCACGTACGCCGCTCCCACGCGGATGGGCAGTCGCAGCGTGGCCGTCATGCGCCCGAGCACCGCGACGCGGCCAAAGTCGCGCAGTCTACCGGCGAAGTAGCTCGGGCAGTCGAGCGCACTCCAGACGACGATGGGGTCGACGTTGCCATCGGCATTGCCCACGGTGGGCTCAGGCGTCCAGCCCGCTGCGACGAGCTCGCGGTCGCCCGCCTTGCCCGTGAACAGACGCAGCCCGTCGCCCACCTCACGCTGCGTGCCACACACAAAACAGGTGGGGAAGTGGTGAGCCCGAAAACCCTCGTACGCCTGCTCGGCCTCGAGGGCGCTCTCGAAGCTGGGCGGTGCGGGGATGGTCACGTCGGGCTCGGCGGCGCGTCCGGTCGCGATCAGCGTGTCGCCATCGACGAGGCGCCACTCTCGTGCCGCGCCCTCTCCCAACACCTCGATGCCCAGCTCACGGTCGAGCGGCGGAGGTTTGCGCAACGTGACCTCGGCACTGTCGCCGATGAGCGTACCCAAGAGGCCGCACGCGTACCCACCGTTGGCGCTGGTGGGTGGACCATTGAAGCGGGACGGGATGACGGCGCGCGTAAACATGCGCAGGTCTTTACCACGGGCGCGAACGGGTCGAGTGGCGGCCACTTTTTTCTGCCGGCGCGTCGATTTGGCGAGCGGCCGTTCGTCGCCTAGGAAAGCAGGCCTGTGTCGCGGCCGAGAGCCCCCCTCGACGGAGATCGAACAATGAAATTCATGGTGATGCACAAGTCCAGCGCGCAGAGCGAAGCCGAGGAGATGCCCTCCCAGGAGCTGATCGCGAACGTGGGAGCGCTCGTTCAGGGTGCCATCCAGAGTGGCACGCTCATCGATGCAGCCGGCCTACGAGCCAGCAGCAGGCGTGCGCGCATCACCTTCGCGAGCGGCGAACGTTTCGTCGAGACGGGCCCTTTCACCGGCAAAAATGAGCTCCTCGCCGGGTTCGCCACGCTGACGGTCAAAAACATGCCCGAGGCGATCGAGTGGGCCGTACGCCTCGGCAAGGCTGCCGGCAACGTGGATGTGGAAGTCGGGCCCATCACCGAGGCCTGGGATCTCGGGATGGTTCCCAAGCCCGAGGGCGAGGTGCCGCTACGCGTGCTGGCGTTGCTCAAGGCCGACGCGGCCGCCGAGTCCGGAGCCGCGCCGACCGCCGCGCTCCAGCAAGTCCTCGACGCGGCCACCAAGGCTTCGGTGTTGGTGTCCGCGCAGACGCTGCTGCCGAGCGCGAAGGGGACGCGCATCAAGGGTGCGGTCGGCGCGCGCAGCGTCGTCGATGGCCCGTTTGCCGAGTCCAAGGAGCTAATCGCAGGGTTCATGCTGCTGGAGTTTCCGTCCAAGCTCGACGCGGTGACCTGGGCAGTGCGCTACGCAGACGTGGTGGGCACGCCCGAGGTCGATGTGCGCGAAGTGCCCTGAGTAGCTCAACCCGCCTTGATGAGTAGCCGATCTGGGCGCGCCCTGAACGCCGCGAGCTGACTGTCCAGCGCTTCGCCAAACTCGACCTGAGAGAGTTGCGGACCAGACAGCGCCTGCACGTGGGGAAACAGCCACTTGCCGGCGTCTTGCAGCGACCCGAACACCTTGGCGGGATGGGGAGCGGGCGCGAGCATCATCATGCCCGTGAGCATGCTGCGCTGCATCGACGCAAGGATGCCTTCGGCGAGGATGACGGTGGCCGACGCCGCACGGTGGGATTCGCCCAGCTTGATCAGCCTGGCCATACGCGCGCGCTCTTCGCTGGTCATCCGTGTGTCGCTGGGCAGCACCACCACCAGCTCCGCGCGCTTGCCCGGGTGCTTCACGTTCCACTGCTGCCCGATGGTCTGCAGCAGCTCCATGTCTTCGACCGTGACGCGCCCCTCGAAGAGGTGGATGGCAAAGCGACCGAACACGGACGTCCAGGCCGTGGACATGCGGATGAGTGGGTCGAACCTCATGCTCGACCAGGATACACGTGCGACCGGGCTCGCGGCGCGCGCGCTCGCACGGGTAGGACAACACGGAGCCCGAGCCACGACGTGCCGAAGGGTACGCGCACCACGATGGGGACGACACTCAGTCCACCTGCTGGCAGCAGGCGAGACGCTGCTCGAGGAACCTGCGCTCGGCCCGATTGCGAGCGAGCAGGAGGGCAGCGTCGAAGTGTGCGCGGGCGACCTCGCGCCGGCCGCAGCGCAGCTCGAGCTCGGACACTTTTTTTCATCGCGACGAGAAGCGCGGGGCGGCTCGGTGATGACCCCTGCCCGTAGAGCGCAGGACGACACGCATGCGACGCACTGGGAACATCACTTCGACAACGATTGCGGTCGACGCAGTCACGGTGACTCGGCTACATCAGACTCGTTCGCCTTACTGCCCCCCCCTTGGCGCGCGAGATCGACATGCTGTTTTCCCGACCCCAGCGCAGCTTTCTCTTAACCGAGCAGCTCATCGGAGCGGCTCTGGTCAACCTGGTCCTCAACGCGCTCATCGGGTGGTTTTCGTTCGGCCGCTCGTCGGCCACGCACGTCTCGGTCTGGGGCGACCCGGGCATGGCCATCGACCTGTGTGCGACGTCGTTCGTGCTGCCCTTCATGACCAGCCTGATCTGTTCACCGCTGGTGCGGCGCACGGTGCGCAGAGGCAGTCTGTTGACGCTGGGCTGGTCACCTGCCGACCATCCGGCCTTACGTTGGCTGCCCACCAGTCTGCTCGTCCGCTCCTTGGTGCTGGCTCTGTTGAGCGCGGTGGTGCTCATCCCGGCCATCCTGTTCACGCTGCTTCTGGTGGGCGCTTCGCACGTCTCGCTGCCGACCTTCGTGCTCTCCAAGGCGCTCCTCAGCGCTGTCCTCGCGGCCGTCGTGACCCCCGTCGCTGCGGTCTACGTCATGGCCGAGGAGACCCCCGCGCTGCTGGTCGCCTGAACGGGCGAAGGCCCGTCTGCGACGGTACGCGGCACGGCGCGCGCGTCAGTCCCCGCCCGGGACGGGGAACTCCGCGTCGATGCCCGCTCGCATGGCCATCAGCGCCGTCTTGCGTACGCGCAGCTTGACCGCGGCGTGCGCCCCGGCGTTGAGACTCGCGAGACGTTTGGCCTCGAGTGCCGTGGCCGCGGCCAGCTCGTCGGGCGCGACCAGCTGATCGAGAAAGCCTGCCGTGCGCGCGGTCTCGGGATCGTACAGCGCCGCCGTGACACACGCGTGGTTGAACCATGCCGGCGTGAGCCGCTGCCGCGCGACCTCGATGCCGTAGAACGGAATGGTCAGCCCGAGGGCGACTTCGTTGAGCCCGATCTTGCGGTCGCCGCTGACCCCGATGCGCACGTCGCCCGCGAGCAGGATGAAGGCGCCCTGCGCGATGGCGTGTCCAGTACAGGCGATCAACACGGGCTTGGGAAAGCTGAGGATGCGGTAGACGAGCTCTCCGCCCGCGCGGATCACGCGCGCGATCTCCGCCTGCGTACTCGCGAACACGGCCATGTCGTAGCCCCCCGAGAACAGCCCGCGCTTGCCCGTCAGCACGACGACGCTGGCGTCGCGTTCGGCCTGATCGAAGGCATCGCCCAGCGCGGCCAGCATGGCGCCGGACATCACGTTGGCCTTGCCATCGTCCATGGTGATGGTGGCGATGGAGTCGGACAGCTCGTAGCTGAGCAGGTTCGCTGTGTTCATGATCGATCTCCCGTCATCCCTGAGAGATGAGCCTGCAATGCGAACCTGATAAAGCAAGCGGTTGGAGGTCCAGCTTGTACGACTACGACCTGCTCGTCATTGGTTGCGGCCCGGGTGGTCAAAAGGCGGCCATCGCCGCGGCCAAGCTGGGCAAACGTGCCGCCATCGTCGAGCGCGCCCGCGTGGTGGGCGGCGTGTGCGTCAACACCGGCACGATTCCGTCCAAGACGCTGCGCGAGACGGTCATGTACCTGACCGGTATGTCGCAGCGTGAGATGTACGGACAGAGCTACCGCGTGAAGAGCGAGATCGGCATGGAAGATCTCAACGTGCGCACCTCTCACGTCGTCACGCGAGAGCACCAAGTGGTGCAAGACCAGCTCGGTCGCAACCACGTCGCCCTGCTCTACGGTGCGGCTTCGTTCATCGACGCGCACAGCGTCTCGATCGAACATCAGGGCACTGCAGTGCGCGTCAGCGCCGACAACATCGTCATCGCCACCGGCACCAAGCCCGCACGGCCCGCGAACATCGCGTTCGACGACCTGCACGTGGTCGACTCCGACGGCATCCTCAACCTCAAGCGTGTGCCGCCCTCGCTGGTGGTGGTGGGCGCGGGCGTGATCGGCATCGAGTACGCCTCCATCTTTGCGGCGCTCGGCAGCAAGGTCACGGTCGTCGAGCGACGCGATCGTATGCTCGACTTCTGCGACGAAGAAGTGGTGCAAGCACTGCAGTACCACCTGCGCGCGCTGCACGTGACGTTTCGTTTCAAAGAGACCGTGGCTGCCGTCGAGGAGCACGACGACCGCACGCTGACGGTGCTCGCGAGTGGCAAGACCATCCCTGCCGACGCGGTGATGTACTCGGCCGGCCGGCTGGGTGCGACGGGCAGCCTCGGCCTCCCCGCGCTGGGCATCGAGGTCGACGATCGCGGTCGCATCAAGGTCGACGAGTACTACCGGACCAGCGTGCCCAACATCTACGCGGTCGGCGACGTGATCGGCTTTCCTGCACTGGCGGCGACCTCGATGGAGCAAGGCCGCCTCGCGTCGTACCACGCGTTCGGCGAACCCGTCACGACCATGGGCAACAACATGCCCATCGGCATCTACACCATCCCGGAGATCAGCTACGTGGGCAAGACCGAGGCCGAGCTCACCGACGCGTCCATCCCGTACGAGGTCGGTGTGTCGCGCTATCGCGAGCTGTCGCGCGGACAGATCGCGGGTGACTCCCACGGCATGCTCAAGCTCCTGGTCTCGCCAACCGATCGCAAGCTGCTCGGTGTGCACTTGTTCGGCACGGGCGCCACGGAGAGTGTGCACATCGGACAGGCCGTGATGGGCTGCGGCGGCACCGTCGACTATCTGGTCAACGCGGTCTTCAACTACCCCACGCTCTCCGAGGCGTACAAGGTCGCGGCACTCGACGTGACCAACAAGCTGCGCGTGGTCAATCGTATGCGAGCTTGAGCCTGCTAGCTGCTCTTGGCGCGCGCGCACAGCTCGAGCCACGCGCGCACGCCCGCACTCTTGTACTTGCGTTTGTGCAGCACAAAAAAGAAGTGGCGCCGAAAGCTGCGCTGCGGCACCCGGCAGCCAACCAGTGTGCCGTGCGCAATGGCGTCTTGCAGCGCGATGCGCGAGATGCAGCCGAGACCGAGGCCCGCCTTGACGGCGCTCATGATGGCCTCGGTGTGCTGGAGCTCGAGGGCAATGTCGAGGTCGGCCAACAGTCCGTGCATGGCGCGCTCGAACGCCTGCCGCGTGCCCGAGCCTGGCTCGCGCACGATCCAGCGCGCGCTCGTAAGGTCTTTGTCGGTCAGGGCCCGCTTCTTTGCGAAAGGATGGCTCGGCGCACAAAACACCACGAGCTCGTCGGGACGCCAGCGCGTGACCGCGAGCTCGGGCTCGATGAGCTCGCCCTCGACGATGCCCACGTCGAGCTCGAAGTTCATCACCTGACGTGCGATCTCGGCCGTGTTGGCCACGTGCAGCGTGACGCGCGCCTCGGGCTGCTCGCGCATGAAGGTGGCCATCAGCGCGGGCACCAAGTAGTCGCCGATGCTGAGGGTGGCGCCGAT
>JBEGTL010000387.1:0-7827 GCA_041179425.1 Pseudomonadota bacterium | reverse complement strand
AAGCGCCCGCCTCGGCGTAGGCCGGACGCTCGATACCGCGAGGCGTGCATACTCGCGTGAGTGCCGCGTCATGCCGGCGCACGGGCGCACGCCGGGCTCGCGCGCTCGTCAGGCAGCTGCCAGGACCATGGAGCGCTGGGCCGCGCCCAGAGCCTGCCTCCTGCAATGCTCCTCGTCACGCACGCGTGCCGAAAGCACACGTTGTCTGCTCGAGGATCGACACGAGCTGGTCGGGCTGCAAGGGCTTGGTGAGGTAGCCCCACACGCCCAGCTCGTGCGCCTTCTCGGCGATTAGCCGATCGGCCGACAACACCACCACCGGGATGCTCGAGAGCTTGGGGTCGAGCAGCTGCTCTCTGCGGAACTCGGGCCCGTCCATCTCCGGCATCATCAAGTCGAGCAAGATGACCGACGGCCTGGGCTGCGAGTGCAACAGCTCGAGCGCCTCGCGGCCGTTGGTCGCGTGCGCGACTTCGTAGCCTTCATCCATCAGCACATCGAGGATGGCCTCTGCGATGTCGAGGTCGTCTTCGACCAACAACACGGGCCCGCCGCCCTTCACGCGTGCACCTCTTCGGGGAGGTTCACAGGTAGCTCGACCTCGAAGGTCGCCCCAGCACCTTCTTCGCTGCTCACGCGGATGGAGCCGCCGTGTGCGTCGACCAGCTGACGAGCGATCCACAGTCCCAGGCCGAGGCCCCCGAAGTGGCGCGACGAGACTGCGCGTTCGAAGCGTTGAAACACGCGCTGCTGATCTTCGGGCGAGATCCCGATGCCGTGGTCGACGACCACCATGCGCACCACGTGTTGTTCGCGCACCAGCCGGACGTCGATGGGCTTGCCCGTGCCGTACTTGATGGCGTTGGCCAGTAGATTGTGTGCAATCTGTTCGACCCGCGTGCGATCCCATGTGCCGTTCGTGTCGCCCTCACTCACGAAGTTGAGCGTGCAGCCGTTCTTGGCCAGCTCTTCGGCGTGACGTGCCAACACTTCGCGCGTGGCCTCGGTCAGATCCATCGGCGCGCGCTCGAGCTTGAGCCTGCCTGCGCTGATGCGCGAGATGTCGAGCAGCTCGTTGACGAGGCTGCTCAAGCGAAGCACGTTGCGGCCCGCCTTTTCGGCGCGAACCGCGACCTTTTCGGCGCCGTCGGGCAGGAGCACCATCTTGCTGATCGACAAGATCTGAAGCTGCAGCGCCGTGAGAGGCGTACGCAGCTCGTGCCCTGCCATCGACAAGAAGTCATCGCGTGCACCGATCGCGTCGCGGGCCTCTTTGAACAGGCGCGCGTTGACGATGGCGGCAGCGGCGCGACGTGCGAGCTCCTCGGCGAGCGTCAGGTCGTGCACGGTGTGTCGACGCCCCGTGCGCGAAAAAAACAGCGTCAAGCAGCCCAAGGTCTCGCCGCGGTAGGCGACGGGCACGGTGAGCATCGACTTGAAGTGCAGACGCTTGAGCTGGTCGAGCTGCTCGGGCGTCGTCGAGACGCGCGCGAGCCAGGCGTCATCTACGTTGGGGTGCAGTCCAGCGTGGTCGCACGACAGCGCGCGCAGGCTGCTGTCCTCGCACAGCAGCGCCGCTGCTTTGGTCTCGTGCAGCTCGGCCTCGAGCGCGGCGTCGTCATGAGCGCGCGCGAACCGTCGCACCTCCTCGCCCTCACGGATGTCGAAAAATCCAAAGTCGCCCAGCAGCGGAAGAGCGAGCTCGGTCACGGTCTGCAAAGTGCTCTCGTAGTCCAGCGACTGCGCGAGTACGTCGCTTGCCTTGGCCAGCACGGCCAGGCGCTCTCGTGCGTGCTGTTCGGTGCGCAGCAGCTCTTCGCGCTCGGCCGCCGCTCGCTGCTCTCTGCGTTTCTGTTCGGAGACGTCTTGCGTGAACCCGCGCGTGTGTAGGAACTGGCCGCGGTCGTCGAAGTGCCCGCTCGAGGTGATCATGACGTAGCGCGACGAACCGTCGCGGCAGCGCAGGGCCGCTTCGACGCCGGTCACCGTCTCGCCAGCGGTCACGCGTCGGAGCAGCTCGAGGACCACGGCGGGGTCCTCGTGAAACTCCGCCAGCGGGTGCCCGATGTACTCCTCGGCGGTGTAGCCGAGCAGCTCGTAGTCGGCTCGGTTGGCCCACAGAATGACGCCGTCTGCTGCCACCCTGTGCAGCCCTACGGCGCCGTTCTCGAGGAAGTCTTCCAGGTCGTCCATGGGCCACTCACGCCGCGAGCGGTGTCGTTGTACCGTCGGGACGACGCCTGTACTCATGAGGTCGCCCCGCGGGTTCGCACTGCTGCGCCAGGATAACCGTGGCGCATTTGCGCGTAGGGGTCCGTTTGGTCACGGGCCAGCAAGGGACAGGGCGGGTAGCTAGAAGAGCGCACGTCGTGTCTCCCTTGGTTGCTGAGTGGCCTGGAAACAGGCCTCTGACGCCGGCCGACAAAGCCCTGCGCCAGTGGTACGCCACGGCAACAAGTCTCCAACCAAGGGCAGGCTGCACGCCACATGCCAACCGACGGCCTGCGCGTGCCGAGCGTGCGCCGGCCCGATGTCGAAACGCTCCCTCGAGCCCGTGAGCTCCCCACCGCGTGTTTGGTGACTTACACGTGACTGCTGGGTTGGTTCGGCTCACGTGACAGCCTTTCGCACGCGGCGACCCGCACGCGACTGGTACGTGCGGGACGCCATCGCAGGCGGAGTGTATCAAAGCGAACCCGGAGGGGCAGCAACCAAGCCCCCGCTACCCGCCCGAGGTCAATCGCGCACGAAGGCGCCGTACAGCGCGCGGACGGCCTTTTCGTAGTCCTCGGGAACGACGCCCACGATGATGTTGAGCTCGGACGCGCCCTGATTGATGACCCGGATGTTGACCTGTGCGTCGCGAAGCGCGTTGAACACCTTGGCCGCAATGCCGATGGTCTTGGCCATGCCCTCGCCCACGATTGCGATCAGGGCGATGGCGGGCACGAACTCGAGCTTGTCGGGCTGGAGCGACTTGCGGATGTCGTCGAGCACGGACTCGACCTTGTCGTCGATCTGTGCGGACTCGACGATGACGCTCATGCTGTCGATGCTGGACGGGCAGTGCTCGAAGCTGACGCCAAAGCGCTCGAGCGTGCCGAGCAGGCGGTAGGCGAAGCCCACCTCTTTGTTCATCAGGCTCTTCTCGACGCTGATCATGGAGAACGCGCGCTTGCCGGCGATGCCCGCGATCTCGGTGCCCTTCTCGACCTCGGGACTGAGCTTGCTGACGATGCGCGTGCCCGGGTGCTCGGGCGCGTTGGTGTTGCGGATGCAGATCGGGATGCCGACCTCGCGGACCGGCGAGATGGCCTCGTCGTGGAGCACCGAGGCACCCATGTACGAGAGCTCGCGGATCTCCGCGTAGGTGACTTCTTCCATCGGCTTGGCGTGCGGCACGATGCGCGGGTCGGTCATCAGCAGGCCGGACACGTCGGTCCAGTTCTCGTACAGCTCGGCCTTGGCGGCGCGCGCGGCGATGGCGCCGGAGATGTCGGAGCCACCGCGCGAGAACGTCTTGACCTGACCCTTGTGATCGCGACCGTAGAACCCGGGCACCACGTAGCGCCGCTTGGTGTCCGACAGGCGCTCGCCGAGGAGACGGTAGGTCTCCGGGTCGACGCCGCCGTTGTGGGTGAGCACGATGGCTTCTTGCGGGTCGATGAACACCGCGTCGAGGTAGGACGCAAGCAACAAGCCGTTGAGGTACTCGCCGCGCGAGGCGACGTAGTCTTTGCTGACGCCGGTGATCAGCTGATCGTGCAGCGCGTCGAGGTGTCGGCCCATCTTGGCATCGAGCCCCAAGTCGCGCTCGATCTCGAGGAAGCGCTCGCGGATGACGGCGAACGGCGCGCTGAACTCGGTGCCCAGCGCGGCGCTGCTCTGGCACAAGTACAACAAGTCGGTGAGCTTGGCGTCGCTCGCGACACGCTTGCCGGGTGCCGAGGGCACCACGATGCTGCGCCTTGGATCGGCCTCGACGATGGCGCGGACCTTCTTGAACTGGGCCGCATCTGCGAGACTCGAACCACCAAACTTGCTGACGATCCGCGACATGTGACTGGGTCTCCTTTACCGAACTTCAATCGTCGGTCAGGTAGGTGTAGCTACCGAGCGCTTCTTCGTAGTGGCGCAGCAGCATCTTGACTTGGTCGACGGTGATGCGGCCCTCTTTTCTGGCGCGCTCAGCCTGCAGGCGCACGCGCTCGACCATAACGCTCGGCTCGTACTCCACGTAGTCGAGCACCTCGTGGATGCTGTCGCCCTTGACCACGTGACTGACTTCGTAGTCCTCGTCGTCGCTCAGGCGCACGTGCACGGCGTTGGTGTCGCCGAACAAGTTGTGCAGATCGCCCAAGATCTCTTGGTAGGCCCCGTTGAGAAAGAACGCCATCATATAAGCCTCGTCGGGCTTGACGCTGTGCACCTCGAGTACCGACTTAGGGTCCTCGACGTCGATGAAACGATCGATCTTGCCATCGCTGTCGCAGGTGAGGTCGGCCAGCGTGCAGCGCTCGGTCGGCTCTTCGTCCAGCCGGTGGATGGGCATGACGGGGAACAGCTGATCGATCGCCCAGCTGTCGGGAATGGACTGAAACACCGAGAAATTGCCGTAGTAGATGGCGGCCATGTTTTGCTCGAGCTCGGTCACTTCTTCGGGCACTCGTTTGAGGCGCTTGCCTGCGACGGCAATCTTCTCGCAGCACGCCCAGTACAGGCGCTCGGCGACCGCGCGCTCGCGTATGCCCAGGTAGCCGAGCTTGAACAGGCTCTCGGCTTCGTCCTTGCCCTGCTGCGCGTCGTGGTACGCCTCGCGCAGGTTTTTGGGCTGCACACCGACGTACGTCTCGTACAGCTGGCGCATGACACGGTGGGCCGCAGCGCCCGGGTCTTGGGGCTCGCCGAAGCGCACCTCGGACGTGCCCACGACCTCGAAGACCAGCACCGACTGGTGCGCCGCGATGGCGCGACCGCTCTCGCTGATGATGGTGGGGCAGGCGATACTCGCCTTGGTGCAAGCCTCTTGCACGGCGGCCACCACGTCGTTGGCGTACTCCTGAATGTTGTAGTTCTTGGAGGCGTGGAAGTCGGTCTTGGAGCCGTCGTAGTCGACCGCGAGACCGCCGCCGACGTCGATGTACTTCATGCCCGCGCCGAGCTTGGACAGCTCGGTGTACAGGTTGGCCGCCTCCTGCATCGCATTCTTGATCGGGTTGATGCTCGAGATCTGACTCCCGATGTGGAAGTGCAGGAGCTGGATGCAGTCGAGCATGTCGCGCGCGCCCAAGCGGTCGCACACTTCGACGATCTCGCTGATGGTGAGGCCGAACTTGGCGCGGTCGCCCGCGGAGTTTTTCCAGCGGCCGATGCCGCGCGAGCTGAGCTTGGCGCGCACTCCTAGCGTGGGGCGAATGCCGGTACGCTCGGCGGCCTGCAGTGCGAAGTCGAGCTCTTCGATACGCTCGAGCACCACGATCACGGTCTTGCCAAAGCGCTGCGCCAGGAGCGCGGTCTCGATGTACTTGCGGTCTTTGTAGCCGTTGCAGATGATGAGACCGTTGGGATCGCTGATCGCGGACAGCGCGATCAGGAGCTCGGGCTTGCTGCCTGCCTCGAGGCCGTACTGCCAGGGCTGCCCAAACTCGACCACTTCGTCGATCAAGTGCTTCTGCTGGTTGACCTTGACCGGGAACACGCCTCGGTAAACGCCCGGGTAGTCGTAGTCCTTGATGGCCTTGCCGAAGCACTGGTTGAGGCGCCGGATGCGGTCTTGCAGGATGTCGCTGAAACGGATCAAGAGAGGCAGGTCGAGGCCCCTTGCCTCGAGGTCTTTGACGAGCTCGTGCATGTCGATCTTGCGGGTGGGGCGCTCGGGGTCTGGCGAGACCTCGACCGTGCCGCGCTCGCTAATCCCGAAGTAGGGCTCGCCCCAGCCTTTGATTTGATAGATTTCGCTGCTGTTGGCGATGGTCCAGCCGGGTGCCGCCTCGTCGTCGTGCAAGCTCACATCGACCTCTACTGCCGGGGGAAAGACCGGGGCGCGGTTCTGTAGGGTGCGCATGGCCTCTTGGCCAGCAAAATGCGAGCCGTCACGCTGGTGTCACGTGCCCCGCCGGGGACTGTGGGCCGAGCGAGCCGAGAAGCCCAAACAAGCTGCGCGGCAATGCGGGCACCGGCTGCTTCTGGGAGTAAGGTGCTTGCGTGCGTGTACGCGGAACTTGTCACGTCTATCAAGCCATCGACCTCGGCTTCGCCATCGACCTCGCCCGTGCCGAGCAGGTGCTTGCGGCCGACCAGATCCAACAGAACTTCAAGAAGCCACGTCGTGCACCCGAGGCGCAGCAGCTGCAACGCCACTCGTCGCGTGTCTCGCAGAGCGGCTTCCCTGTCGAGATAGGGGCGTTTCGCAGCGAAGGCCCGGTCGAGGTGGTGATCTGGGAGTTTGGCGCGGCCACCATCGGGTACAAGGTCCCCATCGACGCCGAGCTCTCCGACCTGGTCACGCTGTCCGATTTGCTGTGGGACAACGCGGACCTGATGCGCGATGCACGCCGGCGCGCCGAGCAGCTGCTCAACGCGATACGGCCCGCCGTCGACAAGCCCGAGATCGGCGAGCGCATCGAGGACTACGTGGTGTTCGAGCTGCGGCTCCCGGACGGGCAGCCGGTGAGCGAGCTGTGGACCACCCATGCCGCCACCACGGCCAGCATCTTGCGCGCGGAGCCAGGGCCGCTGTCCGATCAAGAGATCTCCGACGCCCTGACGATGCGGTGCGCGTACGTGCAAGAAGAGGTGGTGCTCATCGACTGGTTTGCCGCGCTGCTCGTGGGTGAGGACATGGAGGACGAGCGGCTCGTGCTCGAGCTGACCATCGCCGAGCTGCTCGAGCTGCGTAACCTCGACGAGCAGCTCGATCGCGGCGTCGACGCGGCGTACACCGTGCTCACCCGCAAGCGCTCTTGGCTCGCGTCGTTCAGCACACGCGCCAACGACTTGGGGCAAGTGTCGCAGCTGCAGGCCGATGCTGCGGTGCTGTTCGAAGGTGTCGACAACGCGCTCAAGCTGCTCGGCGATCAGTACCTCGCCCGACTTTACCGCGTGGCGTCGGAGCGCTTTCACTTGCCGCAGTGGGACACCGCCATCGAGCGCAAGCTCAAGGTGCTCGACGGCATCTACGAGAAGCTCTCGCCGCGAGCCGTCGCTTCGAGCTGCTCGAGATCGTGATCATCGTGTTGATCGCGGTGTCCAGCGTGGCGCCCTTTCTGCCCGCTCTCGGGGCTCCGTGACCTGCTTCTGTATTGTTCCGCTTGGTGGTGGGGCTACTCCCACGGAGTTCCTCGCGGTCTGCTTCTGTATCGTTCCGCGTCGTGGTGGGGCTACTCCCACGGAGTTCCTCCGCCATCAGATGGCTGGCGGCCGGCGCATTTCTAATCTTCGCTGATGCCGGTGGTCCGCGTACGCGGCTTCGCCGCTGACTCACGCTCTGCTTCTGTCTCGTTCCGCGTCGTGGTGGGGCTGCTCCCACGGAGTTCCTCCGCCATGGGGTGGCTGCGGCCGGCGCATCTCTAATCTTCGCTGACACCCGTGGTCCGCGTACGCGGCTTCGCCGCTAGCTTTCCTGTTCTGCGTGAGGTCGCAGCGCGGTCGTATCACTCGTGCTGAACGACGTTGGGGGCTCCGGGCACTCCGTGGGAGCAGCCCCACCACGCCACGGGGCCTGCAGCCAGCAGGCGCTCGCTTTTCTGTTTTAAAGAAGGAGGAGAGGAGAGAGCGGAGACAGCAGCGAGGAGAGCCGAGAGAGCCGAGAGAGCCGAGAGAGCCGAG
>JBEGTL010000386.1:0-7830 GCA_041179425.1 Pseudomonadota bacterium | reverse complement strand
TTGCGCGTGCGGCACGCAAGCGTCGCCTGGTCGCCAAGGACGGGCGCGCCATCCTCGTGCACGTCACCGACAAAAAGAATGCACACCGCGCACACGCCTCGCTCAACGAGCTCAAAGAGCTGGCACGTACCGCGGGCGTCGAGGTGGCCGACACGGTGCTGCAGGTGCGCGATCAGGTCGACCCCAAGTTCGTCCTCGGTCGCGGCAAGCTCGAAGACGTGGTGCTGCGCGCGATGCAGCTCGACGTCGAAGTGCTGATCTTCGACCGCAACCTCGCACCCGCGCAGTCCACCGCGGTCGCGCAGATGACCGACCTCAAGGTGCTCGACCGCACCCAGCTCATCCTCGACATCTTTGCGCAGCGCGCAGAGAGCCGAGACGGCAAGCTGCAGGTCGAGCTCGCCCAGATGCACTACCTGTTGCCGCGCCTCGGCCAAAAAGACGACTCCTTGTCGCGCCTCACGGGTGGCATCGGTGGTCGTGGTCCGGGCGAGACCAAGCTCGAGATCGGTCGTCGTCGCGCACGCGAGCGCATCAACCACCTCGAGCGCGAGCTCAAGCAGCTCTCGCGGCAACGCAAAGAGCGGCGCCGCAAGCGTGGGCGCAACGACGTGCCGATCGTCTCCATCGTCGGCTACACCAACGCCGGCAAGAGCACGCTGCTCAACGCGCTCACCGACTCCGACGTGCTGGCCGAGGACAAGCTGTTCGCGACGCTCGACACGCGCTCGCGGCGCCTCCGGTTCCCGCGCGAGCGCGAGGTGGTCATCACCGACACGGTGGGCTTCATCCGCGATCTGCCCAAAGAGCTGTTCGCGGCGTTCCGCGCGACGTTCGAAGAAGCGCAAGACGCCGACCTGTTGTTGCACGTGATCGACTCGGCCGACCCCAACGTGGACGATCACATCGCCACCACGGAGAAGCTGCTCGAAGAGCTGCACCTCGACCGCGTGCCGCGCCTCGTGGTGTACAACAAGGCCGACGCGCTCGAGCCCTTCGAGGCGCAAGAGCGCGCACGTCACCAAGACGGCATCGCGGTCAGTGCACTCGATCGCAGCACGCTACGTCCGCTCTTGCTGCGCATGGAGCAGATGTTGTTTGCGGCGCGGGGGCAGAGCACTTCGCTGATCGACTTCAGCGACGTCGAGCTGCTGTACGCGTCGGCGGAGTAGGCTGGCGGCACGCGTTCGCTGCACTGCCCACGCTCACTACGCCGCGCTAGGTCGCCTTGGGCTTGAGCCCTACGCGGCCGTCTTTGAGCACCACCTCGAAGTCGATCTGCTTGCCCTGGTGCTTTTTGCTCAGGTCCGGGAGCATCTTTTGGATGCTGCTGGCGAGCGTCTCGTAGCGCACGTCGCCCTCGTTGTTCTTTTTGCGAGCAGCCGCGTACTCGTCGTAGATGCGGCGCATGCGCTGCTCGTTGAGCGCGTCGCCGCCACCCCCCGCGGCAGACACTTGTGTCGGCAGCTTGGGCGCGGGGGCTGCCGGCGCGGGCGTGCGCGCCGGTGCGCTCGTCGCCGCGGCGGGGATGGAGTGCTGCGGACGCGCGGCGGGGATGGACTGCTGCGGGCGCGCGGCGGGGATGGACTGCGACGGACGCGCCGCTGGCAGGGACGGCGGCGGCGGACGCGCGGCCGGTGCGGAGGGTGCTCGAGGCGTAGGTGCCGGATCGGTCGTTGGTTGTGCAGTGCGCGTCGGCTGGGGAGCGGTGGGCTGCGTGGGCAGCGACGGGCGCGCGCCGGCGCCGGGCAGCGGAGGAAGTGGCATGGACGGGCGGGGTGCCCCCGCACTGCCGGGCACCGGAGGAGGCGGCGGTCGACCAGGCAAGCCGTGCAGGCCCGTGCCCGGCGCACTCGGCGGCGGTGCAGGCGGGATGATGCGGTGACCCGCCCCTGTGGCTGGCCCCTGCATCGGCCCCGGCGCTGCGGACCTGAGCATGGCCGGCGGCGTGAGGGGTGGGACCTTGAGCGCGGCGGGCTTGGCGAACGTCTGGCCGCTCTTGGGCGGTGTGCCGTTGTTGTTGGCCACCGTGGGACGCATGGGATCACTGTCGCTCGGAACGCGCGGCTCTTCGCTGGGTCGAGCCAAGATAGGACGCGCCAACGAAGGCCGCACCGGCGTGCCCGGCGCTCGCAAGCTCTCCACGCGGTCGTGAGGCGGGACAGGAATCGACGGCGTGGCCTCGGCCTCCCCCTCGCCGGGAGGCGGCCGCTTGGACGAGGTGAGCGCATCCAACGGGCTGGGCCCCATGCTGGGCCGAGCGAAGCGCCCGCTGGTGCGCGCCGACGCAGGCACGGGCGTGACACTGACGGGTGGCGAGACGACGACGTGCGGTCCGGGCACGTCGATGGCGCGGGCGACGTGGTCGAGGTCGATCTCGTCGAGCAGCTGGCGTACGTCGAGGGTCTCGTCGAGGCTCAGCTCGTAGCTGGGTGGGGCCAGGCTCTCGCCCTCGTTGCCCGTGAGCCTGCGCGGCGCGATGGTGCGCGCATCGTCGTCGGGCCTACGTCGCTTCATGCGCTGCAGCTGCAGCCGGTACGTGCCTTCTTCGATCTGACGTGCCGTGCGCTGCCAGTACGTCGCCAGCGTGGTGTAGCGCTGGTAGACCTGGTGATACCGAAAGCGCAGCGCGGTGTTGCGAGGCAGCTCTTTGCGCAGGCCGTACACGCGTCGCTCGACGTCTTTGCGTGCGACGCTGGGCTCGAGCTTCTCGTAGCCGCGAAACCAGTTCTCGTACAGAGCGCGCAGGCGGTCGACGCGCGTCTCGAGGTCGCTCAGCGCAGTGTCGAACTCTTGTACGTTCATGGCAGACACTCGAGAGCGGACCAGTCCCGTTCTAACGCCTCATAGCGGCGTGATCTTCAGGTTGTCGAACCACAGCTCCGTCGCCCAGTTGTTGATCGCGAAGTGGTCGTGGCCCGCACCCCAGAGCGGGTGTGGGTCCTTCATCTTGGCGAGCAACTGGCCATCGGCCCAAGAGCTGATGGTATCGCCCTTGCGTTCGATCTTCATGCGGTACTTGTGGCCCTGCTCGACCTTTCGACGGGCGCCCACCACCCGGTCGTCGGCGTGCTCGTCCATACGCGCGATGACGTTGAGCGTGTTGCTCCAGCCGCCGAAGATGATGACGTAGCTCGTGGCGTTGTAGCTGTCGGCGTTGGCCTTGGAGACGCCATCTCCGTACACCTCGACCTTGATGTCGCCCTCTGGGCTCTCGCTGCGTACATCGAACTCGATGGACACGTCGCGCGGCAGGGTGCGGCGCAGCCACAGGGGTTTGTTGCGCGCGCCACGAATCTTGAGCTGACCATCGACGATGGCGTACGGCCCACCCGTGTTGCGCCACAAAGGGCCGATGTCGGTGCGGTTGAAGTCGTCGGTGAACTCGCCGTCGAGCGCGACGTCGCCGCGCGGAACGCAGGCGAACGTGCCAGCGAGACACAATGCTGTGAGGAGTGCGATGAGAGTACCGCGAACGGGGGCCATGCTCAGGTCCTTACGGTTCAATGTCGGTGCAGCCGTCTTCGTCGTTGTCGCGATCCGGCTCGGCCGGCGCGAGCGGGCATTGATCGTCTTCGTCGACAATCAGGTCGCCGTCGTTGTCGTCGTCCGCGCAGCCGTCGGCGTCTTGAAAGCCATCGCGGTCTTCGGGCAAGTGCACGCACTGGTCGTCCGAGTCGGGCACTCCGTCGGCGTCTTGGTCGTGCTGGCGCGGCGAGTAACCGACGCCGACCAGACAACGAAAGTCCGCGGCCCCAATGCCATCGGTGAAGCCGGCGCCGAACGTCAGCGTGCTGAACACGTCGCCGACGATGATGCGGTAGCCGAGGCGCCCCTCGACGGGTGTCTTGGCCTTGGCGAAGAAGTCGCGCGCCGCAGTGCCCACGTCGAGCTCGAGCAGCGCCGCTTCTTGCACGCGTCCGGGCAGCGCGCGCGCGATCAACGGCAAGGGAAGTCGAAGGCCTGCGGACAGGCGGAGCACATGGGTGAGCGCGTCGTCTTTGGCAGCGTGCTCGTCGAAACGATGCCGATAACCGAGGGCGACACCGGCGCCGATGCCGAACAGCTCGATGTCGGCGGTGGCGGCCAGCTCGGTGCGCCACGAGTCGTCGGCAAAAAACGCGTGCGAGGTGCCGATGGGCAGGTGCACCACGCCACGCAGCGCGAGTGCGGCGCCGTCTTTGACGCTGCCGTCGGGCCGCACAGGGGCACCGAGTAGACGAATGCGCCCGTCGAGGGCCGGGTTGCCCGCGCCGACGGACGCGGCCTGGAAGGGACTGAGACCCGCGGGCGCCCCTGCCACACCTTCGCCACGCTGCACGAACAGCACTGGCATGCGCACCGCGAGCGCCCCGCGAGAGAGAATGCCGAGTTGCGCCGACACCGTGCCGTCGAAACGGTGGCGCACAGGATCGGGGCCACGCTGGACGTAGGTGCCGAAGCCGTAGTCGAGCCACAGCGTTCCGTCGGCACCCCACGGCCCGGGCGTGCGCGTGCTGGCAAAGCCGACGAAGCCCGACTGATCGGGCGACGGTAGGAAGCTGTCGACGGCGACATCCTGAGCGCGCGCGCTGTGGAAACCGCCCACGAGAAGCGCGCCGAGGGTGAGCGCGACACGCGACCAGATCATCTTCGGGTGGAGCACGGGAGCCATCTATAGCGCAGGCGCGGGCGGTTAAGGCAGTATCCGCAGGCTACGACTGGCACCCGCGTGGCGCGGCGGCTCGTCGACGCCGCCCTCGAACGCATCGCCGCGTGCGGGCGCGACGCTGAGCCCCAGCTGGGTCCACAGCTTGCTGTCGAGCAGGTGCGACGCGCGTACGTTGGTGAGCGCGGCGAGGATGCTCTCTTTGACGCGCGGTGCACTCTGCTCGAGCGTCGCCAACAGCTGCTTGACCTGCTTGCGCATCAGGTTGTCCTGCGAGCCGCACAGGTCGCACGGCAAGATGGGGAACTCGAGCAGCGCGGCGAACTCGGCGATCTTGGGCTCCGAGGCGTAGAGCAGCGGCCTTATCACCACGTTGCGTTCGTCGTCGCTGACCAGCTTGGGCGGCATGCTCTTGAGCTGCCCCGTGAACATCAGGTTGAGCAGCAAGGTCTCGATGGCGTCGTCGCGGTGGTGGCCCAGCGCAATCTTGCTGCAGCCAAGATCTTGCGCGGCGTTGTACAGCACGCCGCGGCGCAGGCGTGAGCACATGGCGCAGTACGTTTTGCCCTCGGGCACGTGCTCGGTGACGATGCTGTACGTGTCTTCGCGCAGGATGCGGTGCTCGTAGCCGTGGCTCTCGAGCCAGTTGCGCAGCGGCGCCCCGTCGTAGCCCGGGTGGCCCTGGTCGAGGTGCACAGCGAGCAGCGAGAACGAGATGGGGGCCTTTTTCCGTGCGCGCTCGAGCAGGTGCAGCATGGTGTAGCTGTCCTTGCCGCCGCTCATGCACACCATGATGCGGTCGCCGTCTTGGATGAGCTCGAAGTCGGCGATGCAGCGGCCCAGCTCGCGGGCGAGCTCGTTTTCGAGCTTGTTTGTCTTAAGCATGGCGGGCACGGGACGGCATGGGCATGGCAGCGGCACGGTCTAGTCTGCGGTCCTGACGGGTCAACCGGTCTTCGCTCGCGCGCCCAGGTTCCCTGCGTGCGCATCGCGTTGTATGGTCGAGGCCGCATGAGCGACCGGAGCAGCGCAGCGGATTTGAAGGATCGATCACCAGCCCTGGGCGAACAACCCACGCTGGCGGCCACGACCGAGCAGGCCCCTGCTGTGTCCGGTCCGCGCCGCAGTGAGCTCGTGCCCGAGGGCGAGTGGACCGGCCGTGTGGTCGCGGGACGCTACCTGGTGCTCGACAAGCTGGGCGAGGGGGGCATGGGGGTGGTGTACGTCGCCGAGCACGTCCACCTCAAAAAGCGGGTCGCCTTCAAGGTCATTCACCCGGACCTGGCTGCGCACGAAGAGCTGCTGCTGCGCTTCAAGCGCGAGGCGCTGGCCACCGGGCAGCTCGACCATCCTCACATCGCCGCGGCCATCGACTTCGGCGAGCTCGAGGGCGGCGGGGCGTTCATGGTCATGCCGCTGGTACGCGGGCACAGCCTGCAGCAGGAGCTCGACAAGGGCGGCAAGCTCGACCCACGCCGCGTCGCGCGCATCGCCGCCCAGATCGCCGATGCGCTCAGCGCCGCGCACGCCGTGGGCATCGTGCACAGAGACCTCAAGCCCGACAACGTGCTGCTCGAGGAGCGCAGCGACGGCAGCGAGGCGGCCAAGGTGCTCGACTTTGGCGTCGCGAGCCTGGCAGGACGGCCCGAAGGCCTGAGTGTCGATGCGCGCCCGCTCACCCAGGCCGGCACCATCCTCGGCACGCCCGGCTACATGTCGCCCGAGCAAGCCTCCGCGGGCGAGGTCGACCATCGCACCGACCTCTACGCGCTCGGCGTCATCGTGTGGGAGCTGTGCCGCGGCGAGCGCCTGTTCGACGGCAGCACCATCACCGAGATCTTCTCGAAGCAGTTCAAGAGCATCCCGGCGGCGCTCGAGCTGGGCCTCGCGCCATCGGGTCGCGAGCTGAGCGCACTCGTGGGTCGTTTGTTGGCCTGGGACAAAAGCGCGCGACCGGGCTCGGCTGCCGAGGTGCGCGACGCACTGCGCCGCATCGCCGCGCTCCCCGAGTCGCCGCTCTCGCAGTTCGCGCTGCCCAACCTCGCACTTCTCAAGCGCTACCGCCGGCACCTCGCGGCGGCCACCGTGGGCATCGCGCTGTTCCTGTTCTTCGCGCTCCGCGGCGGCCACGACGATGCGCCGCAGCTGGCGCCCGAGGTCGAGCCTCCCGCGGCCATTGCACCCGTCGACCCCGACGAACAGCGCGCGGCGCAAAAGCGCGAGGCACGCCGCCAGCGTGACGAACAAGAGGCACGCGAAGCGCGCGCTGCTCGCGAAGCCCGCTACGACCGCGAAGCCCGCACCGAACGTGAGACCAAGGCCAAAGACGACGCGCGCGACGAGCCCGCCATCGCCGACGACCCGGTCGAGCCCCGCGCCGTGCGCAGCACACCTCTGCCGGTGCTGCCCGCGGTGTTCGTCGAGCCGTCCGAACAGCTACTCACGTCGAAGAGTCGAGAGACGCGCCGCAGCGTGGCCAAACGCATCACGCGCAGCCGCGGCGTGCCGCGCTTTTTGTCGCTCGCCGCCGAGCTGGAGCTCACCGATCGCTGCGCTGAAAAAAAGCAGATCCTCAGTGCCATGCGCAACGAGCTCGACCCGCGCGTGTTGCCGGCCCTCGAGCGCTTGGCCGATCAGCCCAAGCGAGGCTGCGGTCTGCTCAGCATGCTCGACTGCCTGTCCTGCATGCGACGAGAGCTCGACCAAACCATCGGCATCCTCGAGCACGCGAGCGAAGCGTCCCGCTAGCGGGTATCTTATCGAACGAGGTGAGCTGGGCGTTTCGCTCTCCGCTCGCATCGAAGCGGCCAACTGTTGGGCCTCGGGTTAGCTCGTGATCACGCTTGCGGCAGCCCGCTCTGCACGCTCGTTGGATCGCATGAGACGTTGGGCGAAAGCGGGCGAGCTTGCCGGTAATTGAGCGTGGGGCGCCCAGTCGCGGAAGCATCCGCGGCCGAAAAGGAGTGAGCCCGCACGTCTGGACCACGTGCGGGCTCGATCGGCGATGCAACACCCTTGGCAGAGCCCGGTCGCCGACGACCGGTATGTAGCTGAGCGCGCGTGGGAGCGCGCAGTTTTAGACGCGTGTCCGTTTCATCCCGAGGGCGGGTGCGGCCTCCAGAAGCTCGGGACGTACGGCCGGGTGGCGCCTGCTGGGGCGCGCGTGGCGCGCTGGTGGTGCC
>JBEGTL010000385.1:0-7834 GCA_041179425.1 Pseudomonadota bacterium | reverse complement strand
ATCAGCAGCGGGAAGTTCCAGGGGATGATCTGTCCCACCACACCCAGCGGCGCGTGAAAGTGATAGGCGACGGTGTTGTCGTCCAGCTGGCTCAGGCTGCCCTCTTGCGCGCGGATACACGACGCAAAGTAGCGGAAGTGATCGATCACCAGCGGCAGGTCGGCGGCCAGCGTCTCGCGCACGGGCTTGCCGTTGTCCCAGGTCTCGGCGATGGCCAACATCTCCAGGTTCTGCTCGATGCAGTCGGCGATCTTGAGCAGGACATCCGAACGACGAGCTGGGGCAGTCTTACCCCAAGCCTCTTTGGCCCCGTGTGCCGCGTCCAGCGCCAGCTCGATGTCGGCCGCATCCGACCGCGCGACCTCACAGAACGGACGTCCGTTGATGGGCGAGACGTTCTCGAAGTAGCGACCTGACTTGGGCTTGACCCACTCGCCGCCGATGAAATTTCCGTAGCGCGACTCGAAGCGGACCTTGGATCCCGGCTGATTGGGTGCGACGTACGTCATGGCTGACCTCCTGTTTTGGAGAGAGCAGAGCAAGCCCCGCTCCAGGCATGGCGCTGCGGAACGTAACGGCTTTTGCGGACGCGCTGGGGTGGGAGTGGGTGTCCGCTGAAGCGCACAGAGACAGGGTTGGAGCGATTCGCTACACGACGCGCTGCGTCGGAGTTTGACGAAAGGTGTCTGACTGCTGAACTCCAACGGGGAGCATGGCAGGATGCGGCGATGCTGGTGCTTACTGAGCCGCGAGCAGACCTCCGCGAGGGAGTGAACAAGCCCGCCCGCGCTCGCTGGTGCTCAAGCAGGCTGCCGACGAGGCGGTCCGTGCCACCAACGGCAACCTGAGTGAGGCGGCTCGCCGGTTGCACATGGCGCGCAGCACGCTGTACCGCATCCTGCGCAGCTGAGGTCGAGGTCAGCGCGTGCGCTCGTGCGTGCAGACACCCCTTGCCGAGCGCCGCAGATGGTCCTTGCCCGACGGGCGCGCTAGCGTGGTGGACGCGATGACCAAGCCCAGCGCCGAAGAGATCTCCGCTTTTTTGCTGCACGCGTTTCCCAACAGCGACGGCACGCCGACCCTCGTGGTCGAGCACGTCACCGACACCACCGCTCGTGCGCGGCTGCTCGCGAAGCGGGCGCACCTGCGGCCAGGAGACAGCCTCTCCGGTCCGGCCCAGATGGGCCTCGCCGACCTCGCGGCCTGGACGTGCATCCTGCACAACCTCGGCTTGTCTGCGGCCGCGTCGGTCACCAGCAACTTGAACATGAGCTTCTTGGCCAAGCCCGCGCACGCCGACCTGATCGCGGAGGCCCAGGTGCTCCGTCTCGGCAAGCGCACCTGCGTATGCGAGGTGCGCCTGTACAGCGCAGGGCAGACGCAGCTCGTTGCGCACGCAACCATCAGCTACGCGATCGCGTTCGTCCCGGAGGGCGCCGTCGGCGCGTACATGAAGCCGGCCCCCACCGAGTGAGCTTCAGGCCGCCGACGGCGAGTGGCGCAACGAGCGCGGCATCGGTCGGACCCACTGTCGCGCCTCCACGTCGAGACTCGGAGCGGCCAGCTGCTCGTCCAGGTCGTTGACGAGCTTGGTGCGGTTCCAGCGGTTCTCGGTCTGCCGCACCGCGATCAGGTAGGCGCGCGTGCCGACGAGGGCACCGGTCACCATCAGCTCGACCACGCCCGCGCCCCAGCCCCAGACTGCCCACACGACGGGGCTCAGCGCCGCGAACAGCACGAACCACGGCACCTGGGTCCACATGCGCGCGAGGTCGTCGTGCTCGGCGTCGAGGCGGGCGATCTCGGCCTGGTACTTCTCGGTGAGCGTCGGACTGGTCATCGTTCCTCCACGACCAATCATTAACCAGTCATGTCCCGCCTGGCACGCCCTTTCCGAAGTGATCGATCGGCCAATCACAGCGATAAGCCGTCGAAATAGCGTATTTTTGAGACCAATCAATTTAATTCATTAACCAATCAATGCGGTAGACGCGGGCTGGCCTGCGGACTGGCTGGGCGCTTGTGGGCGGTTGTGGGCGGCTCCTTCGTGGCGGAGCTCACGCTCGTGCCAGCCGCGGTAGCTGAGCACGATCAGCCCCAGCACGATCAGCGGCGCCAGTGCGCCGAGCGGCACCTCGCCCGTCGCAAGGAGCGACACCGTGGCGCCCAGCACGTCGAACGTGAAGCCTGCGTAGGCCCACTCGCGCAGCACGCGGGGCACAAATGATCTTTTTCCGAGCCGGTTGCTCGGCCGGGACGACGTATGGTGCACCACTGTGCCCCTCGTCACCCTCAAGCACCGGACGCATTACCTCTACGGCCAACCGGTCGCGCTCGGAGAGCACCGCTTGATGGTGCGCCCCCGAGAGAGCTTCGATCAGCGTCTCATCGAGGCCTCGCTGACCATCGAGCCCGAGCCCGTCGAGCTGCGCTGGCTACACGACGTGTTCGGCAACGCGGTGGCCATCGCCAGCTTTGGTCCGCGTGCGCGCGAGCTGCTGATCGAGAGCACCGTCACGGTGCAGCACACGCCGCTCAGTGCCGCGAGCATCCACGTCGAGCGCTACGCGCGTCGCTACCCGTTCACCTACGCCTCGGACGACATGCCCGACCTGCTGCGGTCCATCGAGCGCGGTCACCACGACCCGAGTCGTGTGATCGACGACTGGGCGCGCAGCTTCGTACGCAGCAAGGGCCCCACCGACACGCTCGACATGCTCAACCGCATGACCGAGCACGTGCACCACCAGTTCACCTATCTCGCGCGCTACGAGAAGGGCACGCAGACGCCCATGGAGACGCTCTCCAAGCGGCGCGGCACGTGTCGCGACTTTGCCGTGCTGATGATCGAGGCGGCGCGCGCGCTCGGCTTGGCCGCGCACTTCGTGTCGGGCTACCTGTACGATCCAGGGCGGCACGAGCCGCTCGTCGGGGGTGGCAACACGCACGCGTGGGTGCAGGTCTTTTTGCCGGGCTCGGGCTGGATCGAGTTCGACCCGACCAACGGCGTCGCCAGCAACCCCGGCCTCATTCGTGTGGCGGTCGCGCGCGACCCTTACCATGCGATTCCCATCTCCGGGACGTGGCGTGGTTTCCCCGCCGACAACCTCGGACTCAAGGTGAGCGTCAGCGTGCACTGTCAGCCCGACGCTCCCGACGCGGAGACCGACGACCGCGACAATGATGCCGAGCCGCACGAAGCGGAGCCGGAGAGAGCGAGCTCCGCACCAGAGCGCGCCACCCGCAGCACCTCCGCAAAAGGAGAACAGACTCCGGACGCGGACAGCACACAGTCCAGGTCTGCGCACAAGGTCGACGATGTCGAGCGGGAGCGGCCTCTGGCGGCCCCTCGCAAGGACTGACGTCGCAGGATCTCCGCGCGAGCGCGACCGCCATGGCTACCGAGTTCGATCGCAACTGCGAGGCTAGTTTTTATGCATATCCGAGCCGGGTACGAGTTCTCACTGCGCTGCGAACAGTCTACGCCCCTGACTGGTCTGCTCAGCCTGCACCCGTCACGTGTTCGCGACCTGGTGTCATCGAGCGTCATCGCAAGCGACGGCGACGTGCCGCTGAGCACGTTTGGCGACTCGTTTGGCAACACCTGCACGCGCACCGTCGCGCCGGCCGGCGTGCTCACGCTCAAGACGGACTTCGTCATCGAAGACAGTGGCCTACCTGACGCGTCTGCAGACGGCGCGCGCGCGGTGCCCGTCGACGAGCTACCCGACGACGCGGTGCAGTACCTGCTGGCGAGCCGCTACTGCGAGTCCGACAAGCTCTCCCCACTCGCCTGGTCGTTGTTCGGCGACATCGAGGCCGGCGCGCCACGCGTCGAGGCCATCGTTCGCTACGTGCACGACCGCATTCGTTTTGGCTACGAGTACGCGTCGACCACGCGCTCGGCCGTCGAAGCGCAAGACGAGCGTCGCGGGGTGTGCCGTGACTTCGTGCACCTCGCACTCGCGTACTGCCGCGCGCTCAACATGCCCGCGCGCTACTGCAGCGGCTACCTGGGCGATATCGACGTCCCGGTCTCGGACATCCCGATGGACTTTACCGCCTGGATGGAGGTGTACCTCGACCACCGCTGGTACACGTTCGACCCGCGACACGCCGCGCGCCGCGTGGGGCGGGTGTTGATGGCACGCGGTCGCGACGCCGCCGACGTGGCCATCTACACCACCTTTGGTCCGTCCGAGCTCAACTCGTTCCGCGTGTTCGTCGAGCAGACCTGAGACCTCACTTGAGGGCGAGCTCGAAGCGGACCTTCCCTTCTTGGCCCAACACCTTGCCCTCGCTCGAGACCAGCACGCGTGCGCTGTCGACGCCGCCGCCGGCCACCAAGGTCTTCTCGATGGCATCGGCACGCCGCAGCCCGAGTGCGGTGAGCTCGCTCGGCTCCACCTTGATCGCGGCGCGTATCAAACGTTCGAGCGTCGCGATCTCGAAGTCTCTGCGGAACGCGCGGCGTGCGCGAAAGCCGCTGCCGGCCGGTGGTTCGGGCGGCTCGGGCAGCTGGGGGTCCTTGCCCGTGACCTTCTCGTACAGCGCCTCCAGCACGTCTAGCTTGTCGCCGCGATCGAGCGCGCCGAACGCGCTGCTCTTGCGCTTGCCCCACAGCTCCGCTTGCGTCGTGGCCCGAAGCGCACGCACGTACTTGCGCTCGACGAGGGCGGTGCGATCGAGCTCGCGATCGACGCCGAGCGGCACGTCGACCCACAGCTTGGGGCGCTCGACCAGCGCCTTGGCGAGCGAACGTAGCTCGTGGCTGTCGTCGGCGCTGAGCTCTGCATCGCCTGGCGCGAAGTCGACGAAGCGAGCGCGCTCGGCCCCCTCGAACAGCGAGCCCAACCACTCGAACGGAGCGGTCGCCGCGCGCACGGCGATGTTTTGGACCGCCTGCCAGACCAGCGGACCGACACGAAACGTGGGGTCGCTCAGCTTGCCCTGGACGGGGATGTCGAGAGCGATGACGCCGTTGCGGTCGCGCAGCATGGCCGTGGCGAGACGTACGGGTAGCCCTGCCGACTCTTTGGTGTCGGTGGCGTCGCCCCAGGTGAGCTGGTTGAGCCGGATGTGATGTTGTGCGTCGAGCTTGCCGTTCTTGAGCTTGTAGTGCAGCGCGCTGGCGAGGTCGCCGCGCACGATGCTGTAGCCGGCAAACCGACCCGAGTACGGGTTGAACACGGCCAGCGGCACGTTGTCCCAGCGCAGCGAAAGGTCGCTCTCGGCCTCGTACGCGAAGGGTCGCACGCTGCCCGAGATGCTGACGGGTGCACTCGAGCCGAGCCTGCCCGTCAGCGCCACGCGCGCCGGCACGCCCGGATCGGACGACAGCGCATCGAGCGTGCCCGACAGGTCGTGGAGCTCGGCCGAGAAGTTTGGCTTGATGAAGTGGTCGGTGAAGCTGAGCCGCATGTCGTCGATGGCCACCGCATCGACCACCACCTGGACGGGCTCGAGCTCGAGCTTGGCAAGCGGGTGCTCGCGGCTCAGGCTGCCCGCTGCGGGCGCCAGCGCGGGCCGCTTGCCACCGTGCAAGATGGCCACTGCGTTGAGGGTCTGCTCGCGGCTCAGCACCAGCCGCGCGTAAGGCTTGTGGAGGCCGACGCGTACGATGTGCAGACTCTCGGGTGCGCTGCGGTAGCGCAGCTGGGACAGCTCGAGACGCCCGATGTCCACGAACGCTTGGTCGAGCTGGTTGTCTGTGGTCTTGAGGTTCTCGACGACCACGTCACCGTCGAACGCGAGGGTAGAAGGGCCCTCCGCGTTGGGCGTGACGGACCCACTCCCGCGAACGTCGAGCAGACCGTCTCGTACCGTCAGATCGGCGAAGCGCTGGATGTAGGGTTGCAGCTTGCCGATGGGCGCGTGTTGCAGCGCGAGGTCTACGGCCACGGCACCCGTACCAGGGGCTGCGGTGCCAGAGGCCTGCAGCGTGCAGTGCTCGTCGACCGTGGTGCGCAGCACAAAAGGCACGCTGGCGGAGGCATCGAGGTGTACCGACGTGAGCTCGAGCGAGAGCGGAGCCAACGTCAGCTCCACCGGTGGGTCCACCGCGCGGTCGACCAGCGCGAGCTCACTGTCGTCGAGCGAGAACCGACGCACGCGCAGCTCCCAGTCGGGGCCCGCAGCAGGCTTGGCCGCCACCTTGCGCGTGAACAGGCGCGCGAGGTTGAGCTTGCCGTCTTGCGCCAGGATGGCCCGCGTACTCAGGCCGCGCACGCTCACCTCGTCGACCCACAGCTTTGCCTCGCGCAGCTTGATGGTGGCGTTGTGCACCGCGATCGACGACACGGACGCGCTGTCTTGAGGTGTACCGCGCGCGTGCACAGCGACGTCGTCGAGCTGGACCTTACTCATACGTAGCTCGGCCTCGAGACCGTTGCGCAAGCTGACTCGATACGTGCCCGCCACTCCGACCAGACCGTCAGACACTTCGAACGGGACCGCGTCGTCGAGGTACGCGGCGACGGTCGCCGCCGAGAAGTCGCTGACGGCAAAGCTGCCCGACGAACCCAGCGCCGGAGCCAACGAGATGTCGCCCTTCCACCAAAAGCGCGCCTTGGGAGCGCTCTGTGCAGACAGGGCGAACGCGCCCCCCTCGGCGGTGGTGTGGAAGTCGCGCAAGCTGAACGAGACCGGCGAAAACTGCTGTGCGAACTCGGGCGAGCGCGCGCGGTCGACGTACTCCAGCTGTCCACCGCTGACGCTCAGGCGCTCGATGGTGAGTGCCGGGGGTGCCGCGGCCGCACGTTTGCCCGCGACCTTGCTGCGACTGCCGAGGTCGGCGAGGTTGAGGGAACCATCGGCGCGCGAGATGGCGCGCAGCTTGGGCGTGCGCAGCACGATCTCGTGCAGCACGTAGGCTCGCTGCCAGAGCGATGCCAGCGCCTCGAAGTTCACCGACACGTGCTCCCAGCCGAGCATCGGCTGGCCATCCACGTCGGGCAGCATCAAGTCGTCGACTTCGACGCGCAGCGCGAACGGGTGCACGCGCACGTGTCCGACCTGTAGCGTGCGTCCGTAGTGCTCACGCACGTAGGCGATGGCCTGCGTGCGCAACACGGTGGGCGCGAGCTTGAACCCGAGCAGCGCGTAGAGCCCGATCGCGAGCGAGACGCACAGCGCGATACGCAGCGGCGCAGGCAAGCGCGTGAAGCCATCGGCCACGCCCGAGAGCAGCGGCAAGGAACGGAAGGACGCGTCGGGCGCGCCGTCGACGGGGGGACGCGGGGCCATCGCGGGCACGCTAGCGCTCAGGCCATGCCGTGGCCAGCGGCCTACACACCCGGAAACGCCCGCAGCACCCTGCACTGACTACGATGCCCGGTCGCGAGCGATAAAAAAGCCCGCGCTCGGCCGTCGAAGCTCGCCCTTTGGGCGCACGAGCGAAGAGAGAATTGCAGAGCGCTTGTGGGTTTATCCGTAGCGGTGTTGGTCCGGCGCCCGGCGCTACGCTCTGCCGTGCTCGCGCTCGCGCATCGTGAGCTCGTTGGCGTTGGCCTGCTCGAGCGTGTCGGGCGTGGGGAGTCCGTGGGCGAGCGCGTAGAGACGCTCGGTCGCAACGTCGAGGTCGTCGGGCCAGCACACGGTGCCGTCGTCGACGAACGCTCGTGCGAGCAAGGCGGGGTCGGCCAGCGGGGCAAACACCCCTCCGCGATTGATGAGCGGAGAGAGATCGGCCTCGCCATGCGTGTCGTCGTCGAACTCGAGCGCGATGCGCGAGTCGCCAGCGTAACGAACGGACAAGACGTGGATCATGATCTGAGCGTAGCTCGCTTGTTTCGTGGCCCGCACAAAGACCAGCCACACCGTTGTACAGACCACA
>JBEGTL010000384.1:0-7834 GCA_041179425.1 Pseudomonadota bacterium | reverse complement strand
AGCTGTTCGAGGGCGAAGGACGCGTCGCCATCCGCGGCGAGCAGGCGCGTCGCCGCATCGACGTGCTCAAGGCGGTCCAGCAGACCTTCGAAGCGATGAGCGCACCGGCGCTCTGCGACGCGCGCTCGGTGCTCTCGCGCATCGCGACCTACGCCGAGCACGTGCGCGCCAGCGAGGGCCACGCACAGCTCGTCGCGCTGCTCTCGTACGAGAACGAACGAGCCGCGGCCGACCTGCGTGTGTCGCTCGGCGCCGATGGCGCAGTGCGCAGCTTGCACATCGTGAACCTGCGCGAGAACCGTCACAGCCCGTACCACACCTCGCTCGTCTCGCGCTGGTTGAGCCGCGCCTTGTTCTGGCTCAAGGGCTACCGTGTCAGCAACGACGAGGTGCTCGATCGCTGGCTCGACACCGTGTTCGACGGCGTGCGCGCGTTCTTGCCGCCGCTCTTGCAGCTGCTGGGCGACGTGGAGCTGTACCTCTCGGGCTTGTCGCTCCACGACGCGTGTCGCGCGCGTCACCTCCCGCTGTGTTTTCCAGAGCTGGTCGAGACGGGCGCACCCACGACGATCCACGACCTGTACAACCCCCTGCTGTTCGCACTCGATGAAAAGCCCGTGCCCTGCTCGGTCGAGCTCGGGCCGGGCGGCGTCACCACGCTCATCACCGGCCCCAACTCGGGCGGCAAGACCCGTTTGCTCCAGGCCGTCGGCATCTTCCAGCTGTGCGCGCAGGCGGGCATGCACGCGCCCGCGTCGTCTGCGGTCGTCGCGCGCGTACCAGGCATCTTTGCGTCGCTCTCCCAGCCGGCGCACGCCGAACAACGCGAGGGGCGCCTGGGCACCGAGCTGCTGCGCATTCGGATGCTGTTCGAGCGCGCGCAGGCAGGCTCGCTGGTGCTGATCGACGAGCTGTGCTCGGGCACCAGCCCGTCCGAGGGCGAAGAGCTGTTCGCGCTGGTGCTCGAGCTGCTGGCCGAGCTCGCGCCGACCTCCCTCGTGTCCACGCACTTCCTCAAGTTCGCGGCAGCCCTCGCGCACGACGAGCAGGCCCCCCCGCTGCGCTTCTTGCAGGTCGAGCTCGACGCCCGCGAGCGCCCCACCTACCGCTTCATCGCGGGCGTCGCAGAGACGTCCCTGGCGCGGCAGACGGCGGCTCGCCTCGGCGTCACGCGCGAAGAGCTGCGCGCGCTGATGCTGGCCCGCCAGAGTGAGCGCAGCTAGCCGGGGAAGCGCGCGACGAAGGCCCGGTGCAGCTCTGGAGCCTGGCCCTCGGGACCAAACAGCTCGCGCGGACGATAGCCACTGCCGATGCGCTCGACCGTGACCTCCGTGCCGTCGACACGGAACCAAGCGCGCCAATCTCTGATCGCCAGGCGCAAGCCATCGCCGTCGCGCTTGATGCGGCGATAGGCGTGCGGCGCGACGCCGAGTGCGAGCTGGGCCTCGATGCGCCCGGCGAGCGCGACGTCGTGCGCGCCGCGTAACCAGGCGAGCTGCTCGCTCGCGAGCGGCGCGAACGTGACCCGCAACGGGGCCACCGGGTCGAGCGGGCGCGCTCCGGGCGCTGCATCGCCGCGCCGTACGGAGTGCCCCTCCAGCCCTTTGGTGTCGAGCCAGCCGTGGTTGGCCTCGGGGATGGAGTCGGTGTACGGCACGTACGGTTTGAGATCGAGCACGGGGGTCTGGTCGAGCAGATCGAGCCCACGCACGTGCAGCACGAGCCCCGTCACGCGCAGCAAACGCACGGCGCTCAGGCCGATGGGGTTGGGTCGATAGGGCGAGCGCGTTGCAAACACGCCACGCTTGTGGTCGCTGCGTGGCGGCAACACCTTGGGCCGAAAGCCCCGGTTGCGATCGAACCAGACCACCAACCACAGGTGATCCCAGGTCGAAAGGTCGCACAAGGCGTCCTCGTACCCGCGGCCGGCGAACAGCTCGACCGTCCCCTCGACCTCGGCCGCCGCCGCGGGCTGGCGAGGTGCCTCCACGCGCTCGCCATGAGGCGAGTGGACGACCCCGATGGGGCACAGGGACAGCGCTCGCGTGGGCTCGGTCATGGAGAAAGAGGCAGCGCCGATACCATCCACCGGATCTGGCAGCAAGCTGTCGGCCATACTACCTGTGCAGACAGACGGCGGACCTTTTCCCGGGAGAGACGATGACTGAGGATGCGGAGCGCCGGGGTCGGCTGGGCTCGCTGTGGACCAACCTGACCAAGGGCGCGCAGAACGCGCTCGAGATCGCGCGCGTCGGCAGGCTCTCGCCCGAGGTCCACGCGCCCTACACGGTGGTGCGCCGCGAACGTAACTACAAGCTCCGCCACTACGCGCACAAGCCCGGCTCCAGCTCGCCCGACACGCCGCTCTTGCTCGTGCCGCCGCTGATGGTGACGCCCGAGGTCTACGACATCGACCCGCCCATCAGCGCCGTGCGCCTGCTCGAGACCGAGGGTGTCGACGTGTGGGTCGTCGACTTCGGCATCCCCGAGCAAGAAGAGGGCGGGCTCGCGCGCACCCTCGACGACCACGTGAAGGCCGTCGATCACGCCATCGATCACGTGCGCCAGGTGACGGGCCGCGACGTGCACCTCGCAGGCTACAGCCAGGGCGGCATGTTTTGTTATCAGGTCGCGGCCTATCGACGCGGCGCCGGCATCAAGTCGCTGATCACGTTTGGGGCACCGGTCGATCTGCACCGCAACTCCGCGCTGCGCGACGAGGTGGCCGTGCGCGTGATCGACACGCTCAGCGGCGCCACACGCGCGATGCTCGACGCGATGGAGGGCCTGCCGGGCGCGTTCTCCAGCATCGGCTTTCGTGTGCTCAGCATGCGCAAAGAGATCAAGCAGCTGGTCGGCTTCGTGTCGCATCTGCACGACCGCGAGGCCCTGATGCGCGGCGAGTCGAGCCGGCGCTTTTTGCACGGCGAGGGCTTCGTGTACTGGCCCGGCCCCGCGCTGCGCACGTTCTTCGAGGAGTTCATCGTCGACAACCGGCTCAGCCAAGGCGGCTTCGTGGTCGACGGACGCAGCCTGACCCTGGCCGACATCAGCTGTCCCATCTTGTACTTCTACGGGGAGCGCGACGAGTTTGCGCGCGCCAGCTCCGTGCGCGCCATTCGCGAGGCGGCACCCAACGCCACCACGTACGAGGTGCCCCTGCGCACCGGCCACTTCGGCCTGGTCGTCGGCTCGGTCGCGATGAAGCACACCTGGCCCACGCTGGTGTCGTGGATGCGCTGGCTCGAGGACAAGGCACCGAAGCCCACCCAGATGCGCGACGCCGCCGCGGTCGAGCTGATCGAACAGAAACGCGAGCCGCTCGAGGACGTGATCGAGGCCAACTTCGAAGACGTCGAGTACAACGCGCGGCTGCTCTTCGACACGGCGCGCGGCACGGCCAACCTGATCAAGAAGTCGCTCGGCGGCGTGGGTCACCAGCTGGCGACCATGGTCGACAACATGCGCTACCAGCTGCCGCGGCTGGCGCGCCTCGAGCGTATCCACGAGGGCTCGCGCATCAGCGTCGGCCGCGAGCTGGCCGAGCAGGCCGACAAGATCGGCGAGCAGACGTTCTTCCTCTGGCAAGGGCGCGCGCACACCTACGCAGACGCCAACCAGCGCGTCGATCACATCGTGCGTGGGCTGATCTCGTGTGACGTCAAGGTGGGCACCCGCGTCGGCATCTTGATGAGCGCGCGACCCACCTATCTGTCGCTGGTGGCAGCGGTCAGCCGCATCGGCGCGGTGGCCGTGTTGATCAGCCCCGAAGGGGAGCGCGTCGCGCTGCCGCAGGCGCTCGCGCTCGGCAGCGTCGAGGTGCTGATCACCGATCCCGATCGCGCGCAGATCGGACGCGACACCTTCGGCGGGCCGGTGCTGGTGCTGGGCGGCGGAGGCAAAGATCGCCAGCTGATCGCCGGCGTGATCGATATGGAGCGCATCGACCCCGACGCCGTGCAGCTGCCCGGCTGGTACAGCCCCAACCCGGGCCGCGCGAGCGACCTCGCACTGATCTTGTTCACCGCGGGCAAGGACGAGAAGCCGCGCGCCGCGCGCATCACCAACCGGCGCTGGGCAGTCGCAGCGTACGGCGCAGCCGCGGCAAGCACGCTCACCTCCAAAGACACCGTCTACTGCTGCATGCCGCTGCACCACGCCGCTGGTCTGTTGGTGTCCGTCGGCGGCGCGTTGGTGGGCGGCGCACGCCTCGCGCTCGCCAACGGCTTCGACCAGGCGCTGTTTTGGACCGAGGTGCGCCGCTACGGCGCCACCGTGGTGTTCTACGCGGGCGAGATGTGTCGTCCGCTGGTCGACGCGCCGCCCGCCGATGGCGAACACAAGAACCCGGTGCGCCTGTTCGCCGGCTCAGGCATGCGCATCGACATCTGGCGTCGCCTCGAAGAACGTTTCGACACCGGCGTGCTCGAGTTCTACGCCACCACCGAGGGCAATGCGGTGCTCGCCAACGTGTCCGGCGAGAAGGTGGGGTCGCTCGGCAAGCCCCTGCCTGGGACGTCCGAGATGACGCTGGCGGCGTACGATCTCGAGTCCGGCGAGTTCGTCAAGGCACCCGACGGCAAGCTCGTCAGCTGCTTTGCCGGGCAGCCGGGCATGCTCATCGCGCGCATCGACGCGGGCAATCCCATGGCCGCCTTCGACGGCTACGTCGACCCACACGAGTCGTCGCGGCGCGTGCTGCGCGGCGCATTCACGCCCGGCGATGCATGGTTTGTCACGGGCGATGTCCTGCGCATCGACGACGACGGCGACTACTGGTTCGTCGACCGCGCGGCCGACATGATCCGCACGCCCAAGGGCCCGGTCTCCAGCGTCACCGTCGAAGACGTGCTGTACGAGCTGGGCGAGATCCAGCAGGCCGTCGTGTACGGCGTGCGCTTTGCCGGCATCGTGCACGAGGTGCCGTGCGCGTCGGTGGTGGTGCGACCTGACTATCAGCTCGACCCCATCACCCTGGCCCGCCACATCGAGTCGCGGCTCGACGTCAACGCGCGCCCACGCTTCGTGCGTCTGGTCGACGACATCCCGGTCAGCGTCGGCTACCGCCCGCTCAAGCACCCGCTGCGCGAGCGCGTGCCGGCCAGAGGTGACGCGCAGCTGCTCGGCTACGACCACGAGCTTCACCTCTACGAAGTCGCCGACGCCGAGCGCTACGGCACGGTGGTCGCACAAGCGCGCTCGCTCGAAGAGACACGCGAGTCCATCCCGGTGCACGACGAAGGGCGCGACGACGCGTCGACCGACGAGCACGACCGCTGGCCGGTGCCGTGAGCAGCGACGAGCTCGACCGACTCCGTCGCACGCTGGCCGCCCAGGGCATCGGCCACGACGCTTCGGTCTCCGAGACGCTCGACCCCCAAGCGGCGCGCTTACGTCTGTTGTTCGAGACGCAGGCGAGCGACCCGCTGGCCGAGCCGGGCGAGCTCGACCCTGACTATCAGATCTCGGGCCAGCTCGGCCGTGGCGGCATGGCGGTGGTGTGGCTCGCCCAGCAAGTCCCGCTCGCACGCGAGGTCGCCATCAAGCGCGCCCTCGACCCGAGCGACATGGAGGCGAGCCTGCTGCTGCTGCGCGAGGCGATGATCACGGGTCAGCTCGAGCACCCCAACATCGTGCCGGTCCACGCGCTGATCGGCGACAGCCACGGGCCAGCGGTGGTGATGAAGCGGCTGTCGGGCGACACCTGGGACGAGCTCATCCGCCGCGGCGAGCTCTCGCTCGAACGGCAGCTCGACATCTTTGGTCAGGTGCTCAACGCCGTCTCGTTCGCGCACAGCCGCGGCGTGATCCATCGCGACATCAAGCCCAGCAACGTGATGATCGGCGACTTCGGCGAGGTGTACTTGCTCGACTGGGGCGTCTCTCGGCGGCTGTCCGATTCGCCGTCGGATGCGATCGTGGGGACCCCCGGCTACATGGCGCCCGAGATGGCCGAGGGCCTGGCCGACGAGCGCACCGATGTCTTTTTGCTCGGTGCCACACTCCACGAGGTGCTGACCGGCGAGCCGCGCCACCGGGGCGAGAGCGCGCTCGAGGTGTTGTACGCAGCGATGAACGTCGAGCCTCACGCCTACGCCGAGAGCGTGCCCGACGAGCTCGCGGCCATCACCAACCGGGCGTGCGCACGCGCGCCCGACGAGCGGTTCGCCAGCGCCGCCGACCTGCGTGACGCGCTGGCCACGTTCCGTGAGCACCGCGCAGCCAACACACTCAGCGACGCGGCCGACGAGCTGCTGCGCGAGCTGTGCCTGCTGCTCGCCGACCGCGCGTGCACCACACCGTCTCGCGAACGAGCGTCCGCACGTGCCCGCGACGTCGATCTACAGCAGCTCTTTTTGCGCACGCGGTTTGGCTTCGAGGCCGCGCTTCGGATCTGGGCGGACAGCCCCAGCGCCGGTCGCGGCCTGCGCGAGTGTCTGCTCGCGATGGTCGACTACGAGCTCGGGTGTCAGCGCCCCGCGCCGGCGCTCGCGCTGCTCGCCGCGCTGCGTGAGCCCGCGCCCGAGGCCGAGGCGCGCGCCAAGGCACTCGAGAGCGAGCAGGTGCGCGCACGAGAGCGCATGCGTGCGCTCGAGCTCGACCGCGACCCGCGCGTCGGTGCGCCCGACCGGACGCGCGCCCACCGCGCGATCGCGGTGGCGAGCCTGCTGTTGAGCTCTGCCCTGTTCAGTCAGCGCCTGTTTTTTCCGGGTTTTCGGCCCTCCACCACGCGGCTCACCATCGTCGCCGCGTTCGTGCTGGTGGTGATGGGCGGCATCCTCTGGTGGTGGCGCAAGCACGGCGTGTGGAACTTCATCAACCGACGCATCGCCGAGATCGCCATCAGCACGCTCGCGGTCAGCTTCGCGAGCAGACTGTCGGGGTACATGCTCGACAAGCCCGCCGAGCACGTGCTGATCACCGATGCGTTCATCCTCGGTCTGGGCGGCGCCGTGCTCTCGGCCTACCACCGCGCCGGCCCGGTGCTCGCCCTGGTGTCGTTCGCGGTCGCCGTGCTCGGCTCGATCTGGCCGTCGGCCACCGACGAGCTGTTCATCGGTCTGAGTGTGTTTTTGCCGCTGATGTTTCTGCTGCTGCGCCGGGTCGATCGGGTGGAGGGTGCAGACCTCACGGGCGCCGACGCGCGCGCGCAGGTCGACGAGGTCGCGGGCTCACGAACCGCGCGCTAGCGATCGGCTGGGGTTCGGTGCGCCGTCGCCGTCAACGTCAACGCTCACGGTTCGGCTTTGGCTCCGCTTCCTTACCATAGGCCTGCTAGCGGGCCGCCCTGGCCCGCTAGCGCGTCTACACGCGCGGTCACCTTGGGGTCTTCGACGAGCGGCGGGGCGTGGTGCGGCTTCTTGCGCGCATCGATCACCAACGCGCCCGTGCAGCCCCAGTGTTTGTTCACGGTGCTGGCGCCGATGCCGTCCATGTCGAGCGCCGGGTTCATGCGCGTGAACGTGACCCACAAAAAGTTGTCGAGCGAACGCGCGCTGAGCTCGGCGTCGTCGACGATCACGACCAGCGCAAACACGTTGATGGGATGGTCGGGCGACAGCGTGGCGCAGAAGCGGCGCAGGTCGTCGGCACCGTACGCGGCCCCGCGCACCACCAGCACGCCCGGCATGGCAACGCGCGCGTCGTCGAAGCCATCGGGGAGACGTAGGCCCGACGGCAGCACGGTCGACAGCGCCCGGATGGGCTTGCCGACGGCCGCGAGGACGACCTTGCTGCCGCGGTTGAGTCCCTCGCCTGAGTAGTCGAGGGTGTCGATGGTGGTGCGCGTCTGGAAGTGCAGGTCGCGCCGAAAGTCCGCGCGCGCCAGCACGTG
>JBEGTL010000383.1:0-7849 GCA_041179425.1 Pseudomonadota bacterium | reverse complement strand
GAGCTACGCCGATCTCCTGGCGCCCGCCAAGCTGCACCCCAAACAAAAGACGTTCGAAGTGGTGCTCGAGCGCGCAGGTGACGACGCCTCGCCCATGCCGCCCGCGCCCAAGCCTCGCCTCGGCAAGGCCGAGCTCGCCACACTCGAGGCGTGGGCACAGGCCGGCGCTCCCGAGAGCACCAAGGCGTGCACGCCGCCTGCGGATGGTGTGGGTGCGGACGACAGCGCGTCTGCGGTGCCCAAGCCCGAAGACTGCGAAGAGACGTTCGAGCTCACCGCGCACAACGGCACCACGCCCGACGACAAGAGCAAGTTCAAGATCTCCCAGAACCCAGCGCTCGAAGGCAACCAGTACCACTGCTTCTACTTCGATCCGCCCTACGGCGCCGACGCCGGCATGCTGTGGTTTCAGCCGCTGCTCGACAACACGCAAAACCTCCACCACTGGATCCTCTACGCGACCGACAACAAGACCCACGCGTCGGGCAGCAGCGCAGGTTGCAACGCGCAAGAGAGCGGGGCCTATTTCGTCGCGGGCTGGGCGCCCGGCGCCAACAACTCGGTGGTGCCGAGCGACGTCGCGCTCCAGCTACCCAGCGGGCCCAAGGCCGGCCTCATCCTCGAGGTCCACTACTACAACACCACGGGCAAGCCGCAGGAAGACGCGAGCGGCATCCGCTTCTGCACCGGCCCCCAAAAGAAGCGCGCTCACCTCGCGGCCGTGCACACGCTTGGGACCGAGGGCCTGTGCATTCCCGCCGGCTCGTCCAAAGACTTCAGCGCTAGCTGCGCGCCGCGCTCGGACATGGGCGACATTCACATCAACGGCATTTGGCCTCACATGCACAAATCCGCGCGGCGCATGGTGGTCAGCATCAAGCGCAAGAGCGGCACGGTCGACGTCATCCACGATGCGCCCTTCGACTTCCAGTCTCAGATCTTTTTCCCCATGAAGGACGACGTGGTGGTGCATCCCGGCGACAGCGTGCAGAAACGCTGTTACTACCAGAACGACACCACCTCGCAGATCCACTACGGCGAGCGGACGCAAGACGAGATGTGTTACGCGTTCACCATGGCATGGCCCGCGGGCGCGCTCGCCAACGCGCCCTCCGCGTTGGGCACCGACCCCTCCATGGCGCTCCTCAATCGCTGCGCCGAGTCGCTCTCTATCCTGCAGAGCTGCAACGGCCTCTCCGACCGGCCCGTCAACGTCGAGCACCCAGAGTAAGAGCGCACCGCTTGATGGCGTGAAGCGGTGCGACTGTGTCTGCGCGGGCCGCGCACGAGTGGCGCAAGTGGGGGGTTCTGACAGCCACACCGCGCCTCGCCGACCGTCAGCTCGCCTAGCCGTTTGTGCCCGTGCTGCTGGTGGGCACCGTGCTCGCGTGCTGCTGACGCCGCGACCCGTACGCGATGGTCTCGAGCCTCTTCAGGTCTTCGACCACGATCACCTCCGGGCTGACCTTGAGTGCGCCTTCGCGCTCGAGCAGCGCGAGCCCACGTGAGATCTCTTCGCGCACGGTGCCGAGTCGCCCCGCCACAGTCTCGGTCGTCAGGTCGCGAACCAAGGTGCGGCTATCTTCGCCACGCGCGGTGCGTTGCGCGACTAGGGTGCACAGGAACGAGGCCAGACGCGCCGGCACCGTGCGCAGCGACAGGTCGCTGATCAGGGCGAGCAGTCGGTCGCTGCGGCGAGCCCTCAGGTCGACCACAGCGCGCATTACATTGGGACGTTCTTCGCCGAGGCGCGCCAAGGTGTTGTTGCTGATGAGGAGAGCACTGGCCGCCCGCATCGCGACCGCGCTCGCCGGGTAGAGGCCGCCATCGAAGCGAACGCCCTCGGCAATCGGGCGGCCGGGGCGTGCGAGGTAGAGGATCTGTTCGCGCCCATCTTTGCCGCCTTTGACGAGCTTGATCTCGCCCGTGCGGACCACGAACAGCCCCTCTGCGGGCTGCCCTTCTTGGAACAGCGGCGCTCCCCGAATCAGCTTCCGCACTTCGGCTGACTCAGCGAGCACCGCCATGTCCTGCGCCGGCAGGTCGCCGAGCACAGGCACATCTTTGAGAAGCTCATCTGGGTTGCGCGGTGCGATCGCCATGTCCTGCCTTCTTTCAACAATTTCAGTGGACCCCGTGAGTGTTCTCCGCAAGAGCCGGACGCTCTCCGGAGCGGTCGTGACAGTCGTCACACGTTGCTATGCAGCACCCGTGCCGCTCGCCGAGGACAGCCATTGTTCGAATTTGAAATGACCTTGCACTTCCGCATTGCGGGTGAGAACCCAGCTGTGCTCTATTTCTCGACGGGGACGCCGAGCAACGCGTGAGGCGACGCGCAATCCGGGGTGAGCAGGCAGCCGGCGCTACAAACGCCGGCTGCCTTGCGCGGAACGTCAGATTTCAGGCACTTACGTCGCTAGAGCCAGCCGGGGGGCAGGGCTCGGGCAAGGACGCGAGGCGACGAACTTAAATAAAAGGGGCAGCTCGAAGCCGATGGGGGATCGCCGAGCTGCCCGAAGCGTGCCGCGAGCGTTGGGGGAACGCGGGTGCGGAACGCTTATCTACAACCTAAGCCCTAAGCGAAGCGTATGCCAGGCAAGGGGACGGCAGAATCAAACGTTAATTCTGAGACAGCCGTCTAAATCTGAAATGCCACAGGTGCGGCATTCGCGCGCACGCATCGGCGCACCCTGAGTGTCTGTTACTTCACCACGCGGAGGTATGCGGGGCGGTCCCAAGCGGGGGGTCGATCGCTGCGCCGCTTGGGCGAAGCCACTACCATCGAGCGACGCGCGTCGGCGTTGCGATAGTCGTCGAGCCGCACCAGGTCGGCCTGCACCGTGTCGCGCTTGCTCTCGCGAACCAGTGCCGAGGCGATCTCCTCAGGCATCTCGCGTGACCACACCATGCCCTTGGCGTCTTCGCCCACGAGCGCGAACACGGCACCCCATGGCACGAAGCACGAGAAGGGAATGCCCTTGAATGAGAGCGTGCCGAAGATGCCCTCTTCATCGACCCGCAAATCGGGGATGGGCACCGGCATATCCAATCCGACCTGCAGCACCACCTGCGCCTGGTAGCGAAGACGGGCCGGGACGAGGACGCCGGAGCGTCGCGGGTCGAGATGAACGAAGACGCTACCGCGGAGCAGCAAAGCCCGAGCAACGTCTTTTTTGGCGGGGAGGGGGGTGGACGTCACGTAGACAGTTGTATACGAACGGCGCACACCGGGCCACGGCGAACCCCAAAAAGTGGACGTCTGGTGGCGGACCCTACAGCTTGCGCCACCAGCCTTGCTGGCTATGGTGGCGCCACGATTTGTCGAAGCGCGCCCTCGGGTGCGCGAGCGTAGAGAGGATCGTCCAGGCGCGTGGCACAGGCGCGCGCTTGGCTCCGTAGGCGCGCGAGGGACCTGGCTTTGCGCGCCGCTCATCTCATAGTGAATCGCTCAGGGGGCGAAACGGTTTCGACGAGGGACGTGAACTGCTGGTGGCGTGTCTGTCGGCCCGAGACGACGTAAATACCTCGGGAAAACCAACTGCGAACGATAATTCGTACGCTCTCGCGGCCTAACTAAGCCAAAGGAGCCGTCGAAGGGCTGAGCCCGTTAGTGCTCACCTGGAGGCGTAATTGAACTGACTAGCTGCCAGGACTTCGGTCCGGCCTGGTGGCGAAACAAAGGACCGATAGCGGTGAAGCGAGCCTGTCCATGGGCGCAACCCACTGCGAAGCTAAAACATGGACTACGCACGTAGAGGCCAGTAGAGATCGCTTTCGGACCCGGGTTCGACTCCCGGCGCCTCCACTATTTCCTAAGCCCGCGACCTTGTTCAGGTTCGCGGGCTTTTTCTTTTGATCTCCGCATGTTGTCCATCAGCGCGCGTCTGCGCTCGTCCCTGCTGGTACCTGCCGATCCGCTCGCCTGGTGCCACACTGACGCCACACTCGCAGCTCTTGTGGCGGAGGTGGAGCCGCGCGCGACGGCCCCGCCCTGAGTACGGCGCTGGGGCCCCCAGTCGCGCCGCCAAGGCTCAGGCGCTATTGTCGGGCGAACTGGACGAGCAACGGAACCGGACGGGCGCGAGGGAGCGCGGGTGGGGGCTCAGCCGTAGATGTCTTTGCGGTCGCCGACGCGGGTGACGCTGATGAGCACGGCTTTGCCATCGACTACGTAGATCAGGCGATAGTCGCCTACACGCACGCGCCGCTCGCCGTTCTTGGAGCCCTTCAGCTTCTTGCAGCGGGGCGGATACGGGTCCAAGGCAAGAGCATCCGCTGCATCAAGAAGAGCGGTCTGAACGTCGGCTGGCAGGCTTTTCAGCTCTTTGCTCGCCTTCGGCAACCACTGGACTTCATAGACAGGGGCCAAGCAGATGCGGTCTTGAGAGGTTCAGCGGCCCAGGGAGCGACGTAGTTCGGCCGTTGACATTGCAGGCTCTTTGCCGCGCTTCCACTCTTGAATGGATGCGTCGCTAGCCTCAACATCAGCTTGATCTTCAGCTGCCTCGATACGCTCTAGGAGACGAAGATCCGAGAGGGATACAACGGCGCCGAGGCGGTTTCCGCTACGTCCACGGACCACCACGCGCTCGCATGCGCTCGCCTCGCAAGCTTCTTCAAGCTCGGGGGAAGCGATCACTTCCGGGTGTTGGGACAGGGTTTCCATTCACCGAGTATATGCACGAGGTACACAGACGTCCTTCGCAATCTTCGCGTTTGCATGCGTGGGTCGCACTGTGCGCGTGTGTTTTGTGGGATGAAACGCACAACTGCTCTGTTCCGGCGGGTGCCTGGCCCTACCCGTCCGGCGTCGGGCGGCCCAGGGCCAAAAGGACTCATCAGGGAGCTACGTGGAACGCGCCTCCGTGAAGGCGCTGGCACTCGGCCTCGCGCTTTCCGGGGTGGCCAGTTGTCGCCTTCTCCAGCGCGCACGAACACGCCAGCGTTTGCTTCGACCTGAGCAGGTGCTTGGCGAGCGCTCGCTGAAACTTGTCGTCGGCCACGAACACATCGGCGAACGGGAGCAGCCGTAGGTAGTCGAGATCGGCGAGGTCGTGAAGCTCGCGGCCCTTGGGCCAAACGTCGAACCCGATCAAGTACAACAGCGTGACCCGAGCGCAGAAGTACGCGTACGGGGCGAAGTCCTTGAACGGCGGCTTGCCCGATACCCTCCAGCGTCGCGACACGCGCTTGCGCGTCGTGGCAGCCGGGATGACGTGCGAGTGCAGCGCCTCGGCCGTCCAAGCCAGCAGCTTCCATTGGAGCTTGGGGTCGGCCAGCATACGCTCGACCTCGGCGACCACGAGGGCCTCGCCGGCTGCCTGGTCCTGAAGTCTCTTCACGGGCGTGATCTCGCCGCGCAGCGATCCATGCATGCGTAGAAACTCGGTGGCCGGGACTCGGGTGTCCGCCGGGTACCGCGTGGACCAAGTTCCGTTCACCAGGCGAGCAACCCAGTTTTTTTGTGGCGACACCAGCACGCCATCGGCGTCATAGGTCATAAACTCTTGCAGCTGGCCGTTGACGTACGCCTCCGTCCCGCGCGCGATGATCGGTCCTTGGCGCATCGCGACCGCTGCGCCGAGCAAATCTCGGCGACACAGGGTCGGCCAGTGGTGATGGGCAAAGACGTGACCGCCGAACTTGGTCGCGAGCATCTTGGCTCGTTCTTTCGGCGTCTTTTCGCCGAAGTCGCGGTCAACCTCCAGGTCGCGCCCGATTTCAGTGAGCAGAGTCGGCGGCGTCACGACGTCATAAGAGGCGCGCACGCGCTCGTGCACAGCGTCCTTCGTGCCCTGGAACGCGCTCTTATCGAACATCAAATGAAGCACGGCCGGCGAGGTCTCGTCGCCTTCGCTGTAGATGACGTCCGCTCCCATCGCGGCAGACTCTTCGGTCGGTGTCGTTTCGGGAAGCGCCACTAGGACACCACTGCGGTTGCGGCGGCTGGTACCGCGCTGGCGCGCTTCTTCGCTCGCCTCTTGGCGATGTACGTGCGGGCCAGCCAGATCACCACGAGCCAACGAGCGCCGACGCCGACCCACTGCCCCAGCAGCGCGTACGGGTTCAGGGCGTCGGTCGGCCAAGCTGACTTTTCAATCGCGCTAATCAGCAGTGCTGCAACGAACGTGATGGTGGCAGCCGTGCCTGTATATCCGGCCATCGAGCCGAGCCACACCGCGACGACAAAGAGCACGAACATCCCGAGCCCAGCCCCGAGCCAGCCCAGCGCTTTGTCGTTGGCCCGTCGCTGCTCCAACTGACGGACGTCCTCTGGCGTCGCAAGGTCGTAACCGTCGTGAAGGGCAGCCTGAAGTCCCGACGTCGGGACCGTGTACAGGTCACCGTACTTTTTGAGCTGCACTCGCTCTTCCGGCTGGGACTGGGCAGACGTCTTGGGCGGCGAGCTGCAGGAGATGTAGATGTCGTCGTCGACGATGTCCATCATCCCGTTCTGGCCAGCTGGGCAGGGCGCCAAGGCCTCGTACTCTGTGATGAGCTTGTCCGTGATCACCGTTGGCTGCGTCGCCCGGCACCTCGTGTAGTGCGCGATGCCCTTCGCATCCCAGGTGGTGCGCCCGAGCTGGCCGGGTGGCGGGCAATAGTCGCCGCCATCGTTGTACCAGAGCGTCACTCTGTGGCTCCCGCCGATAACGTAGCGCTTCAGCGCCTCTCCAGACTCAGGCGGGTCGGCACGCGCGACTCCGGTACAAAGCAAGCTCAGCAGAACAGCCATCCCCCAACAGCGCTCAACCATCGGCGGCGACGGTAGCACAGCAGCCCGGTCGACCAGTGAGAAGCTAGAGGCCCTTCACGCGCACGAAGCGCGCGGCGCGCTGACGGCACCCGTAGACGCTGCGGTCCGCGTACATGGCGCAGACGGGCGCCGACATGGCGATCAGCGCGGGCGTCTTCATGGGGTACTCCGGTCGGGGTTGGTTACGGTAAGCGAAGCGTTGATGGCACTGTCGAGCGCGGCGCGGGCGCCCTCCAGCCGCTCCACCTCGGGAGCCCAACGTGGGTCGACCTCTGCGCGCACGCGGAGAGCCGGTAACCGCTCGTTCACGGCTTGCACGGCGACAAGCGCCACGGACACGTCGATCGACACGGTGGTCACGTAGGTACTCCTGCGCGGCTTGGGACAGCGGGCTCGCGACAAGGCAATCAGATCAGAGAGACACTGCACTTGCAATGGCAAAATGAAGCGTTGACGGCCCACACAGAAGCGGGCGACGATCTACCCATGTCGAAGTACAAGCCCAAGGCGAAGGCGAAGGCGGCTCAGGTAGAGGACCCGTTGGCGGGGTCGCTCGCGACCGAGAAGCAGGAGGAGACGCTCCAGCTACGGGTGAGCAGCCGACTGCTGGCGCAGCTCGACACGATCAAGGAACGCACCGGCGCACGCGGGCGCGCTGCGGTCATCCGCCACCTGGTCGAAGAGTTCTGTAAGAAGCACTCCATCGAAGTCGAGTGAGCACCCTGCCCTCAGGTCGGTGGGCCACTACGCGGACCGTAGCTCGCGGCGCAGCATCGCAAACGCCTCGGCTTCCACCTGGCGCACGCGCTCGCGGCTACGGGGCTCGTCGAAGGTCTGGCCGACCTCAGCGAGAGTGCGGCCTTCCATGCGTGCACGGACGACGGCCTGGAGGCGCTCGGGCAGTAGCCCTACGGCGGCGGTCACGCGCTCGACCTCTTGCTCGTGCTCCATAAGGTCGAGCACGCTGGCTGCGTCGTCGTCCGCAACCAGCTCACCGTGTGCTTTCGGCACGCGTGCGTGACGAGGAGCATTGCAGGAGGCAGGCTCTGGGCGCGGCCCAGCGCTCCAGGGTCCTGGCAGCTGCCTGACGAG
>JBEGTL010000382.1:0-7876 GCA_041179425.1 Pseudomonadota bacterium | reverse complement strand
ACAGCGCGGCGCTCTGGCAAGCACCGAGCTCCGCGCCCTCCGGCCTACGCGCCCGCACGCAGCGGGCGGTTCTGCGTACCCAGCGCGCGCAGATCAATACAGCTATTTTCGACTCGAACTCCCGAGGATCACAGATGTGCGGCATCGTCGGCGTCATCTCCAAGGCGCCCGTCAATCAGCTGATTTATGACGCGCTCCTGCTGCTGCAGCACCGCGGCCAAGACGCCGCCGGCATCGTCACCATGCAGGGAAACAAGTGCTTCATGCACAAGGCGCGCGGCATGGTCCGCGACGTGTTTCGGACGCGCGACATGCGCGCCCTGCCGGGGACCGTGGGCCTCGGCCAGGTGCGGTACTCGACCGCAGGCAACGCCTACAACGAAGAAGAAGCGCAGCCCTTCTACGTCAACGCGCCGTACGGCATCGTGCTGGTGCACAACGGCAACCTCACCAACGCGCCGGCCCTCCGCCAAGAGCTGTTCGCGATCGATCGCCGTCACATCAACACCGAGAGCGACACCGAGGTGCTGCTCAACGTGCTGGCCCACGAGCTGGAGCGCGAGGCGCGCTCGCAGCCGTTCACGCCCCAGCTGGTGTTCCGTGCCGTGCGTGCGGTCAACAAACGGATCCGCGGCTCGTACGCGGTCATCGCGCTGATCGCGGGCTACGGCTTGCTCGCGTTTCGTGACCCGTACGGCATCAGGCCACTGTCTTTTGGCGAGACCAACACGGCCGCCGGGCGCGACGTGATGGTGGCGAGCGAGACGGTCGCGCTCGAGGGTACGGGCCACAAGTTCACGCGCGACGTGGCGCCCGGCGAGGCCGTGTTCATCGACATGGAAGGCCATGTGCACGCCGAGCCCTGCTCCGAGAAGGCAAGCTTCCACCCTTGCATGTTCGAGTACGTGTACCTCGCGCGGCCCGACTCGGTGATGAACGGCGTGTCCGTGTACCAGGCGCGACTCAACCTCGGGGTCACGCTCGCGCAGCAGCTCCTGGCCGACCCGCGCTACCGCGACATCGACGTGGTGATCCCCATCCCCGAGTCGAGCCGCCCCTCGGCGATGCAGCTCGCGCAGGAGATCGGTAAGCCGTACCGCGAGGGCTTCGTCAAAAATCGCTACGTCGGTCGCACCTTCATCATGCCCGGCCAAGGCGTACGCAAGAAGTCGGTGCGCCAGAAGCTCAACGCCATCGCGAGCGAGTTTGCCGGACGCAACGTGCTGCTCGTAGACGACTCGATCGTGCGCGGCACCACCAGCAACGAGATCGTGTTGATGGCGCGCGAAGCCGGCGCCAAGAAGGTGTACCTGGCGAGCGCGGCGCCTCCGGTGCGCCACCCCAACGTGTACGGCATCGACATGCCCACCGCCGAAGAGCTGATCGCGCACGGACGAACCATCGAAGAGATTCGTGCGTTCATCGGCGCCGACGCGCTGCTCTACCAGGACACCGACGCGATGAAGCGCGTGGTGCGCGCGCTCAATCCGGCGCTCGATGGGTTCGAGGCCTCGTGCTTCGATGGCGAGTACATCACCGGCGACGTGAGCGCGTCCGACTTCGCAGCGATGGCCTCGCAGCGGTCGAGCCAAGGCGACGAGGAAGAGTACCGTCAGTCGGGCCTCAATCTGCAGCAGGGTTCGAGCGACCGCTAACGCACGTCGGGCGAAGCCGGATGCAACACCTGTTGCGTGGGATGGTACAGCGCACCTCCGTGCACGGGTTGTTTGGTGCGCTGGCGTCCCGAAAACTGCCGTTTTTCCTTGGGCACGATTATCGCTCTGTGGGGCGTACCCATCAGGCAACGACCCGCTCGTTGCCCGGCGAATGTCTTGCGAAGGAAAAGCATTGATGAACTTCACCAAAACGAACGGCGCACACGTCTTGGTCTCGCTCTGTCTGAGCATGTCCGCATGCGCGGCAGACAGCGAGCTCCCGGTCAGCGTCGAATCGAGCCGACAGGCCTTGGTCGCCACGTCCGCGGTCTCCTACTTGGTCACCTACAAGGCGACGACGGTACCCAGCTGCGCGAGCTCTGACGCGACCGCGGCAGGCGGCAAGCTGGTCGCCTCGTTCGACAAGATCGGCGTCGCCGTCGTGCAGTCGAGCAGCGCGACGTTCGTCAGCAAGCTCGCTGCGAAGAGCACGGTGCAGAGCGTGGTGAGCACCGCAGGTGCCGCCGAGGACGCGCTGACCACCAAGTTCCCGCGTCGACGCCTGCCTCGCCCCAAGCCGCCTGCCGCCAGTGGTGAGCCGCTCGCCGCGATGCAGTGGAACATGGACCAGATCCACGCCGCCCAGGCGCGCGCCATCACGCCCGGCAAAGCCACGGTGATCGTCGGCGTCATCGACAGCGGCATCGACGACTCGTTGCCCGATCTCAAGGGGCAGGTCGATGCGACGCGCAGCGTCAGCTGTATCGGCGGCATCGCCAACACGGCCAAGAGCGACTGGAGCCACGACGACATCGGCCACGGCTCGCACGTGTCCGGCATCATCGCCGCCAAACAAAACGGCGTGGGCACCGTGGGCGTCGCGCCCGGCGTGAAGCTCGCCGCAGTGAAGGTCACCGACGACGGCTACGTGTACCCCGAAGCGTTCATCTGCGGCCTGTACTGGGGCGCGACGCACGGCTTCGACCTGGCCAACTCCAGCCTGATCACCGACCCGTTCTACTACAACTGCGACAGCGACCCCGTGCAGAAGGCGATCAAGATTGCCCAGCAGCGCGCGGTCACCTTTGCGCAGAGCCAAGGCATGACGGTGCTCGCCGCCGCCAGCAACGAGACCGAAGACCTCTCGCACCCGCAGTACGACGTGTACACGGGGCTGCCCGTCACCAACAACTGCAAGCTGCTCCCCGTGGAGCTCGACGGCGTGATCGGCGTCAGCGCGCTCGCAGGCGACGGCAAGCTCGCCTTTTACTCCAACTACGGCACCGACGGTGTCGACCTCGCAGCGCCCGGCGGCGACTTCCATGTCGCCATGCCCGGCAACGAGTCCGGACAGATCGTCAGCCCCATCCCCTCGTACAGCCTCTATTACCAAGCTGCCATGGACTGGAATGGACGCGTGGGCGTTGGCTGCACCGACGGACTCGATCCCAACGACCCCAACGCCGACCCGGCGACCTGCAAAGAGACCTACGCCCTCCTGCAGGGCACCTCGGCAGCAGTCCCGCACGTGACCGGCATCGCGGCCCTCGCGATCAGTAAGTTTGGCAAGATGACGACGGCCAACCTGCTGGCCAAGCTGGCTGCCGGCGCGACCGACACCGCTTGCCCAGCGGGCGTCTACCAGCCCTACCCCGCGGACATGCCCGCCGCCACCTGCACAGGAACGCCTGCCAACAACGCGTTCTTTGGCCAGGGCCGCGCCGACGCGTACGCCACCATCAAGTAAGACGACGAGACGTGCCCCACTAGCTTTCTTCCTTACGCTAGCTTGACTCGACCTTGCCTTGCCGCGGTCTCCTTCCAAGGACCGCGGCCTTGCTTTTGGGGGCGTCCGCCGCGCTCACTCCTCGCAGCAGCCGGCGCCGGACTTCTGCCCGATACATTTGTCCTTCATCACTTCCCAGATCTTTTTGGCCATCGCCGCCGAGCCTTTGGAGTTGGGATGAATGTCGGTGTTGAACCAGTCGGGATGCCCCTCGAAGACCGGCACCAAGTCGACGAACGTGCAGCGCGTCTTGCCGCCGCTCTTGGCCTCGCGCGACTCGCAAAAGTCTCTGGTGAGGGGCAGCGCGTAGTCGAGGATCTCGTTGGGCAACGGACCGCTGATCAGCGTGTTGGCGGGCACGTGCGGATAGAAGAAGTACACCACGTCGCGGATCCCTGCGGCCGTCATCCGCCCCATCAGCTTGTCGGCGGCGTCGATCGCCATCGCGACGATCTTTTGGCAGTTGGCCTTGGTGGACGAGCCCTTTTGCTGACACTCCCCGAGCAAGTCGAGCGTCGGATCGGCGAGCAAGACGTCGTTGCCGCCACCGTCCATCAGGATGCTGTGCGCGTCGGGGTCGGCCTTGATGGCGCTGTCGAACTCCGGGGGGATCAGACCGAGTCCGCCCGACCCCATCGAGTACCCTCCGATCGCCTCCATACGCCACTTCTGACCTGACTCTTTGGCCATGTCTGCTGGAAACGTATGACTGGACCAGTTGATGTACGAGTCGCCGATCTCGATCAGCTGACTGTCCTTCTTCATACACTTGGGCTTGAGCCGAGCAGCGAGCTCGGGTGCACCGGCGTCTGCCTGCGCGCGCGACGCGTCGCGCGAGACGCCCGCATCGACAACCGCGACGACCGGCGGCTTGCTGTCGTTCGTGGGCGCTTGTGCGTCGGGTTTGGGCGTCGGCTTGGTGCCCGCGTCCGACTTGCCAGACGTGGCCTTACCCGCATCGATCGGCGTATCGTCGTCGGGGTCAACCTTGGGGTCGTCTTCGGAGTCGTCGGCAGACGCATGCTCCCCTTCATGACCTACAGTGGGTTCACTCGGAGCCGGCGAATCGCCACAAGCCACGAAGCTGACCAAGACGAAGATCGGCAGTACGCGCGGCACAGGTAGACAGCTCATCAGATCAGATCCAAAGCAAAGGACGCGGGCGTACGAACTCCCACGTCGGTCTCGAAGAAGTCGAGCAAGGCGAGACCGGAAGCTCACTCATGGGTCCGAGCGGCGCAAGCGTGCCGCAACGCAGCTGCACCCTTCGGCTGCGTAAGGTAAGTTGACGAGTAGCTCGGCTAAGCGCGACACAGGAATGGAAATGCCCGCCCCGACCGAACCACTCGAGACCACGGTCTCCATCCGCTGGATGATTCCGTTCATCCGCATCACCGGTGCCGCACCCGGCGATATCAAGATCCTCGCGCGCGAGAACATCACGCTGCGCGACTTCGTCGACCCCGACACGCGCATCAGCCACCGCGCCATCATGGAGCTGCTCGCCTTGGCGGTAGACCGTCTGGGCGACCCCGAGATCGGGATCCGAGCAGGGGAGCGCGTCGAGCCAGGCGACTACGACGCGCTCGAGTACGCGGCGCGCAGCTGCGCCAACGTGCGCGACGCCATCACGTGCGCGGTCCGCTACCAACACCTCATGCATGGCGGACAAGAAGCAACGCTGGTCGAAAAAGACGACGTGGCGAGCTGGGAGTGGCGCATCACCGACGGTGTCGAGCAGCTGCCCGCTGCCAACGACTTTGCGCTCGTCAGCTCGCGCACCATGGGTCGTCTCTACACGGGCGGCAAGTCGGCCCTACGCGAGGTGCACTTTCTACACAAGGAGCCGACCTCGCCCGAGCACATGGCCGCGTACCGGCGCGTGTTCGGCGAAGCCAAGCTCGAGTTCGACGCGGGGCACAATGCGCTGGTGCTCGAGCGTGCACACCTCGACTCGCCCATGTCCCACGCACACGCCGGTCTCCAGGCCGCGTACGAGCAGCACGTCAGTGGCCTCCTGTCGCGTCTCAAGCGCGACGAGGGGGTCGCCGGACGCGTGCGCGCCGTGCTCGTCGACCAGCTGCGCGCGGGCGACTTCAGCGTCAACACCGTCGCACGAAGGCTCGCGATGAGCGTCACGACGTTGCGTCGACGCCTCGGCGAAGAAGACACGAGCCACCGCGAGATCCTCGACGAGGTGCGGCGCGAGCTCGCACAGAGCTACCTCGGCGATGCGAGCCTGGCGATCAGCGAGGTCGCCTTTTTGCTCGGCTTCTCGCACGTGACGGGACTGTACAAGGCATTCCATCGCTGGTCGCACGGCACTACGCCCGCCGAGTTTCGCGCGCTGCTCAAGCGCCGCTGAGCCACGCGTAGACTCAGAACCGACGGCCGACGTGGCTCGCGAGCTTGTTGCGCGCGACCATGGAGGCGACGGTCTCGCAGATCACGTCGAGACCAGACGTGTACATGTGCTCGTGTGAGGTGGCTGGGTGCATCGCTTCGGCGGCGGCCTGTCCCACGCGCGAGGCCACCGGGAACTGACCCTTGATCACGCGCTCGAGCAGGGGCAGCGTGTTGGCCCCCGTGACCACACCCCGAAGCGTTGACCACCTCGACACCGACCGTCGCGCGGTGACCGCGTCGTGGGCACTTCCCAGCCTCAGAACACACCGACGAGACGTGCCCCCCACGAGCCAGGCTCATCCGTAAGGCGTGCCACCGACAACGTGGCGCGCCGGGCTACGTACGGCATGCGCTGGCGATGCGGTCGTAGTGTGCCCTCGACCACGCCGACGATGAGACCGAGCCCCAGCCCCGCCAAGCTGCCCGCGGCGGCTCCGACGATGACCGACTCCCCGTCGCCACCACTGAGCGCACCTACGCCGCCGGCCAACGAGCCCAGCACCGCGCCAAAGGCGACGCCGTAAGTAAGGTCGCGCGAGATGTAGTACGCGCTCTGTACCCCGACCCGGTCGAGGATACCGAGGGTAAGACCCACGCCGGCTCCGGCGAGTGCGCCAGACGCGACCGTCAGGGCGACGGCGGTGCCCGCGTCGCCCCCGTTGGCGGCGATGAAGTAGCTGGCGCCGAGCCCCGCCAACGCGCCACTGAACATGCCGCGAAACCCAAATCAAAAGATGCCGCCCGCGCCCGAGACGCCGAGACCGACCTCCTGTGCGACCTGCTCGAGGGTCATGCCGTCGACGTAGTGCAAGGTCGCCATCACGCGCGTCGACGGCGGCTCGCGTCCAAACAGGACCCCGAGGACGCTCTCGGCGAGCGTGCGTTCTTCGGGCCGCTCGTCGTGCGCGATGCGCATCAGCACACGTTCGTCGTCCTGCTCGGGATGCCGTCGCCGCGTGCGCAGCCGGTTCAGGCTCACGTTCGTCGCGACCTGAAACAACAAGCTCGACAGCCCGCGGTCCTCGAGCCGGTCCTGCCGGCGCATCAGCTCGACGAACACGTCCTGCATCGCCTCCTCCGCCTGCGCCTCGCTGCGCAACAAGCGCAAGCAGCGCCGGAAGACCAGCGGCCCGTACCGCCGATAGCACGCATCTAGATCGAGGGTCGCCGACATGCGCTGGAGGTGAAACACCAGGGGGTGCGGGAGGTGTCACCCGAGAAGCGCAACCCACGCACGATTGTGGCGAGGACCAGAAAGCCGCGCGAGGCCTCCTCTTCTCCGGGTCGAACGAGACGCAGATCGGGCCCACATACGCAAAAGAGCCGGCCCCTGAAAAGGGACCGGCTCTTTTTGTGATTCGCGACAAGCCCGAAGGCGAGTCAGGCGAGGATCACTTCTCCTTGGTCGTGATCCCGGCGAGCTTGTCCTTCAACAAGTCGCCCAGCGTGGCGCCCGCGCGACCGCTCGGCCCTGCAGTCTTGGCAGACTCCTTGTTGGCCTCGGCGACGTACTTGAGCGCTTCGACGGTCTCTTCGCGCTGTGCGGCGCTCTTGAGCGAGAGCGCGATGCGGCGCTCTTCGGGGTCGATGGCGATGATCTCCGCCTTGATGATGTCGCCTTCCTTCACGACCTTGCTCGGGTCGTCCACGCTCTCGTGCGAAAGCTCCGAGATGTGGATGAGGCCCTCGACGCCGCGCTCCAGCTCCACGAACACGCCGAAGTCGGCGATGGAGATGACACGAACCTCGAGCACGGTGCCCGTGGGGTACTGGTCCGGGATACGAATCCACGGATCCTCGTACAGCTGCTTGATGCCCAGGGAGACCTTCTTCTCGTCGTGGTTGATCGAGAGGATGATCGCCTCGACCTCGTCGCCCTTGCGGTAGACGTCGGCCGGGTTGTTGATGCGCTGGGTCCAGCTGAGGTCCGACTTGTGGACCATGCCGTCGACGCCGTCTTCGATACCGATGAAGACGCCGTAGTCGGTGACGCTGCGGACCTTGCCGCGGATGATGTCACCGGGGTTGT
>JBEGTL010000381.1:0-7881 GCA_041179425.1 Pseudomonadota bacterium | reverse complement strand
TTTGAGCTGGGCGAGCAGACCCGCATGGTCGTCGCCGCCGAGCGCGTAGACACGGTCGGCCGACACCGCTTCGAACACGGCCAGCGGCGACTCGTCGTCCTCGGGGGTGCCGGCCACCGCGAGCCGATGCACCGACGCGACCGGGTGTCTTTCGAGCGCGTCGCGCAGCTCGTGCGCGGAGGTGTAGAGCTGATCGACCTGGTAGGCCGGCACGCGCCCGACTTGTGCGCTGCGATCGGTGTGGGCTCGCTCGCGCTCTTCACGTGCGGCGGCGGCGACCGCCGTGGGGTCCACGATGACGCAGCGCAGATCTTGCGGCAAGTAGTCGAACAACGTCTCCAGGTGGTCGTAGTACGCGGGCAACACCGCCTCGAGGCCGACCACGCTGCGACCGGTCTCGAGCTCGTCGAGCAGCTCGTTTCTGCGCTTGGTGGGCATGTCGAACGAGTCGCACAAGTCGCTGACACGCTCGCGCACGCGCTTCTTGGTCAAGGGGTCCGACAGCGTCTGGCGGGCGGGGTGCACGAACACGTGATCGATCTCGACCAGCGTGCGCTGGGTGTCGGGATCAAACCGTTTGATCGAAGTGATGAGCTCGTCGTCGAGCTCGAGTCGGGCCGGCGCGTCGGCGTGCGGGGGGAACAGATCGAGCAGCGAGCCACGCACGGCGAAGCTGCCGGGGTCTTCGACGATGGGCACGCGCAGGTAGCCCGAGCCGATCAGCAGCTCGATGAGCTCGTCGCGATCGACCAGCTCGGCGACGCGTAGCTGACGCGAGCGGGCCTTGAGCACTTCGCGCGGCGCGACCTTGCGCAGCAGTCCGCCCACGGGTGCGACCAAGAACTGCCACGGCAGTTGGTGGGCCAAGTGACAGAGTGCGGCCACGCGCTCCATCGCGGCCTTGCGGTCTGACGCGACCTGCAAGAAGGGCGAGGCGTCCGGGGTAGGGAAGCGCAGTACTGGCAGCGCGTCGTCGCCCTTGCGGTTGGCCGCGTCGCGGTCGCCGCCACGCGCGCGCGCCGCCACGCCAAAGAAGCGTAGGTCTTGCGCGCACTGGGCTGCGCTGTCTTGGTCGGCCGTGATGACCAGCATGGGCGGGGCGCCCCTGCGTGCGCCCTCGGTCAGCAGCAGCGAGAGCGCGCTGCCCGGCAGGCCGGTAAGGTCGATGCGAGCCTTGCCCGTCAGCAGCCGAGCAGCCTCTTCGAGCGTGATGTTGGCGCGCGTGAGCCCCGCCTCGAGCACGAATTTGTCGGGTGTGGAAGCGGTAGGCACCTAGCGTGTTGGTAGCCCCTCGTGCGCATTCTGCAACGAGCGACCAGCGGGCTCTCTCGAACGCCGGGGCACGCGACCAGATCTTGCTCGGACGCGCGGACAGGAGGACGATCGAGCTGTGAAGACTACGAGAGCCATCGTGTGCATCGCCCTGCTGGGGGCTCTGGGCTGTGAAGACGGGGAGACAGACCCGTGTCCACAAATCAAAGCAGGCGGCGGAAAAGTCACGCCCGTCGTCGCCACGGGCACGGCGCCGGTGGCGAGTGGAGGGGCGCTCGTCGCCGGCACCTTCAACCTCAGCAAGCTGGACGTCGTGCTGTCGCAAAACCCCAGCGCCGAGGGCAGACTCCACTGCGAGGCGCTGTCCGCGGTGACCCAGCAAAACACACTGCGTGTCACGCCCCGGTCGGCCACGGAGGGCACCTTGCTGTCGCTCTCGGTAGGCGACGACGGAAACGGCATCCTCACCGAGCAGCGGTCGGGAGGCGGCTACGTCAGCGCCGGGAGCACGCTCACGATCTCGGTGTCCGGCAACGTTTGCGAGACCATGCTCGTCCCTCAGTCGGACGGCGGCATCGGGCAGACCCGCACGGTCGAGAACAAAGAGTCGACGCCCCAGTCGCAGGCGTACACCAGCGCGGACAGCACGCTCACGTTCTTTGCGACGCTCGATTTCGGCGGGGCGCCCGACTGCGTCGTCGTCTCGACCTACCTCAAACAATAGTCGACACGGCGCGCGCCGTGGCCGCGCTCAGTCGCGCGGGACACAGCGCACGATCAGCTCAGCTGACGCGCTCGAGGATGTGCGAGATGACGGTGGCGCCGGTGCCACCGATGTTCTGCGTCATGGCGATGGTGGGGCTCTTGACCTGGTTTGCGCCCGCCGTGCCGGTGAGCTGCTGGAAGGTCTCGACCAGCTGGTACACGCCGGTCGCGCCGACCGGGTGACCGCGTCCCTTGAGGCCGCCCATGGTAGTGATGGGCAGGCGCCCCTCGACACGGATGTCACCCTCGAGGCCGAGCGTGAAGCCGCGACCCTCGGCCGCGAAGCCCGAGGCCTCGAGCGAGAGCACCGAGATCACCGTGTAGGCGTCGTGACACTCGAAGATGTCGATGTCCGACGGCTTGAGCTTGGCTTGCTCGAAGGCGCGCTTGGCCGAGCGCTCGACACCGGCGAGGCGCAGCAGCTTCTCGCGGTCGTCGAGGCCCAGCGTGTCGGTGCCCACGGCCGACGCGCGGATCTTCACCACCGGCTGGCCTTCACTGGCAAGACGTTTGGCGACCTCTTCGGACACCAGCACCACCGCGGCCGAGCCGTCGCAGATGGGGGAGATGTCGAACAGCTTGAGCGGCCCCTCGACCGTGCGCGAGTCGTGGTAGACCGACTCGGTGATTTCTTTGTGGAAGAGCGCGTTGGGATTGCGGTTGGCGTTCCTGTGCGCGTTGATCGCGAACGGCGCGAACACGTCGTTGTTGACCTTGTACGTGTCCATGTAGGCCTGCATCAGGCGGCCGTTGAGCGAGACGAAGGTGGCGCCGTGGCTGCCTTCCTTCTCCCAGTCGGAGGCCGTGGCCAGACCACGCGTCACGCGCTCCTTGTTGACGTGCGTCATGCGCTCCATGCCCGCGACCACGACCACGTCGTGCGCGCCGCTTTGGATGGCCATGACGCCCATGCGCGCCGCTGCTCCGCCCGAGCCGCACGCAGCTTCGATGGTGGCTGCTTCGATGCCGTGCAGGCCTGCGGCTTGCGCGACCAGGGCACTCATCTGCTGCTGCTCGGAGAGGATGCCGCTCAACATGTTGCCGAGGTAGAGGGCGGTCGGGCCCTCGAGCCGGCTGTTCTGGATCGCAGCACGTACAGCGATGGCCCCGAGCTCACGTACCTCTTCGGTACTCTGCTTGCTCACAGGTGATTGACCGATGCCAGCGATGAACACGTTTCGCACAGCCGTACCTCTCTTGCTCGCGCGCCCGAGGGCCCGCTTCGACCTCGTGCTGACCTTTTACAAATCAACACGTAGACTAATTTGTAGCAGAACAAATTGGCGCGATGCAAGGTAAACATCGGAGCGTCACGCTGCTTTTCAGCCGGCAAACACCCCTGTTTATCCCAGACTTTCGGTCATCTTTTCGGATTTACTACCTGCTTAGCGGCTGTAAAGAGCTTCGTAAATGACGCGTTGGGCCGTCTCACGCCGCGCTCACGACCGTTCAGGCAAGGATAACTACAGCTCGCACCACACACTTTGGCGGTAGTCGTCACTGGTGCTACACCGGGCCGCCACGGTGTCCTGGAGACTGAACTGACACGTCAGTCTAGTTTTCCGGTTCCCTTCCCCACGAACCCTCGCTAGCTTTCACCGGCTCAACCAGGGGACCCGCCGCTTGCCCATCTCCGATACTGCAGCGTTCTTCAGGGTCGAAGGCACCCTCATCGATCGAGGCGCCCTCGCGGCCTCGGCCTACTTCGCCAGCAACGCGCAGGGCTTCACCGAGCGGGCTTTCCGCGTTGGTGCGCTCGCGCTCGGCGCGCCCATCTATGGATGGCTCAGGCAGAGCGACCGCACGCTGGCCACACGCGCTGCCTACGCGGCACTCCGACACATGTCGGAGGACCGCGTGCACGAGCTCTCCGGCGAGTACTACGAAGACGTGCTCAAGCAGCGCATCTACGAGCGCGGTCGCGAGCTGGTGAAACAAGCCAAGCGCGACAAACACCGGGTCGTGCTGCTCAGCGAAGGCATCGAGCAGGTGGTGTCTCGGCTCGCGAGCGAGCTCGGCGCCGACGATCTCGTCTGCAACCGTCTCGAGTACGTGCGCGGTGAGACCACCGGCAAGCTGCTCGAGCCGGTGGTCGGCGGGCACGACGGCGGCGCGTACGCCAAGCGCTACGCCCGCGAGCACGGGATCGACCTGACGCGCTCGGTGGCCTACGCGGCCCATGGCGCCGACCTGTTGTTACTTTCCAGTGTTGGGCGGCCGTGCGCGATCAACCCCGACTTCGCCCTGCGCGCAGCGGCGCGCGATGCGGAGTGGCCCGTACTCGAGTACCGATAAGCACTTCGATGCTGTTGCTGGGGCGCGTTTAAGAAGCGGAGCGAGGGATCAATGACGGAGCCGCTATCGATTCAGAAGGCCCTCGCGGGGCGCCACATCTTGTTCACGGGAGCGAGCGGCTTCCTCGGCAAGGTCTGGCTGACCATGATGCTGGACCAGGTGCCGGACGTCGGGCGCATCTACGTGCTCTTGCGCGGCAAAAAGAACCAGAACGCGCGCGCGCGGTTCGAGCAGATGGTCAACGACTCGTTCGCCTTCTCCGGTCTGCACGAGAAACACGGCGAAGAGTTTGCGCGCTTCATCGCCGACCGCGTCGAGGTGGTGCCGGGCGACGTGAGTCAGCCAGGGCTCGGGGTCGAGGCAGAGCTCGCCGAGCGGATCCAACGCAGCCTCGACCTGGTGGTGCACTGCGCAGGTCAGGTCGACTTCAACCCCGAGCTGCACGAGGGCCTGGAGACCAACCTCGAGGGCACCATCCACGCCGCCGAGTTTGCCAGCAAGGCCAAGGACGCCCGCTTCGTGCAGGTGTCGACGTGCTTCGTCGCGGGCAACCGCGAGGGGCGCATCCTCGAAGAGGCGACCCCCAACTACGCGCCCAACGGCCAGCCCTTCGACGTGGAGGCCGAGTACCTCCACCTCAAGCAGCTGGTGGCCAACGTGCACGAGGAGTGCAGCAGCGACGCGGCCATCGCCCAGCTGCGGCAAGAGGTCACCGAGAGCATCCAGGCCAAGGGCCACGACCCCAACAACGACGCGCTGATCGACCGCATCCTCAAGCGTGAGCACAAGGCACGCCTGGCCGATCGTTTGGTCTCGGTGGGACGCGACCGCGCCGAAGAGTGGGGCTGGCCCAACGTCTACACGTTCACCAAGAGCATGGGCGAGTCCATGCTGCTCGAGCGCTTCCCACGGCTGCAAAAGACGTTCTTCAGGCCCGCGATCATCGAGAGCGCCGAGGCGTTCCCCATCCCCGGCTGGAACGAGGGGCTCAACACGTCGGGTCCGCTCGTCTACTTCACCGGCACTTGGTTTCGGCACCTGCCTGCGCGCAAGGACAAGCCGCTCGACGTCGTACCCGTCGACTACTGCTGCGCTGCGTTGATCGCGGCCGGTGCGGCGCTGCTCGAGGGGCGTGCGCGTCCGGTGTACCAGTGCGCGACCAGCGATCGTCATCCGCTCACGGTGGGACGCGGGCTCGAGCTCACCTCGCTCGCGCACCGCAAGTACTACCGAAACCACGGAGAAGACGCGATCGAGAAGATCTTGCTGTCACGCTGGGACAGCCGCGTGGTCGGCGACGATCACTTCATGAGTGTCGACAACCTGCGCAAGGTCGCGCAGTGGCTGGCCGACGCGGCCAAAGATGCGCCCGAGGGCCTGCCCAAGAAGTGGCGCGCCGAGCTCAAGAAGCTGGGCAACAAGAGCGACCGCGTGGACCGCAAGCTGGGTCTGGTCGACAAGGTCATCGACACCTACAAGCCGTTCACGTCGAGCAACCGTCAGACGTTCTCCTGCGAAGAGCTGGTGGGCCTCCAGACCGTGGAGCCGTTCTTCCACTACGAGCCCAAGCGGCTCGACTGGCGTCGCTACTGGATCGATCAGCACGTACCGGGGCTGCGCCGCTGGTCGTTTCCGCTGATCGAGGGGACCAAGGTAGAGGTCTACTCTCCCAAACATCCAGTGCGCCTGCCCGAGACTCCCGCACCCAAGGCGCGCGGAGCAGACGTGAACAAGCGACGCGCGCGCACGGCGCAGGCATCAGGGGTAGCCGAATGACGATCTTTCTTACCGGCGCGACGGGCTACATCGGCTCGTACGTGGCCAACGGTCTGCTCCGCGAGCACGGCCAAAAGCTTGGCCTGTTGGTGCGCGCGAAGAACAAAGACGAGGGCGCCAAACGCCTGTGGCAGTCGCTGCAGATGCACATGGACTTCGCGACGTTTTACGAGCAGCTCAACGACCGCATCGAGATCTACCTGGGCGACCTGACCGACAAAAACTTCGGTCTCGACGACGCCACGTACAAAAAACTCGCGCACGACACCACCAGCATCATCCACTGCGCCGCCTCGCTGAACCGCAAGTCCAACAAGGCCTGCTTCAACGTCAACCTGCGCGGCACGCTCGAGGTGCTCAAGCTGGCGCGCGCGGCGCAAGATCACCACGGCCTGCGCCGCTTCAGTGACGTGTCCACCGTCGCCATCACCGGCGAGGTGAGCCACGAGAACGTGCACGAGGACAACGCGGTCGACTGGAGCAAGAGCGACTACGACCCGTACTCGCGCACCAAAAAGTTCTGCGAGCACATGGTGCACGAGCTGTTGCCCGAGGTGCCGGTCACGGTGTTCCGTCCGAGCACGGTGCTCGGCGACAGCCGTCGCCCCGAGACCACGCAGTTCGACATGGTCCGCGCCTTCGTGTTCCTCGCCAAGCTGCCGGTGGTGCCGCTCGACGAGACCTGGAAGATGGACATCGTGCCGGCCAACTACGTCGGCGCGGGCATCGTCGCCGTGCACATGCAAGACAAGCCCGAGCACGACGCCTACAACCTGAGTACCGGCGTGGCGTCGCCTACCTACCGTCAGATCTGTGGTGCGTTGCAGACCGCGGGCATCGGCGGTCGACGCGTGTTCGCGCCCCAGCTGGTGCCCACGTTCGACAAGGTGGTCGACCGCCTGATGGCGACGCCGCGCAAGTGGGGCGTCGCACCCGCGGCCTCGTTGATGAAGGTGTTTTTGCCTTACCTCATCTACGACACCGTGTTCGACAACACGCGCATCCAAAAGGTGCTGGGCAGAGCGCCCGCGCCGTTTCCGGACTACTGCTCGGGGCTGTTCCAGTTCGCCACCGAGGGCAACTTCAAGTATCCGTACAAGCCGTGGCCCGAAGACGTCGCGGCCGCCGCCCGGCGTTCACCGCGCAACCACGGAATTGCACAGGCTGGAGTGTGAGGCGTGGGTTTTCTCGATGCAGTCAACAAGGCGCTGGACCCTGATCGCGCGCTGCAGATGGTCGTCGATGGGCTGATCGAAGCGGCCGGCGCGCGTTATGCGCTCGACCAGTCTCCAGCCAAGTATCGGCCCGGCGCCCCGCTCAAGTTGTTCTTCGCGGGGTACGGCGGTACGCGCAACACCGGCGCCGACGTGCGCGTGGAGGAGATGATCCGCCAGGTGCGTCACGTGCTCGGGGACGACGAGCTCGAGCTGACCATCTCGACGGTCGACCCGGCGCTCACCGCTGGCTACTTTCGTGTCACCAAGCAGGTGGAGATTCCCATGGTCTTCCCCAAGTTTTTGTTCGACGAGTGCCCCAAACACCACGGCGTGATCGCGTGCGAAGGCTCGATGTTCAAGAGCAAGTTTGCGAGCGCGCTGACCACGTACATGGCCGGTGCGCTGGGCATGGCAAACGCCGAGGGCAAGGTCAGCGTCGGCTACGGCGCCGAGGCCGGCGAGATGGCGCCCAGCCTGCGTCGCTTCGTCGAGAAGCACTGCAAGAACAGCTTCGTCATGTGCCGCAACGAGCCCTCACGCGGGGTGATCGACCAGC
>JBEGTL010000380.1:0-7882 GCA_041179425.1 Pseudomonadota bacterium | reverse complement strand
GCGGTACACAAGCTGCTTTCAGGGGAGGTCGGCAGCACCGTCACCCTGGAGGTGCTACGGGGGGCCGAGCGGCTCACGCTCCCGATCGCGCGCGAGCCCTACGAGACGAAACCGTGACGGACCGGAGCATGAACTTGAGCACACCCGAGCATCACATCGGCGTCATCGGCGGCAGTGGCTTGTACGCGATGGCCTCGCTCACCGACGTACACGAAGAGCAGGTGCGCACGCCGTTCGGCGACCCGTCCGACGTCGTGGTCACGGGCAGGCTCGGGGCCACGCGCTTTTATTTTTTGCCTCGCCACGGGCGCGGCCATCGCATCCCGCCCAACCGCGTCAACTACCGCGCCAACATCTACGCACTGAAGCTACTGGGCGCCAGGCAGGTGGTCAGCGTGTCGGCGGTCGGCTCGCTACGCGAAGACGTGCACCCGGGTGAGATCGTGCTCATCGACCAGTACATCGACCGCACGCGCTCGCGCGTGGGCAGCTTCTTCGACGAAGCCGGCGTGGTGGCGCACGTCAGCTTGGCCGACCCCACGGACCCCGCGCTCACGCGTTGCCTCGGCGCGGTCCTCGAGGGACACGCCGAGGTGCACACCAAGGGCACCTACCTCTGTATGGAAGGCCCGCAGTTCTCCACGCGCGCCGAGTCGCGGCTCTACCGCAGCTGGGGCGCCGACGTGATCGGCATGACGGGCATGCCCGAGGCCAAGCTCGCCCGCGAGGCGGAGCTGCCCTACGCCAGCATGGCGCTCGTCACCGACTACGACTGCTGGCACGAGAGCGAGGCCGACGTGAGCGTCGACGAAGTCCTGAGCGTGATGGCGAAGAACGTCGCCGTCGCGCGGGCTGCACTCGAGGGCGTGTCGAGCTGGCCCTCGCCTGCCGACAGTCCCGCCAGCAGCGCGTTGGCGTCCGCCCTCATCACCGAGCACGCTCGTGTCACGCTGCAGACGCGCGAGCGGCTGTCGGTGCTGATCGGCAAGTACCTCCCGCCGCAGACACCCTGATCTCATGCACGTCCGCTTCCTCACCGCGCTGGCACTGTGCTCGCTGTCGACTCTGGGGTGGAGCGCTTGTGGGGACGACGATCAGGACCCGCACGTCGACATTCCCTGCGACATTCGCGACAACTACTGTCGCCGCGCGATCTTTCGGCTCACGGCTCAGGTCCGCGGACAGGCCGGCGCCAAGCTGCCTCCGAGCCGCATCATCACGCGCCAGCAGTTTGCCCAAGAGACGCGCGCTGCACTGGCCGCCAACATGCAGTCGCGCGAGGCAAAGCTGTTCGAAGAGACGCTGCGCCTGATCAAATTTTTGCCCCCCGACAGCTCCATTGGCGAAGCGATGGCCGAGGCCAACATCGGGGGCGTCGCGGCCTACTACGATCCCAACACGGCCGACATCACCATCATCGACGACGCCGCCGAGAGCCTCTCGTCGGGCTCGCTCACGCTCTCGCACGAGTTCACGCACTCGCTGCAAGATCAGCGCGAAGGCCTCGGGGCGCTGTACACCGGGGCGCTCAGCACGGACGCGCAGATGGCCGTCAGTGCGTTGGTCGAGGGCGAGGCCACCATCCTCTCCGACGTCGCCATGTCGCGCGCGGCAGGCCTGCCCTATCTGCGCGACGACGTCATCATGTACCTCGACCGTCTCAGCAGCGCACTGTTGGGCGACATCGAAGCGAGCGATGCGCCGTTCAACCAAGCACAGCTCGTGCTGCCCTACCCGGTCGGTGGCCGCGCCATCGCCGAGGCCTACGTGGCGCGCAACATCGCAGGCGTCCGAGCGTTCTACAGCGCGCGTCCCAAGACCCTCAACTCGTGGGTCCAGTTCGACAAGAACGTCACCCTGCCGGTCGGCCTGACCTGCGCGAGGCCCGACGCGCCCGCCGGCTACGACGTCATCGGCACCGACAGCGTCGGCTTCACGGCGCTCCTCGCGCTGTTTTTTAAGCTGGGGCTCAGCGGCAGCGCCGCCTACGACGCCGCGCGGAGCTGGGCCAACGACTCGTACGCCATCTTTGGCGAGCCTGGCAGCACCAGCACAGCCGCGGTGGCCTGGCGCCTTCGGCTGAGCGACGAGCCGACCGCAGCGGCGCTCGAAGTCCAGCTGCGCGCCTCGACCCTCGGCGTCGCGGTGAGCCGCGTCGGTGCCGAGCTGGTGCTCAGTGCCGCCACCAACCCCGCCGTGCTGAGCGCCTGGACGGGGCGCGACGTGTGCTCCACGCAGAAGTCCCGCGACGACGAGCCTCGCTCGCTGTTGCCTTCGTTGGGTCGCCTGCCGCAGCGCGCACTCGGCACACTCTTCAGGCGCTGAGTCGAGGCGCGCAGCTGCAAAGACAGGCGCGCCGATCGGGTGACGAGAGTCCCGTCGATCGACGCGCCAATCGAGGTGCCGAGGGCGGGACTCGAACCCGCAACGCCTTTCGGCCGGCGATTTTAAGTCGCCCGCGTATGCCATTTCGCCACCCCGGCAGAGCAGCACGGCGACGTATACATCATCGCCGGCCCGAACGCGGGACGCTTAGTGAACGATCTCGAGTTTGCGCGGCATCTGCGGGCCCGCGCGCTCCTGATCGATCTCGGCGATGCGGTTTTTGCTGTCGACGAACACCACCTTGGGCTGGTGGCGTCGCGCCTCTTCGACGTCCATCTCGCCGAAGGTGGCGATGATGCACATGTCGCCGGGCTTGTTCAGGTGCGCCGCGGCACCGTTGATACAGATGACGCCGGAACCGCGCGGCCCGCGCAGTGCGTAGGTCATCAGACGCGTCCCCTGCGTCACGTTCCAGATGTGAACGGCTTCGTGCTCGAAGATGTCCGCTGCATCCATCAGGTCGGTGTCGATCGTGACGCTACCTTCGTACTCCAGATCCGCGTGGGTAATTGTGGCCCGGTGGATCTTGGACAGGAACATCTGCTTTCGCATCGGTACTTCTCCTCTCCGTGGCGGCCCACCAATCGATGGATACACCCGGAAGCCTGAGCACGTCGAAGCGCGCCGTGGGGCGCGCGAGCGGACATCTATGTTGCGCGCTGTGATTACTGGTCGCGAGCCTTTCGTGCAAGTACCGAACTCGTCACGTGTGCTCTTCTGATCAGCGTAATGGTCGCGGCGACCAGGAGCAATCCTCGCGCGGGATGATGGCTGTGTGAGCTCGCACCGATCCGCTGATTTTCGACGGCGCACAGCGTCAAACGCGATGACGCAGACACTGTCGAAGCACGCTCGCAGGCACGTGGGCGGAGCGTCGTGCGGCCGCAAATACGAACGGCCGCGCGTGGGGCGCAGCCGTTCGTAGTACTGCGATTCGATGCCCTGCGACGAAGGGCGGGCGCTCGTTCTAGGCGTCGCTGGCGTTGCGCGTGACGCGCTCTGCAAAACGCCCTTTTGGCCCGTCGCGCAGCTCGAAGTTCACGGGTTGCCCCTCTTCGAGTGTACGGAAGCCGTCACCTTCGATTTGGCTGTAGTGCACGAAGACATCGATGTCCCCGTCGAGCCGAATAAAACCGAAGCCCTTCGCATCGTTGAACCACTTCACCGTGCCTACTGCCATGTTCCCCCCTCCGATCCAACCGGGCCCAGGGTATTCAAAAGCCTGTTTGAGTCAATACATGTGTGCACCCCCCGTGCACATCTTTCTCAACCGCCACGTTAGTCGCGCGTAAACAGGCGCGCACCGTGGCGCATCAACAGCGCCTGCACCCTACTTTCGGCCACACCGGGTCGGACCAAGAGCCCCTCACCGAGCGGCGGGGCGGCGAACACGCCAGGGCCGTCGCTGTCCCCGTACAGCGCCTGGCGCAGCGCCTCGTCCTCGATCTCCAGATAGCCGCCGACGCGCAGCATGTGGAACAGCGGACGCTGCGCCGTGGCCTTCTGCAGGGCGACGCGCAGGCCCTCGGGCACGGTCCCGACCAGGCTCCCGAGCGCCGTGCGCAGCCCGGCGAGGTCGGGGTCGTGGTCGGCGCCCCGCGACAAGCTCTCGGCGGTCAGCTCGATAGCCACACCGTGTTCGTCGAGCCACGAACGCCCGTAGCGCGCCGCCTCGAGGACACTCGACACGCTGCAGCGCGCGCCGCACACCAGCGTCAGATCGTTGCGCCAGAGGGCAGACGGCTCGGGCACGGGCTCGCTCGCCTCGCCGTTCTGGCTGGCGTCGAGCCAAGCGCGCGCGCTTTGGGACAGCCGCAGCACGCTGCCTTCGGCGATCTGCCCGACGTCGATCAGGCCCAAGGACGGCAGCGATCGCTCGAGCAGTGCGCGCGTCAGCTCGGCCACGCTGGCGAGCACGTCATGACCCGAGCGCGCCGCAAGCGAGAGTGCACGCTGCGCGGACAGCGAGCGACGGTCCGAGGCGGTCGTCGCGAGCACGTCGTTGGCCAGTGCGAACTGCGTGGGCGGCAGCAGCATGAGCGTGTCGAGCAGCGACTCGCGCACGAGTAAGGTGGCCTTGGCGGTCATCGGGTGACCGGGCCGGAACATGTCGGGCTCGCGCGCCGCCTCATCCCAGGCACCGCCGCGTCGCCAGGCGTTCCAGATGCGATCGCTGACGGCATCGAGCGGGGTGGTCGCGTAGAGCAGGCCCTCCGCACGCGCCAGGCAGACCAGCAGCTCGGCACGCTCGGGGGCGATCGCGAGCTGCAGCGATGCGCGGCGCACGGCGAGCTTGGACGCGCCACGGCCCTCGAGCCGCAGCGGGTCGGTGCTGGCGAGGCGCGCTTCGTCCACGCGCGAACGAACCGACGACAGCTCGGCCAGCAGCGCCACCGTGAGCAGCCCCGGCGGCGTCGCGTGCTCCGCACGAGCGGGCGTCAGCTCGAGCAGGTGACGGCTCATCAACAAACGCTGGCGCTCGGCCCCCGCGCGCGCACGACGCTCGCGGCCGACCACGCGCTCGATCTCATCGGGGATGAGCCAGCCCTGCTGGCGAGCCAGCACCAGACCACGTCGTGCGAGCGAGAAGATCGCGCTGCGGCGCGGCACCTGCACGCTGCCACCGTGGGCAATGCGCACCGGCTCACGCGAGAGCTCGAGCACCTCTTCGGCGCTCACCTCTCCGCCCGCACCGTCGATGGCGGACAGCAGCGAGCGCTCGCTGTCGGCCAGCTGCGTGAGCTCGGCTTTGACCCAGGCGGTGTCTTCGAGGCGCTCGAGCACGGTCTCGAGCAAGATCGGCCACGGCAACGGAGGCAGGCGCTGCAGGTGAAACTGGCACAGCTCGCGGCGGGCCTCTTCGGGCACGCTCTCGAGCAACAGTCGTGCGGCGCGCGGACTGTCCGACGGCGAGCCCGGCAGCTGCAGACGAAACGCGCTGGGCAACACCACGCGCGACACACGCTGGGGGTCCAAGAACACGAAGCCCTGCTCGATCAACGACGACACGTCTTCGGGCAGCGAACGTAGAGCGAGGCCGCGCGGCGCCGCCGCCAGCAAACGCAGCGCCTCGCGCGCGCCATCGCTCAGCTTGGCTTGCTCGAGCCAGCGCGGGACCAGCACCAAGCCACGCGCGACCTGCTCGGCGACAGTGAGTCGTTTTTTGCGATCGATGGCGATGTGCCAGCGCGCGGCGAGCTCTTCGACGCGGCCGGGGGCGAGGCTGAGGATGAGTTCGAGGAGCTTCATGCCTTCATGGTGCGAGCAGGCTCATGGTCCAACCCGACGAGGTGCGCGTGTACGACACCCGATCGTGCAGCCGATCGGCTCGATCTTGCCAAAACTCGATGCGTCCGGGGACCAGCCTCAGCCCGCCCCAGCGGGGAGGACGCGGCACGGCGCCCCCCTCGAAGCGGCTCGCGTGGCTCTCGACGCTGGCCACCAGCTGCTCGCGACTCGCGATTGGCTGGCTCTGCGGACTTGCCCAGGCACCGAGCTGGCTGCCGCGAGGGCGCGACGCGAAGTAGGCGTCGGCCTCGGCCGCAGCGACCTCTTCGATGGCTCCCTCGATACGCACTTGTTCGCCGCTGGTCGACCAGTGGAAAGCCAGCGCCGCCCGGGGATTCGCTGCCATTTCCTGCGCCTTGTGGCTGTCGAGGTTGGTGTAGATGTGAAACCCGCGCGCGTCGAACTCCTTGATCAGCACGAAGCGCACGGAGGGCCGGCCGCTCGCATCGGCGGTGGCCAGTGCCGCGCGCGCGACGTCGAACGTCTCGGTTTCTCTCGCACGGACGTAGCTCGCGCGAAAACGCGCGATCGGATCGAGCTCGTTCATGAAGGTCACCGTAGCGCTGGAATGAACCACTCGCAGCCTGCCGCGGGTGGGGGCTGCCGAGGATTCGCCGCGGGCGCCTGCCGAGGTCGCGGGAGGGCGAACGTAATTGCCCTTTCTGTGAAGAGCAGGTATGCCGGCCAGGTGCGAAAGCGACATTTCACGGTGGCAGAAGCCAATTCGCTGCTCTCGCGCGTTCGCCCCCGCGTCGAACGTATGATGCAGCTCAGCGTCCACCTGCGTTCCAGCTCGGACGGCGAGGTGGCGGGCGAGCTGGTGCGCAGCTCCGGCCAAGATACCGGTCGGACTGGGCGCGCCGCGCGCGCGCATCGTGGTGCGGGTAGAGAGGGCGGACTTGCGCGCGAGCTGACCCGAAATCCGACGCCCATGCCACTAGGCACACCGTGGATGGCCGACCCGGTGATCGCGTCGCGCCAGGTCGAAGATCCAGAGGCCGGTCGCGCACTCGCGGCGTGCCTCTACGAGACGCTCTCCGAAGAGCTCAAAGGGATCGAGGCGCTCGGCGCCGAGGTCAAAGATCTGAGTGTTGGCCTCACCGTCTTCCCATCGTTTCTCGATGGCAACACCGAGGTGTTCTTGTCGTGGACCGTTGCGGAGCCCGAGATCCGCGCGTTTTATCCCCCCCACAGCGGCTACCGCCATCGCAAACCCGTCGAGGGCCGCGAGTTCAGAGCCGTGCGCACGCCCGCAGGTCAACTGCGAGAATGATTCGCCGAAGACTTGTCCGGCGGGTCACCAAGCGTGCTTTTGCAGGCCCCAAACATCGCGAAAATGCGCGGGGATGCACTCTTTCAGAACGTAAGGCTGAGTGATAACGTGCGCGACTCGATGGATGCGAACGCCCGACATCTGATGACGCAGCTGCGTCAAAATCCGCTCGACTACGGCGTGTTGGACGCGCTGCGTGTGCACTGCGAGGCGAACGGAGACTACGCCGCGTGGGCCGAGGCGCTCGAGCACCATTTGCGCGCGTCCACCGAGGCCGATGGCGATGCCATCGAGCTTGGACGCCTGCACTTTCAGCTCGGCAACCTGTACCGCGATCAGCTCAAGCGCTCCGATCGCGCGCTCGTGCACTACCGCTCCGCGATCGACTTCGACGCGTCGCAGCGTCCCGCGCTGGCGGCTGCACGCGCCATCACCGTAGAGCAAGGTGACTGGGCAGAGGCCGCGTCCCTGCTTGCATACGAGGCCGACTCGTTGCCGGCGGGTCCCAAGCGAGCGGCCGCACTGGTCGAGCTGGCTCAGCTCTACAAGACGCAGCTGCGCGATCGTGAACGAGCCGAGCAAGCCCTACGCGAAGCTGTGAGCAGCGCGCGCGACGACCTCCAGCTGCAGCACCAGCTGGCGACCACCCTACTCGAGGGCGCAGACCAGCTGGGCACAGTCCCCGCGGCAGAGTCAAAACGTCGTGAAGCCGCGGGTTTGCTCGCTGCGATGGCGCACGCGGTGTCGGACGACTACGCGTTTGCGTACATCGAAGCGGCGCTCGACGCCGTGCCCGATCAGGCCGAGGCACTGCAGCTGCTCGAGCAGGTCGCCCCGCGTATGGGTCGCTCCGACACGCTCGCGCCGCGCTGGCTGGCCGCGATCCGAGGCGCGCGCGACCCCAAGCTTGCGCGCACGGTGCGGCTCAAGATGGCG
>JBEGTL010000379.1:0-7888 GCA_041179425.1 Pseudomonadota bacterium | reverse complement strand
TGCAGCTCGCGACCCAGGCCCGTGACCTGGCGCGACAGTTTCAACCTGAAGGTGGACAGGAAGGCGCGGCGGCACCAACTGACAGCGAGGGCACCAAGAAATCCGCGCGCATGCGCCCCGTAGTCTCAGACGTTGTCGGCCAAGCGCCGTCGACAGAAGCTCCCCCCGACGATCTGGAGGCCCACGTACCCTGGGCAACGCTCGACAAGCTGTTGGAGCCAGGGATCCAACTCAAAGCTCATCAGCGCCAGGGGCTCGCCTGGCTCTGGCACCGCTACACCAAGGGAGCCTCTGGCGCCCTTCTCGCCGACGACATGGGGCTCGGCAAGACGCTGCAGATTGCGAGCTTCATGCTGCTCGCCAAGAGGCACCCTCGTGCGCCAGGAGAAAAGCGCCCCACCCTCGTGATCGCACCGGTGGTGCTGATCTCGAATTGGGCGGAGGAGCTGAAGCGCTTCTTCGTCTCGTCTGCCGTGGGCCGGGTCCTCGAACTGCGAGACACGGCCTTGCGCGAGCGGCGTCAGAGCAACGGCGAGCTGGATCGAAGCCGGATCGTGGGACACGACGTCGTGCTCATCAGCTACGAAACCTTGGCGCGCTACTCGTCGAGTCTGCTCGGCATCGCGTGGGACCTCGTCATCCTGGATGAAGCCCACCGGATCAAGAACAAAGGGACCAGCTGGTCCATCGCCGCCCGCGGACTCTCCGGCCTGTGCGGGCCAACCCGACCGCGCAAGTTCGAGTTCGGGATCTGCGCGACCGGCACGCCGATCGAAAACGGCGTCCAGGACATCTGGGCGCTGTATGACTTCCTTTCCCCCGGCGACCCGTTTGGCAACCACGATGTCTTCTGCCGCCAATATCTGAAGCGTGAGGACGCGCCGCGCGCCTTGGCCACTCGACTGGAGGTCGGCTCGATGGCCAGCTCCCTCCTGCGTCGCACCAAGCAGGACCTAGGTGCAGAGCTACCAGGCAAGCGCTACGAGACTCGTACTGTGGAGATGACGCCACTGCAGCAAGAGCAGGAGCGGCTCATCACAACTAGCGGCGGGCGCAGCGGCGACTTCTTCGCCGTCCTGCAGGGGCTGCAGAAGCTGTATCAGCACCCCTGGTTGCTGGACGACTCGACACACCAGAAACCCAGGAGCGCACGTCAGGCCATCGAGGAGAGCCCGAAGCTGGCGCTTTGTGTCGACATCCTCCGCGAGATTCGTGCCAAAGGCGAGAAGGCGCTGGTCTTCACACTCTGGACGCGAATGCAGTGGTTGCTGAAAGAAGTCCTGCAGAGCGAGCTCGGCCTGCAGTCGATCCAGATCATCAACGGTGCTCCCGAAAACCGCGTCAAAGTTCTGTCGCACATCGACTCATTCTCCAGGAGTCCAGGCTTCGACGTGTTGATTCTGAGCCCCCTGGCCGCCGGTGTTGGCCTCAACATCACCGCCGCCAACCACGTGATTCACTACGGCCGCTGGTGGAACCCCGCGAAGGAAGATCAGGCCACCGACCGAGCCTATCGCATCGGCCAGACTCGACCGGTCACTGTGTACTATCCGGTCCTTCACACGCCAGGCCGGCCGGACGCTGGCTTCGATATCAAGCTCGACGGGCTCGTCCGGCGAAAGCGGGATGTCGCGCGTGACCTGCTCGATCCCGTGGGGGACGACGATTTCGCCAAAGCCGACCTTCGCAGCGTTTTTTCCTCTCAGGAGTCGTGATGGAGATTCTTGCAAGCCTCGATCTACTTGCCCGATGCCTGGCAGGGTTCGTCTTCGGTCTCAGCGTCTTCATCATCATCGTCATGGGGATCCGTGCCCGAGGCTTCTCGCGCGCGCTGTCGGCGGTCAGCAGGTCCGCGTACGAAGCACCCGGACTTAGCAACCTACAGCGCGAGCTGCGACGGCAGTTCGTCCGGCGAAGGAACGACGGCACACTCCTTCTGCGAGAAGCACCCGACATCACGCTGGAGGACTGGCTCGAGCGAGAGGTCCATCACCACCGCTCCTTCGAGGCCGGTGGATGGATCACTGGCATCGCGCTGATGGGCACGTTCTTCTTGATCGCGTTGATCTCCATCGCTCGCAGGCCTCCGAGCAGCTGTTCGGCCAGCTCGAGCGCGTAACGGCGACGATCGAACAGCAGCAAGCGGCGACGGTCAATGCCAGCACAGAGCTGCGCGAATTGGCGTCAGACCTGCAACGGAGCATGACCCAGTCGGTTGCGACCGCTAACCAACAGATCCTCGAGCGCTCCAAGGTATCTCTCGACGATCTCACCGGTGCCGTTCGCAGCGCCACCGGTGACGCAACCGCCGTGTACCGAGAGCTCGTAAAGGAAGTCACGGCTTCCGCTTCGCTGCTTCGCGAGGCGCGATCGAACACCGAAGCCAGCGCACAGCATCTGAGCCAGTCGGCCACCGCCGTGCAGTCTCAGGTGCGTAGCATGGTCGAAGGGATTACTGCACTGCGGAGCGTCTCCGACTCTCTGGCGCGGGCCGTTGACGGTTCGCGCGCAGCGACCCAGGAGAGCAGCAACGTCTTGCGCTCCGGCCAGGAGATTATCCGACAGCAACAACAGTTCCTCGAGGATCTTTCTGGACGATGGCCAGCGCTCACCACCCAGTACCTTGCGGCCTCGGACAGGTCCTTCTCATCGATTGCGACTGCGTGGGATACCCAGGCACGCCGGATCGAAGAGTCCGTGACGAGCATCAGCAAGGGCGTCAGCGGCAACGCAGCAGATTTTGCAGCTGCTGTTGAAGACCTGAGTGCACAGGTACTTGCGCTGAACGAGACGATGCAGGGTACACCGGCCGCAAGATCGCGGACAACGTGATGCGTCGAGCCAACTCACTCGACTTCACGCACTCGATGGCGGACCTCATGGCAGGCGTTGCGGTGACGTTCCTGCTCCTTGCCGCAATCTTCATGATGCAGGTAGCTCGCTCCAGGGCCGCAGAGGCCGCCAGCGCGAAGGCCGCGCTGGCAAAACTGGAGCACATCACCGAGACCGACGAAAAAGCCATCGAAACCTTACTTGACCTGCGTGACTCGCTCAAGAACGACCCCAATCTTCGGGGTGCCGTCGAGCTGCAGTACGACAAGCAGCGCGACCCATTTCTGCTCACCATCGTCCTCGACCGAGACCGCCTTCGGTTCGATCCTGGCGACTGCGCCATCCAAGAGTCCGTCCGTGCGGCGATGTCCTCGTCGTTCACGGCGCTGTTCCAGGGCGTCTGCCGGACCGCGGGTTCGGGGCTCATTCAGAGCATCACCCTCGAAGGCCACACCGACAACCATCCCTTCTTTCCAAGTGACCGACGTTGCGGCGTCGAGCCAGCGCGAAGGCTGGGTTGTAGTGAAGAGAGCAGCGAACCCAGATGCATCGCACTTGGCTTCGAGAACAACGTTCGGCTTAGCGCGGCACGAGCCCAGAACGTCTTCTTCGAGATGCGGCAGATGTTGGCCGGCGATCCGGCAATCCCCAGCTGCCTCGAGACCAGGTTCGTCATCGCCGGGCGAGGGCCCGTCGAGCCCCTCGATGGGAAGGATTGGCACGACATGCGTGGCGATGCTGAGAACGAAAAGAATCGCCGAGTCGTCATCAAAGTGCGTGCGATGGCGCGCTCGGCCGCAACACCGTGAACGAAGCACCGACAAAGAGCACCCTCGCAGATTGGTTCGCCACTACCACCGAACGAGCGCAAGCAAGCTCGCGCAAGCCGCAAGGAGCAGCAATCCAGCTTGGAGAGCGCTTTGCGTCTCTCGCATTGCGCCTGGAAGCGACCGCAGGGACAGTGGACGCAACACGCGCCTCTCTCGACCTCAAGCCGCTGCCGCCCATCGACATCGAAGGTGCTGTCTATCGCCTCCAGACACACGGCGCCGAGGCCCTCACCATGCGCGAAAAGCGTGGCCTAGCGTCGCAGCCGAGCCTCGTTCCTTCGGTTCACGTCGCTCGACTGCTCGAGGCGCAGCCGAGCTTGGCCCGCCATCTCGTGCGAGCCTGCCTCTCCGATTGGCGGTCCTTCTGCACTGCACCGTGGGGCAACGACTTCACCCCCCTCCTCTTGCGACACGCCGGAGATTCGGGGTTGGCACTTTTCCGGGGCGAGCTGGGCACGCCCAAGGAACTGATCCGCCGCACCGATCCCCAAGGCACGGCAGTCGTCGCCGAGGCTCTGGTGGGGGCGCCCATCGAGCGCGCGCACGACTACCTCTGCCAGACACTCGGGCTGCGCAACGCCTGGCTCTACACGGCCGAAGCCCTCGCGGTGTGGCTGCGCAGGAGGAACGTGCATGGGCTGCCGCTCGATGAAGCCTTTCAGGGTGTGCGTACAACCCCAGCCTTGCGCACGATGCTGCTGCCCGCGGTGACCGGAGAAGCAACGGCCACCGGCGTGCGTATCGACGAAGGTGTGCACGGCCTGGCTGTCGCTGCGTTGCTCGACGGCGCGTATCGATCGCCGCCATCGCTCTCGCCCGCGTCATTGTCCGAGTTGTCTAGCCTGCTGATGCGTTCGACCTTTGGCGATCCTCGCCTACCGCCACTCAGTGCTGGATGGACGAACGTCCGCGAGCATGCCGAGGTGAGCTTTCGGCGGTTCATGACGTCGCTAGCGGAGCAGGACCTCGAGGTTTTCTTCACGCACGCAATGCGTGAGAACGACCGTCGGCTCTTCTGGCTCAGCTATCTGCCGCAGATCGAACGCACGGGCTGCGTGTTGGATTCTGGTCTGCGCGAGAGCCTGTACAACAGGGTGAGCGGAGATGAGAACCTTCGTGCCGCGGTGAAGCGCACCCACCGGTTCAGGCGCTCTTCGTCGACGCAGGCGTTCTACCTTGTGTTTCCACAGCACGTGGTGATCGAGTTCTCGACCACGGGCCATGCTGCGTACGTCTATCGACGCGACCTGTTCGAGAACGAAATTGAAAGGACCGTCCAACGTAGAGCCGTCGAGTCGGTCGCCGACCTGAAGTTGAAGGACAAGGCCAGGGTGGAGTACAAAATCAGGCATGCCGGGTCGTGGCAGAGCAAGACGGCGCAGTGGTTGTCGGAGCAAGGGATCCACTCCAAGCGCCGCTGGTGAGTGCCTGCGAGCGGCGAAACCTGCCCGGCGGCCTGGCGGATACGTCGCTTCCTCAAGCCCGCGCGGCATGCGAGCCGTACGAAGCTCCGAATGATGGGCACGAAGCAAGCAGGCTGGCACTTGAAACGTCTGCGATAGCGCACGTACCATGCCCCCAGTCAAGCACGGTACTCCGCTGCCTTTGAGTGTCCGAAGCGAGGCCCTAAAATGTCGAACACGCTCAGCGCCGAGAACGTAGTCTCTGTGCTCACGGAGCAGGCGAACTTACTGCAGCACGACCCGAAGTCCCCTACCCAGGAGTGGACCCGCTCGATGCTTGGAGCGCTAGCAAAGCTCGGGGACAGTGCAGGTCATTGCGTCGACCCGATCAGTCAGGCCTTCTCGATCGAACAGCTCACGGGCGACAGCCGAGTGAAGCGCCAGGAGTTCCTTTGGGACCTCGCCATTTCAAGCTGGCCGCGATACTCAGGTATCAAGGATGCAGGCAGCCAGGCGGTCAGCTACGGATTTCCCCACTACTTCGAAGAAACAAGCTCCCCCGAGTTGGTGCTCGTCGCGGAAAGCGAGTGGGGGCACTACCGCGACGCGCGGGCCAACGGCCTCGCCGTGCTCGAAGACTTTGCCAAACTGTTGGCCGCCCGTTGCCCTCTCAAGGTCATGATCTTCAGCTATCACGGAGGCACAGACAAGGCGTCTTACTTCGCCTTCAACGAGCTCGTGCGATACATGAAGCAGCTGGTCGACCGTTCCACGGATGACGCGACCTACGTGTTCTTTGGCGTGGCCTGGAATGACGAGAAGCCCGGCTTTCATCCGGTCGTTCACAGGCGCCAGAAGCCGGCACAATGAAGCCCGTCATGGCCGCAAAAGAGGACCCAATCTGACCGCTGTTCACCGCCGTCACGCGTGGCGCCACGTCCGTGTATCAAGTCGAGCGCCGAGCAGCGGTCTCGTCTCCATCTACTTCCGCGAAGTCGTCGAGCATGAGCGAGGTGTCCGGATCTTGCGCCGCTTCCTTCAGGTCTGCTTTGGCGTTCATGTTGCGCACCAGGCGGGCCTCCTGCATCGCGATCTCAAGCCGACGAACATGCTGACGTTCGGAGACAACACCGTCGTCTCCGATTTTGGCTTGGCTAGGAACACCACTCGAGACGACTCCAGGCTGACCAGGACCACCGCGATCATCGGCACGGAGGAGTATCTCGCGCCCGAGCAGCGAGGAAGAGGCAGCCGAGCAACGGACCAGCGCACTGACATCTACATGTTAGGGCGCTCTCTCTATGAGCTGCTAACCGGCGACTCCCCATCACTGGTGAACGATCACGCGATCGCGCCTGGAATCGCAGAAGTGATTCTGAAGGCGACAAACGAAAGTCCAGCTCGACGCTACGCCTCCGTGCGCGAGTTTGCCGATGCCGTACGCGAGTACCGGAGGACCCTCGCGACGTAGAACGTCGCGGCCGTTCGCCGGGTTGCGACTCGCTCTACTCGAGCCCGGCATCGCTCTGCCGGCGGGCGAGCGTCTTCATCCTACGCGAGCAGCACTTGGGCATCACGCCTGGCCGACGTACCCTTAGTTGCGTGAACACCCCATCGTTCTTTCAAAGCACGGGTCCAGCAGAGAAGCTCTACGAGGTGGTGCGGGACGATCAGGACGACCGCGATCTGCTGGAGTCGCTCTGGCGGCGCTTCGCGCCGTACTGCGGCGACCCGTTCGCATCGTTCCTGACCGACGCGCGCACCAACCTCCGTGGTCGCGCCTGGGAGATGGCACTCGGGTGCCTGCTGCTCGATGGTGGCCTCGAGCTGCGCAAGCCGCCGAGCGACGGTCCGGACCTCTGCGCTATCCTCGACGGGCGGCCAGCCTGGATCGAGGCCACCACTGTTGATCACGGGACCGGCCCGGACGCCGTTCGGCGTATCGAGCGCTTCGGCGTCGTCGATCATGATGCGATGATCCGACGCTACACGAGCGCGCTCGAGTCCAAGCGCAAGCAGCAGGTCGCATTCGTCAAACGCAGCGTTGTCGACGAGGACGACGCGTTCATCACTGCCATCAACGCCAGCGCGATCGACCTGGCCGGGATCGAGCGAGCGTCGAGCTACCCGGATATCGTCCGCGCCGTGTACCCGATCGGAGAGCCGCATTTCGTCGTCCCGGTCTCGCTGGAGGAGGTCCCACGACCAGGATTCGACCTCGAGGTCCGCCGAGAGCATCCGTATCGCCCGGAGATCCCGCGGGTTCAGAGCCCGACGGGCATCCCGGCGCGCGCCTTTCTGGATCCCCGGTACGAGGCGATGTCGGGCGTTCTCTTCACGGCGAGCGACCCGTGGGACGTCAGACCGAGCGCGACGATGATCGTGCACAACGCAACTGCGTGGGTTCAAATCGCTCGACAGCTGTTTCCGGCCGAGCGCGACTTCTGGTACGAGCCGACGGCCACCGGCTTCATCGTCAAGTGCGACGACCGCCGCCCGAGCACGGGCGGCTAGCCGGTCCTGCGAATCCGAGGTCGGAACCTCCTATCAGGCTCCGAGGCACTTTTGCCTCCATCCTGAAAGGCAGCAGTTCGCGATGACCCTGCGGATACGTAGTCGCACCGGCAGACCCCTGGCACTACGCACAACGCCTATTGAACCAAGCCGAAGCGAGCCCTACCCCACACAACACGTCCACCGACGTCGAGCAGCGCTACCTGCTCAGCCTGCCCAGCCCGCGGTCACGCGCAGCGATGGCCACCTGCATCGCCCGGCTCGTGGACCTCACCGGTGGCTCTTGGGCCGGCCTCGACCGGCTGGCGG
>JBEGTL010000378.1:0-7904 GCA_041179425.1 Pseudomonadota bacterium | reverse complement strand
TGAGCCGCAGGTCGGCGCGCATCGCGCGCACCAGCTCGAGCCCGTCCATCGCGGGCATGAACATGTCGGCGACCACGAGGTCGAATGAGCCCTGCCGCAACATCTCGAGCGCGGCCCGGCCGTCGTACGCGACGGAGGTCTCGAAACCCGCGTTGGAGAGCGCTCGTGCGCAGATGGCGCTCGCGGTGCGATCGTCCTCCGCGATGAGGACACGAGGCGGCGCGGACGAGGGGTCGGCACTATCGAGCATCGACCCATTGTACCGATAGCATTTGCCGCAAGAGAAGAGGCAACGGGGCGAACAAACACGAACACAGGGGTGAGTGTGTTCGGCCTCCGTGTGCCGACTTCAGCGCGGCAGTGCGAGCGTGTAGTCGAGGTCGAGCACGACCGAGTCGTCGTACTTGCCGTCCTTTTTGTAAGGGAAGTCGCTGCCGGGGCGGTTCTTGGTGGCCACCAAGCGCACGCGCAGTGCGCCGATGCCGCGGCTGTCGAGCTCGTACTTCTCGAGCACCTCGCTGTACGCGTAGATGGTGTCGCCCGCGAAGGTGGGGTTGGCGTGCGAGCCGCCGTTGATGGCCAGCACCTTGAAGGCATTGGCGAGGCCGTTGAACGACAGGCAGCGCGCGAGGCTGATGATGTGCCCGCCGTAGATCAGGCGCCGCTTGAAGCGGCCGGCGTTGGCTGCGTGCTGGTCGAAGTGGACCTTGGCCGTGTTTTGGTAGAGGCGAGTCGCGAGCTGATGCTCGGCCTCTTCGATGGTCATGCCATCGACGTGGTCGATCTTTTCGCCCACCTCGTAGTCGCCCCAGATGAACTTGGAACCACTCAGCGTGGTGTCGTAGTTCTCGAGCTTGAAGGTGGGGATGTGCAGCTCTTCGACGGGCACCGCGCTGGGCAGCGTGGGTGTGACGGCCTCGGGCGCCGGCTTGCTCTCGTCCTTCTTGTTGACCATCACCCAGCGCGTGTAGTCGAGCACCACGTGACCGTGCTGGTTTTTGCCGACCGAGTTGACGTACACCACGCCGGTCTTGCCGTTGCTGTTTTGCTTGAGGCCGGTGACCGTGGACGTGGTGGTGACCGTGTCGCCCGGGAACACCGGCACGCCGAACTTGCCGTTGGCGTAGCCGAGGTTGGCAACCGCGTTGAGCGAGACGTCGGGCACGGTCTTGCCGAACACCATGTGGAACGCGAGGATGTCGTCGACCGGTGCACGCGGCAGACCCATGCTGCGCGCGAACTCGTCGCTCGAGTTGAGCGCGTAGCGCGGCCCATACAGCGCGGTGTACAGCGCGACGTCGCCCTCGGTGATGGTGCGCGGCGTAGCGTGCTTGAGCACCTGTCCGACCCGGAAGTCTTCGAAGAAGTTGCCTGCGAACGTCTTGTTACTCATGGCTTGTCTCTCTCTCCGCTCGCGCGCCCGAGGGCGCGCTTCGACCCGACTCAGCTCAGTGCGGCGATGGCGTCGGCGAGCGCGACATCCTGTCGTGCGCGCACCACGTGAAGGTTCTCGACCATCTTGCCATCGACGACGGCCACGCCCTTGCCCTGTGCGATGGCCTCTTCGTAGGCGGCGATCATCTTGCGCGCCTTTTCGACGTCTGCCGCGCTCGGCGCGAACACCTCGTTGGCACGCGCCACCTGCTTGGGGTGGATCAACGTCTTGCCGTCGAAGCCGAGCTCCTTGCCCTGCAGCAGCGACTCGTTGAAGCCCGCTTCGTTCTCGAGGTCGTTGTAGACGCCGTCGACGATGGACAGGCCGTAGCCGCGCGCCGCGAGCAACGCGATGCCGAGGCTGGTGATCATGGGTAGGCGCAGCGGTGTGTGATCGCAGCGCAGGTCTTTGGCCAGGTCGTTGGTGCCGAGCACGAAGCCTGCGAGGCGGGGGTGCGACTGCGCAATCTCGGCTGCGTTGAGGACCCCGAGTGGGGTCTCCATCATCACCCAGATGGACAGCGAGGCGGGCGCGCCGGCCTGATCGAGGATGGTCGCCACCTGACGTACCTGTGCGGCGCTCTCGACCTTGGGCACCAGCACCACGTCGGCCTTGCTCTTGGCGGCGGCCAACGCGTCGGCGTGCCCCCAGGGCGTCTCGAGCCCGTTGATGCGCAGGAACAACTCGCGCTTGCCGTAGCCGCCCTCGGCGAGCGCTTTGACCACGTTGTCACGCGCGGTTGCCTTGGCGTCGGGGGCCACGGCGTCTTCGAGGTCGAGGATGAGCGCGTCGGCGGCGATGCCCTTCGCTTTCTCGAGTGCGCGCACGTTGGCGCCGGGCATGTACAGAACGGAACGACGGGGACGTGCTTGCGTGGACATGGAGAGGCCCTCTGTCGAAGAGAGGTCCGGCGCCGTGAAGGGAAAGCCCGCCCTCGGGTGGGCAAGCCAAGACAGGCCGCTTTTTGTGCGGCGTTTTGCGTCGCCGGACGCTCCTTGTGATGGGCCCGAACTAGCTCGAAAAGCCGTGGTTGGCCAGGCAAACAGCCCGGCCTCGGTGCTCACTCGAGACCCAGCGTGCCGAGCACCACGCGGTCGCGCCCTGAGCGCTTGGCTTGGTACAGGGCGGCGTCGGCGGCGCCGACCAGCAGCACGGCGTCGATCTCCTCGGTGCGGTCGCCAAACGGCGGATCGATGGCGGCGACGCCGAGGCTCACGGTGACCTCGAGCCGCTCGCCGTCGAGGCTGTCGGTCTCGCCCCCCAGCAACGAAGCGGGTAGGTACACCTCGAGCTTACTCATCGCGGTGCGCAGCCGCTCGGCCAGGGCCACGGCGCTGTCGGCGCCGGTCTCGCGCAGGATGGCGACGAACTCTTCGCCGCCGTACCGACACACCAAGTCACTCGTGCGCACGGTGCGCGCGAGCACGGTCGCCACTTGTTGGAGTACCTGGTCGCCGAACGGGTGTCCGTAGGTGTCGTTGATGCGCTTAAAGTGGTCGAGGTCGAGCATGGCCAGCGCGAGCGGACGCTGGTGACGCTTGGCCGCGCTGATCTCGTCGGCGAGCCGCACGTCGAAGTGGGCACGGTTCCACAGGCCAGTCAGCCCGTCGACCTGCGCCCGCGTGGCCAGCAGGTCTTGGTAGTGTTTGGTGCGCAGCGCCGAGCGCACGCGCGCGCGCAGCTCGGTGGCGTCGAACGGCTTGGTCACGTAGTCGACCGCGCCCAGGTCGAGCGCGGCAGCCTTGGTGCTGGGGTCGGTGGTGCCGGTGAGGAACAGCACCGGCACCGCGCTGGTCTTGGGGTCGCTCTGCAGCGCGCGGCACACCTCGAGCCCGCTCGCGTCGGGTAGGTCGAGGTCGAGCAGCACCAGGTCGGGCGGCTCGGCGCGCGCTTTGACGAGGCCGTCGGCAGCGCTCATCGCGCGCACGATCACCACGTTTTCAGAGCGTAGGCGGGCCGCGATGAGCTCTTGAATCTGCACCGAGTCGTCGATGGCGAGGATCCTGCGCGGCTCCGTGCTCTCGACCGGCTCGAGGTTGGGGGAGCTCCTGCTCTGCTGGGTCCGCTCGCAGCGCTCGACCAGCTCGCGCAGCGCTTCGGAGAGCGGGCCGTCGTCGCGCTTGGAGAGCTCTTCGACGCGGCCGGCGGCCTCGGTGATCGTGGGAAAGCCGTAGCCGCCCGCGGCGCCCTTGAGCTGGTGGGCGAGGCGCATCAGCAGCGCGCGGTCGTCGCGCCCGCTGGCGGCTAGCAACGCGGCGACTTGGGTGGGCAGACCCGCGACGAAGCCCGCCACGATCTCGGCCATGTCGGGGTCGTGCGCGAACACGCTGACCAGGCGCTCGTGGCCGCCGCGCTGCGCAAACCCGTGCGGTGCCCGCGATGCACGGCTCGCGATATCGGACGGTGGACGCGAGCTGAGTGCACGGCGCACGTGCTTTTTCATCGCGGTGATCAGCGTGGCGCGATCGATGGGCTTGGTGAGGTAGTCGTCGCAACCTGCGGCCAAGCACCGGCCGCGCTCGCCGGGCAGGGCGTGCGCCGTCAGCGCGACGATCACGCCTGGGTAGCCCTTTTCGCGCAGCTTGGCGGTGGCTGCGTAGCCGTCGAGCTCGGGCATCTGCATGTCCATCAGCACGACGTCGAACGGACGTTGGTTGTCGGCCGCATCGAGCGCGTGGCGCAGCGCGCGCTTGCCGTTGTCGACCACCTCGACCTCGAAGCCGTACTTGCGCAACAAGGTGCCGATCAGGATCTGATTGTCTCGACCGTCCTCGGCCAACAGCACGCGCCCGCCGCGCTCCGGCGCGGGTATCGACAGGGTGCCTGCAGCGAGAAGACTCAGCGCTTCGTCGGGTCGCTCGAGCAGCGGCGCGTCCGGTGCGCGGGCGACCGGTACACGCAGCGTGAACGTGCTGCCGAGATCGGGCTCGCTCTCGACCGAGATCTCACCGCCCAGTGCCGCCGCCAGGGGGCCACTGATGCCCAAGCCCAGGCCCGAGCCGCCGTAGCGCCGTGTCATCGACGCATCGGCCTGGGAGAACGGCTGAAACAGACTCGACAGCTGCTCTGCGTCCATGCCGATGCCGGTGTCGCTGACCGCGATGAACAGCTGCGAGAGCGCGGCCTCGGGCTGTTCGCAGCGCACCGTGACGCGCACCGAGCCGCGCTCGGTGAACTTGATGGCGTTGCTCACCAAGTTGAGCACCACCTGACGCAGTCGCGTGGGATCGGTGCGCACGATGGCGGGCACCGGACTCGCGTAGTCGATCTCGAACGCGAGCCCTTTCTCGACCGCGCGCACACGCATCAGCGCGGCCACGTCGGCGAGCACCTGCGCCGGCGAACACTCGATCACCTCGAGCGTCAGCTTGCCCGCCTCGACCTTGGACAGGTCGAGGATGTCGTTGAGGATGGACAACAGGTGCTCGCCGTTGCGGCGGATGGTCATCACGTACTCGAGCCGCTCGCTCGCGCCCGGCTTGGGGTCGAGCAACAGGTCGGCAAAGCCCAGCACGGCCGTCAGCGGCGTGCGGATCTCGTGGCTCATGTTGGCGAGGAACTGGCTCTTGGCGCGCGCGGCGGCCTCGGCTGCTTCTTTGGCTTCGCGCAGCGCTTCGGCGTGCTGTGCGCGCTCGGAGATGTCGAGCATGGAGCCGATCATGCGCAGCGCCTGGCCCCTCGCATCGCGCTGGATGTAGCCGCGATCGAAGATGTTGGCGTAGCTGCCGTCGGCGCGCTTGAGGCGATACTCGCCCGCCCACAGCGTGTCGTCGCGCCGCAGCGCACCCGAGAGCGCGATGCGGATCCGGGGACGGTCGTCCGGGTGGATCAGGTCGAACCACCAGGCGTGCTGTGGACGCTCGTTGATGTGGCCGAAATTGCGCGTCACCGCCTCGCTCAGCCACAACGAGTCGCTGCCCAGGGTCCAATCGTAGATGACGTCGCTGGTGGCTCGTGCCGCGATCTGAAAGCGCTCCTCGCTCAGCTTGAGCGCGTCTTCGGCCTGTCGCCTGTGGATCAACACGGCCAGCTGGGCGGCGACCGTGCTCAACATCTCGAGCTGATGAGCGTCGCGCAGGGAAGGCGCGTGACGCATCAACACCAGCACCGCGGCCACCGTCCCGTCCACCAGCAGTGGGACGCCGACGGCCGAGCGCAGCCCCGCATCGCGCGCGAGGTCGACACGCCAAAAGTCTCGGTCGCTGACGACCGTCAGGTCGGAGAGCCACTCGGCCCGGCCGGTGGTCCAGGCGCGACCCGGTAGCGAGCCCTCGCGTGTGCAGGTGCGCGCCTCGGTCCGATCACGAAACGTGCGCAGCCTTCCGGGATGGCGGGCAAACCACGCCGGGTGACATGTGAGCTCGCGCCCATCGGCGGCCGGAAACCAAAACTCGCCGTAGTCCCAGCTCTCGGCTTCGCACAGCTCGCGCAAGGACGTCGACAGCGCGTTGGTGAGGTTGGCCGCAACGTTGAGTGCGTGCGCCGTGCGCGCCAGCAGGCGACTCTCGTTCTCGGCGCGCTTTTGCTCGGTGATGTCTTGCACGGTGCCGAGCAGGCGCTTGGCGATCCGCGACTCGTCGAACACACTGCGGCCTCGCCCCGCGACGGTGCGAACCTCGCCGTCATTGCGCACCATGCGGTACTCGAGGGCGTAGGTGCGCTCTTCACGCAGCAGGCTCTTGAGCTCGTCTTCGACGCGGCCGCGATCGGCAGGGTGGATGGAGCGCATGGCGAAGTCGAAGTCGACCTGCACACCCTCGGGCGGCAGGCCGAGCAGCGCGTAGCACTCCTTGCTCCACGTCATCACGAGCGTGTCGAGGTTCCACTCCCAGCTGCCCACGCCTGCAAGCGCTTGGGCCTCGGCCAACAGCTGCTCGCGTCGGGTCAGCTGCGACTCGCGCGCCTTGCTGGCCGTGACGTCGCGCGCGAAGCCGTACAGGAGACCGCTCTGTCCGTCGGGCACCGTGTTCCACTCGAGCCACTTGAAGGTGCCGTCCTTGCAGCGGTACCGGTTTTCGAAGCGCACGGCCGGCACGCCCAGCGTCAGCCCCTCGATGGCGAGGCGGGTGGGCTCGACGTCGTCGGGGTGGAGCCAGTGCAGGATGGGCCGTGAAATGAGCTCGTCGACGGTGTAGCCGAGCACCGTCTCCCAGGCTGGGTTGAGGCGCACGAAGTGCCCGTCTCGCGTGGCGGTGCAGACCAAGTCGAGCATGAGCGAGAACAGGCGATCGAGCTCTGCGGCAGCAAGCGCCGCGCGCGCGCCCGGAGGATCGCTCGGCGGTATGCGCTCACTGGGTTGAGCGCTCGCGCTCCTGTCGTTGCCGCGCATCCACTCGCTCCGAGGAGGATTCGAGCGAAGTTGCACCGCGAAATGCGCTGCCCTTCCTTCCCCTCGCTGCACTCTAAGTGTTTCAGGGCGCAGCGCATAGAGGGCGAAATGGCGCGCAATCGCCCGGTTTTTGCGCGCTGTACCCACTTTCGGGACGCGCGCGCCAGACGGCGCGAACAATTGGGACGGCTATTTATGACGACCGGTGGACTGCGTGAGTAAGGTCCGCTCTCACCCGGGGACAACAGCCAGGACGCTCAGATGCCGTACGCCGCCTTGAGCGCAGGGTCCTTCTCCGCGAGCAAACGCGCGAGGCTGACCATGACCTTGCACTGCTTGACGGTGGCGTCGTCCTGCATCTTGCCGTCGATCATCACGGCGCCGGTGCCGTCGCCCATGGACTCGATGACCTTGAGGGCCCACTTCACTTCGTCGACCGGCGGGCTGAACACCTTGCGCGCAATGTCGATCTGCACCGGGTGCAGCGACCACGCGCCGACGCAGCCGAGCAAGAACGCGTTGCGGAACTGGTCTTCGCAGGCGAGCACATCCTTGATGTCACCGAACGGCCCGTAGTAAGGCAGGATGCCGTTGGCCGCACAGGCGTCGACCATGCGCGCGATGGTGTAGTGCCAGAGGTCCTGCTGGAACGCGAAGCGCGGTGCGCTCTCGTTGGCGGCGTCTGGGTCGGCGCGCACCAAGTAGCTCGGGTGCCCGCCGCCCACGCGCGTGGTCTTCATGCGGCGCGAGGCCGCGAGATCGGCCGGGCCGAGCGAGAGGCCCTGCATACGCGGGCTGGCCGACGCGATCTCTTCGACGTTGGCGACACCCAGCGCGGTCTCGAGGATGGCGTGCACCAAGATTGGGCGCTTGAGCTGCGCACGCGCTTCGAGCTGCGCGAGCAGGCGATCGATGTAGTGGATGTCCCACGGACCCTCGACCTTGGGCACCATGATGACGTCGACCTTGTGGCCGACCTCGGTGACGATGCGCGTGAGGTCGTCGAGCAGCCACGGGCTGTCGAGGCTGTTGACGCGCGTCCACAGCTGCGTGTCCCCAAAGTTGGTGTCCTTGGCGATGCGGATGAAGCCCTCGCGCGCCTCGAGCTTTTTGTCCGCCGCGATGGCGTCCTCGAGGTTG
>JBEGTL010000377.1:0-7931 GCA_041179425.1 Pseudomonadota bacterium | reverse complement strand
GACGCGCACCAGCGCAGCGCCGGGCCCTCAGTGTCCAACGAGACGAGCGAGCGTTTTCCCACAACCGTAAGAGTATCGCGTCTCGCGCACCATCGTACGTGCGCTGTTCGACGGACACCCTGATTCTCAGCGTCCAGATGTGCAGTGCAAGCAATGTGGCGTGACGGAGATCACCGTTCGCGGTGTGCGCCGAGGCTACTTGTCGGAAGTCGGCGCAGTGGACACGCGGAGTCGACCGATGACGTCGAGCAGCTCTTTACGCGAGCACGGCTTCTTCACCACGGGCCGTCCGGTCTGCCGCAAGAACAAGCGCGCGCGCTCGGTAAAGGCACCGCCCGTGATGAACACGAAGCGTGAGCCGAGCTCGGGCCGGTCGAGGATGGCCTGCTCGTAGAGGTCCATCCCATTGAGCTCGGGCATCATGACGTCGCACAGGATGGCTTCGAAGTCGTGTTCGCGTAGGGCGGCGAGGGCCGCGCGCGGAGACGTAAACGCCGTGACGCTGAAGTCGTCCGCGAGCGAGGCCGCGAGCACCTCGCACATGAGCGGCTCGTCGTCGACGATGAGGACCGCCTCGCGCGCGGCGTACACTTTGGTGGGTGGCTTGGGCGGCGGCGCCGGAAACGACGCTCGCGAAGAGCCGGGCAGAAGGACCCGAAAGGTGGCGCCTTGCGGCTGTGCGAGCTCGACCTCGATATGGCCTTCCATATTCTCGACGATCTCGCGGCTGACCGCGAGTCCGAGGTGCAAGCGCGTGCCGGTGCCGTGAACGGCCGAGGCGGGCTCGTACATGCACGCCAGCGCCGAGGGCTCCATCACCGAGGCGCTGTCGGTAATCGTCACGACGACGTACGGCCCCTCTGTCGAGGTCGACAGCCGAATCACGTGGTCGCGCCCGCCACTGTTCCGAATTGCGTACACGGCATTGAGCAGCAGGTTGAGGAAGACCTGGCCCAGCTTGGCGGGATTTCCGCGCACACGCGGGACGTCGGCGTACGACCGGACAAGGTGCGCGCCGTGGCGAATCTCGTTGGAAGCGACCTGCACGCTCGACTCGAGCACCTCGTGCAGATCGACGGTCTCGATCACTTCGAGGTCGGCCGACGCAAACATCGAGGCCGAGCGCACGACGGCCGCGATGCGCTCGGCGCCCTGCCTGGCGCGATCGAGGGCGCGCAGCGCGGTCGCGACCGAAAAGGGGTCGGGCGCGGCGGAGGGCCGAGTCATGGCCGTCAGCTGGCGTTGCAGGAGATCGATGCTGCCGAACACGAATGCGAGTGGGTTGTTGATCTCGTGCGCGATGCCGCCCAGCAGCGCACCAAGCGAGACCAGGCGTTCGTGCTCGCTGGCCCGCGCGAGGGCCCGATTGCGCTCGAGGTCTTTGACGACGCGGTCGACCGCATCGACCAGTACCCGCTCTTCGACGGGCTTGCTGAGGTAGGCGCTGGCGTCCATCACGGCCGGCTGCGCGGAGCGATCTCCTGACACTGCGATCACCGGAATGGCCGCCCACGCCGGGTCTTTTTTCTGCTCCGCACGAAACTGCCAACCGTCCATCTCGGGCATGACGAGATCGAGCACGATCAAGTCGGGCGCGGTGCCTCGGCGGAGCTCGTCGAGCGCGCTGATCGCGCCGTCACAGCACACGACGCGCGTCGCCCGTGACTCGAGCTTCTGCCGCATCGCTTCGCGCTGTCTCGGATCGTCGTCGACTACCATGATCGTCAGATGACCTGGTGCACGCGATCCGTCCCGCAGTGACCTTACTGTGTCCATACCATTCCGACTCCACAGCGAGACGCGCAAGGGTACGGTGCCTAAACTCCGATGCTAGGGATTTCGACCCATATTCGAACGTGGCGTCGACTGCGCGAGCACGCAGTATCACAACAGGGACTGTCGAGTGCGCCGCTCAGGCTCGACAAACTTTGGCAAAGTCAGGCGCTCGCGCTGAGCTCGTGGGTGCTCCGCGGCTGCGTGCTCGACGAGGGCAGCTCCACGATGAACGTCGAGCCTTTGTCGAGCTCACTTTCCACACGCACCGTGCCCTGGTGCGCCTCCACGATCTGTCTCGAGATGTAGAGTCCGAGTCCCAGCCCCCGTAGTGCTGAGCAGACACGCCTCGCTCGAAGCGCAAGAAGACTCTGTCGTGCATCAGCGGCTCGCCAGTGGATTGAACGCGCCGGGCAGCACCCACTCCACCGCGAACCACCACGCCAGATACACGAGACCGCCCAAGCCGAGCATGACTCGAAAGGTGCGTGCGTCGTTCTTGGACGGTGACACTCTCGAAGCAGACTCCAACGGCGGCGTCGGCTCAAGTGTCATCTTTGGGCACCCCGGGTGGTCGAGGGCCGCCCGCTGTGTGCACGCGAGCGAAGAAGCACGCCCCGCAATCGCGCTTGCCCCTCATCGATAGAGGTCGAGTGGCCCCGCATGGCCGGCTTCTCGATCTTGCATGAAGCGCCACACATCGGGCCGGGAGCCGTCGACGTCGGTGAAGCCGTACTCGTTGGCAAGCTGACCCGAGGTCACCGACTGCTGGTTCCAGCGCGCGCGTGCGGAGTCTGCGGCGAGCGCCACCACCGCGCGTCCCACGTACCGCGGTGACTCCGAGAGTGCGAAGTCGGGGGGGGCGTGTCCTTGTAGAGCTTCGCGCCAGCGCTCTTCTTGCACGCCGAACGCCTCGAGCATCATCTCCGAGCGCAGCCAGCCGGGGGACAACGAGACCGCACAGGCGCCGTGGGGGGCGAGCTCGTGGCCCAACGAGAAAGCCAAACGATTGATCGCGACTTTGGCGAGATCGTAGAAGGCCGAGATGCGGTAGTGCGCCTGATTGTACGCGCTGGTGCCGTCGGTGACCTCGATGAGCAGCCCGCCCGGCTGCTCTACCAACAGCGGGAGCAGACAGTGAGAGGTAATGAGGTGCGTGTCGATCGCGAGGCGAAGCGTGCGCAGTCCCTTCTCGAGGTCCACCTCCCAGACGGGTTTGTTCCAGTCGGCGGGGCCTCCCTTCAGCACCTCTGCGCCCCAGATGTCGTTGACCAAGACGTCGATACGTCCGTGCTCGCTGCGCAGCGCGTCGGCGAGCTGCAATACCTGTCGCGGGTCGAGGTGATCGACCGTCTTGGCGATGCCGATGCCGCCGTGTTGCGTGACCAGCTCGGCAGTCTCCTCGACGGTCTCGGGTCTGCCCGCGTAGTCGGAGACGACGCTGCGAGTCCGGCTGCTGCGGCCCGTGCACACCACGGTTGCCCCCGCCTCGCCGAGCGCCACCGCGATGCCACGGCCTGCGCCGCGCGTGGCACCGGCGACGACTGCTACCCGCCCTGAGAGTGTACCCATGACCAGCGTTAGTCTCGAGGACGCGTCAACGCAAGAGTGCCTGGACCTGCTGCGTCAGCGCAGCTGCTGAGAACGGCTTCTGCAAGAAGCGCGTACGCGGCTGCTCGAGCAGTTTTTCGAGGACCCCTGGTTCGCTGTAGCCGCTGATCAGTAAGATCCCGGCATTCGGCAGCACCTGCCGCAACCGATGGTGCACGTCTTCGGCAGAGCAGCCGGGGATGGTCAGGTCGAGCAACACGATGTCGATCGTGCCGGCGTTCTTGGCGGCTTCGACGGCAGAGTCGCCATCTGCGGCAGCCAACACCGTGAAGCCTTGGTTCTCGAGGAGGGCCACGGCCGTCTCGCGCACGACGGCCTCGTCGTCGACGATCAGCACGCGGCGACCCGTGGTGGGGACCACGCTAGCGCGGCTCCAGACGCTCGGCTGGGCGCGCGCCAGCTCTTCTGCCAGCGGAAACCAGATCCGAATGCGTGCCCCCTCGCCCGGGGCCGAGTCGACCTGCAGCGCAGCCTGATGCGCGCGGACGATGCCGATCACGGATGCCAGCCCGAGACCGCGGCCGCGCTTTCCCTTGGTGCTGAAGAACGGGTCGAAGATGCGCGTGCGTGTGGCTTCGTCCATGCCTGGGCCGTTGTCTTCGACCTGCAGACACAGATAGTCCGATGCGCCTCGCAGCGACCGCAAGGTGAGGTTGGCGCTGCGATCGCTGTCGAGGAACTGGCGACTTGCCGAGACCACGACGTTGCCGGGCTTTGCGCCGATGGCCTCGGCAGCGTTCATCACCAGGTTGACGATCACCTGACCGACCTGGGCCGCGTCGCCGGCGATCTCGGGCAGCCCGTTGGCGAGCGCGAGCCTGACCTGAATGTTGGTGGCAATGCTCGAGCTGATCAGATCCAACATCTCGCGGATCACCGCGCCCACCTCGACGGCTTGGATGCGTGTCGGGCTGCGACCCGAGTAGGTCAGCATCTGGTAGGCGAGGTCGGCGAGCCTGCCTGCCGCACCACGAATGCGGTCGAGGAAGCCGTACATGCGCGTGCCTGATGGCACCTCGAGCAGTGCCAAGTCCGCGTTGCCGAGCACGCCCACGAGCAGGTTGTTGAAGTCGTGAGCGATGCCGCCTGCCAACAGACCCAGACCTTCGATGCGCTGCGTCTCGGCCAGACGTCGCTCGAGCTGTCTGCGCTCGGCCAGCGCGTTGCTGACGTCGGTGACGTCCATGGCCGTGACCAACACCGCGGCCGTGCCCTGGAACAGCACCGGCTCGCGTCTGACGTGCAGCACCATCGCGCGGCCCTCGCTGGTGCGAAAGCGCATCCCGGGAATGGTCAGTCCGCGACGGTTGTCGATGACCTCTCGGTCGGCGGCGATGATCTGCTCTGCGTCGTTGTCGGGAGGGAGCAGCTGCCGCTCGTTGGCGCCGATCATCGCGCGCGGCGAAGAGCCGTAGCCCGCGGACGCCGCCGCGTTGACGTACAAGAAGTTCCCGTCGCGATCCTTGACGCCGGTCGCGAGCGGAAGTGCATCGAGCACGGCGCGCAGCTCCTCGGCTTGTCGCCGGGCCTCCGCGAGTCGACGGTCCGCCTGCTCGTCATCCATGACGAAGTGAGCGTACCACCGTCGGACGGCTGCGCTGCACACGGTCACCACGCCTGCCAAGGCGTAGCAATACACCGTCGCGGGTCGCCCACATGCTGGCACTGCGCACGCGTGCGTGGAGGTGACCTAGCCACGGCCACACGCCCACAGCCGCTCCCAGACCTAGCGCCGCCACCGCTTCGACGATCGGCGCGAGCGCAGACCTTCGACTACGGACACGCGTGATCGCAGGTGAGCTCGCCGCCGGGGCACGACAGTGGCGTGCCGCTGCAGCCCAAGCTGCACGCCGTCGCGTTCTTGCACTGGACGATGCACGATGCGCCCTTGCGACAGGTCAGTTGTTGGCACGAGAGCGCGCCTGTGCAGTCGACACTGCACGTGGAGCCAGCGGAGCAGTCTGCAGAACAAGAGGTCGCGCTGGCGCACAAGAACGAGCAGGTTGCGCCGGTCGCGCACGACGATGCACAAGTGTTGGTCAGACCTGCTGCACCCGTGCAGTTCACGGCGCAGTTGGTGTTGGGGCCACACGCAGGGGAGCATGCGGTCACGCCGACGCAGTTCACCTGGCACACGGACCCTCCTTGGCAGGTCGGACTGCAAGCGGTGGCCGCGCTGCACTGCAGCAGACAGCTCGGCTGGTTGAGCGGGCACACCGGGTTGCAGCTGGCCGTCGAGGCGCAGCGCGCGACGTACACGCCGGAGTCGCCCGCGTCGGCACCGCCGCCGTCGCTATTGGTGCCAGCATCTCCCGCATCGCCGCTGGCGCCTGCTTCGTTGGAGCCTGCTTCGTTGGAGCCTGCTTCGTTGTTGCCGGCCGCGTCGAGACCGCCCTCGTCCATGCCGGCTTCGACGCTCGCCCCGCCTCCCTCTTTCGTGACGCTGCTGTCCTTTGCACCACCCTCGCCGAAGGTGCTGCCATCACCGACACGACCGTCCATGGGATGGCTGCTGTCCATCACGTTGCCAGCATCCAAGTCGTCGCCGGTACCGTCGTCGCCGGTCGCAACCGCTCCCGCGTCGCTCCCCGTGCCGTAGCCGACCAGAAGGCAACCTGACTGTGAGACCAGTGCTGTAAGCAACACCGCGCTCCAAGTCGGGCGGCAGTTCTTCGTGCGAGAGACGAACATCGACTCATCGATGGTATCAAACAAAGACCCGCATCCGCGCACGTTCGCCTTTTTTGGGGGCCGCGCGAAGCTGCGGCCGCTTCGATGCGCGCCTTGTTGCGTCCCGACACCACGACGGTGAATCCGCCACGCGCAAAACGTCGCGCGACTGCCGCGCCCAATCCCGCGCTCGCTCCCACGCCCGCGACCCACGCGACCTGTCGGCTCTGATCTTGTGTCGGCATCCTGACCTCGCACTGTTGGTGGTTCTGGGTCCAAGCTACCGCACTCGGGCCGACTGTCCACTATGTTAGACAAGTGTCCATGCACGTGGCAGATCTCCCACTGCTATCCGTAACGCGGAGCCGATGATGCCCGACGCACTGCCCCAGTCGGTCGACGAAGCACTCATCCATCGCGGCACGACGTCGAGTACGCTCCCCCGACGCATTGTTCAAATACGACTCGTAGGTTTGGTGTACCCATGATGTATGGGTGTAGCCATGGACCTCGAAGACAAAGTTGCGCGGCACTATCACCACGGTCGCCTAGAAGAAGCGATCCTGGATGCCCTGCGTGCGAGCGGCAAGGACGTCGACAGCCTGCGCGCAGCAGACTTGTCGGGAGCCGATGAGTTTCACCTCGGTTGGCGAGCAGCGACCGTAGAGCTCGCAGCAGACCTCTCGCTGACGGCACAAGACCGAGTGCTCGACGTGGGCGCCGGACTCGGGGGGCCAGCCCGGTTCTTCGCCGAAGCACACGGATGCAAGGTGACAGGCCTCGATCTGTCGGCCGAGTACGTCGCAGTCGCCAATGCGCTGACGCGGCGCTGTGGGCTCGACGCGCTCACCTCGTTTCAGCAAGGTAGCGCCCTCGCACAACCGTTTCCGGATGGCAGCTTCGATGCCGCGACGCTGATCCACGTGGGCATGAACATCGAAGACAAAGCACAGCTGTTCGGCGAGCTGCGTCGCGTGCTGCACAAGGACGCGAGGCTCGGCGTCTACGACATCATGCACACCGACCGGGGCGAGTCGCGCTACCCCATGCCCTGGGCCGAGACGCTCGAGACCAGCTTCGTCGGGTCGCCTGCAGAGTACAAGCAGCTGCTCGTCGAGGCGGGCTTCGTCGTGGAAGCAGAACACGACCGAACGACGCTGACGCTTGGGCTTTGGCAACAGATGCGTGCGCGCGTCGCCAAGGAGGGTGCACCGCCGCTGAGTCTGCATACCTTGATGGGCCCGGCTACCCCCGAACGGCTCGCCAACGTGATGGCCGCGCTCGAGAGCGGCGCCATCGCGCCCGTGGCGCTGATCTGTCGCGCGGTCTAGTTGCGAGACTCGTGACGAGATGCAGTAAGACCGTCTACGATCGTCGTCCGGGGGAAATCGGATGCGTCTATGTACGCCGTGCGCGCAGGGCTACCACAACGCTGCGCGGGGGCTTCGTTTTGCCGTGCTGCTCGGCTGGCTGACCGCGATCGGATGCGGGAACTCGGACCCAGCTGAGCCAACGTTGCCGAACGGTGCGAGCGATGACGGCGCGCGCGAAGGCGGCTCTGCCGATGCAGCGGCTTCGGCTCCAATGGACGGCAGTGTCGAGTCCGGTGCGCGCCCGGTAGAAGAAGCGGCTGTGCTGCCCGACGCGTCGACGGGCGAACTCGATGCGAGTGAGCGGGATGCAGCGACCAGTGCGCCCGAGGGAGGGACGAGCGCACCCGATGGCGCGACGGCGGTGGACAGCTCCGTCGGCTCGAGCGATGCGACCGTCGCGCTAGGCGGGGCGGCGGACGCAAGCGTCGTGGACGCAGGCAATGCGCTTGGGATCGAGCTGGCGCCGCAAAGTAACTTGCATGATGAAAGTGACGCGGCCATGCT
>JBEGTL010000376.1:0-7942 GCA_041179425.1 Pseudomonadota bacterium | reverse complement strand
ACACGCTCTCGCGATCGCGAAAGGCGTTCATGTACAGGTGGAACAGCAGCGTGCCCAGCGGGCGCTCGCTGGTGTTGGTGAAGGTGATGCGCGCGCTGCCGGTGACGCGCTTCTGGGTGGGGTCGAGCTTGGCTTGGAGCTCGTAGCGGTGCGCGGACCGGGGCAGAGGCATGTGGACGAGCGCGGGCTGCGCGCGCGCCACAGACGGCGACCCTGCGGCCAGTGCGCCGCCGAGGACGAAGCCGACGAGCAGCGAGACTGCCCGAGCAAGACGAAACATTCCGCAGTCTATCGCGCCTCCTTGTGGGCAGGCTCGCTCACGTTATACATCGCCGATGTCGGGCCTCCCCGGGACCCTGGAAGCCGTCTTGCCCCTGCCCACCCGTCGCGCCACGCAGCGCCTGGGTGCCGCGCTGGCTGCCGTCGTCCAGGCGGGCGATCTGGTGGTGCTCGAGGGCGACCTGGGTGCCGGCAAGACCTTCCTGGTGCGTGCGCTTGCGCGCGGCCTCGGCGTGCCCAGCAGCACGGCTGTCACCAGTCCGACATTTACGTTGGTCAACGAGTACGAGGCGAGGCTCCCACTCGTGCACTCCGACCTGTACCGGCTCGGCGACGCCGACGAGCTGAGCGAGCTCGGGCTGGTCGACCGCATCGGTCGCGACGCGGTGGTGGTGGTGGAGTGGGGCGACCGCTTTGCGCACGCACTCGGCGGCGAGGGGCTTTGGGTGTGGCTCGCTTATGAGGAGAACGGCCGCAGTGCGCGGCTCGAGGCGCGTGGTGAGCGGGCGGCCGCGCTGCTCCAGCGCACGACTGCGAGGTTTTCCGCGGAATTGAGGGGCTCGCGTGAGGGGTAAGGTTGCCCCTCGCACCCGACGGTGATAATCCGCGCGCTCGATATGCCCCGTCGCCAAGACCTTCGGAAGATCCTCCTCGTGGGATCAGGGCCGATCGTGATCGGTCAAGCTTGTGAGTTCGATTATTCGGGCACACAGGGAGCCAAAGCGTTGCGCGAGGAGGGTTACGAGGTTGTCCTCGTGAACTCCAATCCCGCCACGGTGATGACCGATCCCGAGTTCGCCGATCGCACGTACGTAGAGCCGCTTACGCCTCAGGTGCTCGAAGCGATCATCGATCGCGAGCGCCCTGACGCAATGCTCCCCACCTTGGGTGGTCAGACCGCTCTCAACCTCGCGCTCGCACTCGAAAAAAACGGCGTGCTCGCCAAGTACGGCGTCGAGCTCATCGGCGCCAGCGTCGAGGCCATCAACAAGGCCGAAGATCGCGAGCTGTTCAAGCAGGCGATGGAGAAGATCGGGCTGCGCTGTCCGCGCGCGCACGTGGCGCGCACGCTCGACCAGGCCTACGCGGCCGTCGAAGACATCGGCTACCCCGTCATCTTGCGCCCCTCCTTCACCATGGGCGGCTCGGGTGGCGGCATCGCGTACTCCAAGAGCGAGTTCGACACCGCGATTCGTTGGGCGTTTCAGCAGAGCCCCACGCACGAGTGCCTGGTCGAAGAGAGCGTGCTGGGCTGGAAGGAGTACGAGCTCGAGGTCATCCGTGACCGGGCCGACAACTTCGCGGTCATCTGCACCATCGAGAACTTCGACCCGATGGGCGTGCACACGGGCGACTCGATCACGGTCGCGCCCGCGATGACGCTGACCGACAAAGAGTACCAGCGCCTGCGCGACGCGGGGCGCGCCATCATCAGCGAGATCGGCGTCGACACCGGCGGCTCGAACATCCAGTTCGGCATCAATCCGAAGAACGGCGACATCGTCGTCATTGAGATGAACCCGCGCGTGTCGCGCTCGAGCGCGCTCGCGTCCAAGGCGACCGGCTACCCGATCGCCAAGATCGCCGCCAAGCTGGCCATCGGCTACACGCTCGACGAGCTGAAGAACAGCATCACCGGCACCAGCGCCGCGTTCGAGCCCTCCATCGACTACGTCGTCGTCAAGGTGCCGCGCTTCGCGTTCGAGAAGTTCGCGGGTGCCGACCCACGCCTGACCACACAGATGAAGTCGGTCGGCGAGGCCATGGCCATCGGCCGTACCTTCAAAGAGGCGATCCAGAAGGCGGCGCGTTCGCTCGAGATCGGTCGCTCCGGTCTGGTCTCGTTGATCGACAAGGTCGACTACCACGCGCTGCGCGATGCCTTGCGCAAGCAGCGCGAGACGATGATCCCGATGGGCATCGTGCCCAAGCTCGCCGAGGGTGTGCCGCAGGCCACGGGCGCCGAGCTCAAAGACATCCTGCTCGAGATCATCCGCACGCCGCTGTCCGATCGACTCTGGTACATCGTCGATGCGCTGCGCGTCGGCGCGACCGTCGCCGAGATCCAGCACGTCACCCACATCGATCCGTGGTTCCTCGAGCAGCTGCGGCAGATCGTCGCCGAAGAAGCGCCTCTCAAAGAGCTCTCCGGCAAGCCGCTGCCCGTCGACACGCTTCGCCGCGTGAAGGCGATGGGCTTTTCCGACGTGATGATCGGCGCGCTCTCCGGCCGTGACGCCCTCGAAGTACGCAAAGAGCGTAAGGCGCTCGGCGTCGTGCCGGTGTTCGCCAGGGTCGACAGCTGTGCCGCCGAGTTCGAGGCGCTCACGCCGTACATGTACTCGACGTGGGGCGGCAGCGAGTCCGAGGCGCGCCCCACCAACAAACGTAAGATCATGATCCTCGGCGGCGGTCCCAACCGCATCGGCCAGGGCATCGAGTTCGACTACTGCTGTGTGCACGCGGCGTTTGCGCTGCGTGAGCTCGGGTTCGAGACCATCATGGTCAACTGCAACCCGGAGACCGTGTCTACCGACTACGACACGTCCGATCGCCTGTACTTCGAGCCGCTCACGTTCGAAGACGTGATGTCGATCATCGACGTGGAGCAGCCCGAGGGCGTCATCGTCCAGTTCGGTGGGCAGACTCCGCTGCGGCTGGCCAAGCAGCTCGAGCGCGCAGGCGTCAAGATCCTCGGCACGCCCGCCGACGGCATCGACCGCGCCGAAGATCGCGAGCGCTTCGACGAGCTGCTCACCAAGCTCAATTTGCGTCGCCCGCGCGGCGGCATCGCGCACGGCGTCCAAGAGGCGTTCGCGGTGGCCGAGCGTATCGGTTACCCCGTCCTGGTGCGTCCGAGCTACGTGCTCGGTGGCCGCGCGATGGAGATCGTGCACTCCCCGTCCGACCTCTCGCGCTACATGCGCGAGGCGTTCGAGGCGCTCGAAGACGCCGAGAGCACGGCCATCCTGATCGATGAGTTCCTCAAGGACGCCATCGAGGTCGACGTCGACTGCCTGGCCGACCGCGAGACGGTCGTCATCGGCGGCATCATGCAGCACATCGAGGAAGCCGGGATTCACTCCGGCGACTCGGCCAGCGTGTTGCCCGCACACGCGCTCCCGCCCGAGGTGCTGGGCACCATTCGTTCGTCGACACGCGCACTCGCGCTCGAGCTCGGCGTGATCGGTCTGATGAACGTGCAGTACGCCATCCGCGGCAGCGCGGTGTACGTCATCGAAGTCAATCCGCGCGCCTCGCGCACGGTGCCGTTCGTCTCCAAGACCATCGGCGTACCGCTCGCCAAGTTCGCAGCCAAGCTGCAGGCGGGCGTCACGCTCAAGCAGCTCGGCTTCTTGCGCGAGGTCATCCCCACGCACGTCGCCGTCAAAGAGTCGGTCTTCCCGTTCGCCAAGTTCCCGGGCGTCGACACGCTGCTCGGGCCCGAGATGCGCAGCACCGGCGAGGTGATGGGCATCGCGCGCAACTTCGCCGAGGCCTTTCACAAGGCAGCCGAGGGTGCGAGCACCCGCTTCCCCAAGGCGGGGCAGGTGTTCATCAGCGTGCGCAACGACGACAAGCAGGCCGCCGGCGAGGTGGCCCGCCAGCTCGTCGAGCTAGGCTTCACCATCATCGCCACGGCGGGCACCGCCGCTTCGTTCGGACAGATTGGCGTCCCCACCCAGGTGATCGCCAAGTTCCACGAGGGACAGCCCAACATCGTGGACATCCTGCGCGACGGTAAGGTCGTGCTGGTGATCAACACGACCGAAGGCGAGAAAGCCATCCGCGACAGCTACTCGCTGCGTCGGCAGGCCCTGGTCAGCGCCGTGCCGTACTTCACGACGATCGCCGCGGCCACTGCCGCCGTGGCTGCCATCGAGGCGAGCACCCAGGGACCCATCGAGGTTCGTTCGCTGCAGGAGTATCATGCCGCAACGCCGCGTCGTCCCAGCTTGGGACCGCCAGCAACCTGAGATGGGTGCGCACGTCTTGTTCTGGCTGACCTCGTTCGCGCTGCTCGCGCTGTGCGCGGGAGGCTGGGCCGAGCGTACGCACGCAGAACACGGTGAGCCCGGCCTGCCGCATGCGCAGGCGGACGAGTCGCGCACCTCTACACTGCGCTTCGATGTGCCGGCCCGCCCCGACGTCCGCCTGGGCGCCGAGCCGGAGCAGGCCATCGCGATGTGGAGCACACCCGCGTCGCCCGACGAGAAGCTCCCGGTGGTCATCGCGTTCCATGGTCGAGGTGAGTCGGCCCTCGGGCCTGCGCGCGGCTACGCGGCGTGGGTCGAGCTGTACGGCCTCAACAAAGCCTACACAGCCTTGCTCGGTGGGCCGCTCACGCGCGCTGCGTTTGGCGGGTTGGTCCGCGATGCTGAGCTCGTCGCGCTCAACGGCGAGCTCCGGGCGCGCGCGTTTCAGGGCGTCGTCACCGTCGGCGTGTACACCCCCGACCTGCTGGCCGAGGTCGGCAAGCCCGAGAAGATCGCCCGCTACGCGACGTGGGTGGCGCGCCAGCTGGTGCCTGCCGTGCAGCACAAAGTCGCCATCGCCAGCCGCGTGCCACGCCAGGTGGGCGTCGACGGGGTGTCGCTGGGCGGCATGGTCGCACTCGAGGTAGGGCTACGCTTTCCCGACGTCTTCGCCGCCGTGGGCACCATGCAGCCGGCCGTGCGAGGGCGCGAGTCGCAGCTGGCAGACCTCGCCGAGCTGGCGCGCAGCACCCAGCAGCGGCAGGTCTTGCGTTTGTTGTCCAGCGACGCGGACCCGCTCCTCCCGGTGACCCAGGAGCTCTCGTTGGAATTGCGCAAGCGTCGCATCGCGCACCAGCTGGTCGTCACGCCCGGCGGACACGACTACGCGTTCAATCGCGGACCGGGCGCCATCGAGCTGCTGTATTTTCACGATCGAGCATTGCGCGGGCTGCCCGAATAGGCATCGGCGATCCATCGCGCGCGTGCCGTTCACCACGGTTGCGACTCTCGAAGCGAGAGGGTACGAATGCGAGATGGAACGCGTTCCGATGACGCCCGAGGGGCATACCGCGCTGATCGCCGAGCTCAAGCATCTCAAGGCTGAGCGGCCCAAGATCTCAGAAGAGATCGGCACGGCAGCGCAGCATGGCGACCTGAAGGAAAATGCCGAGTACCACGCCGCGCGCGAAAAGCAGTCGCACGCGGAGGGCCGCATCCTGGACATCGAGGACCAGCTCGCGCGGGCCGAGGTGATCGACACCAGCAAGTTCTCGGGCGAGCGCGTGAAGTTTGGTGCGTACGTCGTGCTGTTCGACATCGACACCGAGAAAGAGCTTCGTTATCGCATCGTAGGCCCGGGCGAAGCCAGCACCGACAAGGGTACCATCTCGGTGACCTCGCCGGTCGCCAAGGGCATCATCGGGCGGATGGTCGGCGACGAAGTCACCGTTCACGCGCCCGGTGGTGTGAAGCGCTACGAAGTGTCCGAAGTGAAGTGGACGCCCTGAGTCTGTCCTCGGCGGTCGAGCGCGCTGGTGCCGCGCGCTTTTGCCGGCTGCACCGCGCTCGCTGAGAAGCGCGCTTCCATGAAGAACGACGTCGGTAACCTGCTGCTTGCGGGCTTCGTCCTCGCGACGCTCGAAGTGCTCGCCACGCTGGTACGCGGGCACGCGCTGTTCCTCAGCGTGGGCGAAGAGCTTCAGTACGCGATGACTGCCCTGGCCGGCCTGGCCAGCTGCACGCTCCTGGCTGGACTCGTGCTGCGCGTCGCCTGTGCCGACACGCGCGCAGGGCGTGTCGCTCGCGTTGGCGTGGCGCTCGCCCTCGCGGCCGTGTCGGTGGTGCTGACGTGGCAGCTCACCGAGGGTCGTCGTGTTCACGCGGTCTGGTGGCGTGGGCCCGCCATCGGGTTGCTGAGTGCGCTGTTCGGTCTGGTGGGCTACCTCGTCACGCTGGGCGTCTCCTCGCGTCGCGCGCGTCGCGCGCCGTCCCTCGATTGGTTCGCCGAGAGTGCACTGGTGTCGGCGCTCGCGCTGTGGTTGACGATCGCCGTCTTGCCGCGCAGCTACCCGGCGTTTCACCTTGGCTTGTTGCTGCTGGCAGTGCTGAGTGTGACGTGGGGGGCGCTCTCCGCGCCCGCACTGCTGCCTGCGCGTTTGCACCCACGAATCCTGGTGTCGGCGGGTGTGTTGGTCGTGCTCGCGCCCTACGCGTTGTGGCGTCTGGTGAGTCACCCGACACTCAGCTTTGCGGTCCACGAAAAAGCGCCCTGGACGGCGAGACTCATGAGCCCGCTTGCGCCCGCACCACGCCGGGTACGCGCGGGGGCCGCGCCGATGGCCGCCGCGCGCCCGAGTGCACAGCGCGGAGTCGACCTGCAGGACCGCGACGTGTTGCTGATCAGCGTCGATGCCCTGCGCGCCGATCTTTTGCGTGCGTACGGGGGCGTGGGGCGCACGCCCGAGCTCGATCGACTCGCAGCTGAGAGCACGGTCTTTTTGCGCGCGTACACGCCGGCACCACACACGTCGTACGCACTGGCCAGCTTGCTCACAGGCAAGTTCGTCAAGCCGCTGATCGAGCTTGGGCAGAAGCTCGGCGATCCACCCACCTTGCCCGATCGGCTGCGCCGTTACGGCTACCGCACGGCGGCATTTTATCCGCCTGCGATCTTTTTCGTGGACGGCGCTAGCTTCGAGGCGCTGCACCAGCGCGGCTTTGGTTTCGAGTACCGCAAAGAGATGTTCGCGAGCGCAGACGAGCGGGTCGCGCAGCTAGACGTGTACCTCGGCGAGGCGGACCCCAAGCGGCCGCTGTTCGTGTGGATGCACCTGTTCGAACCCCACGAGCCCTACGATCCGCCTGCAGACGTGGCGCACGACAACAGCGAGCGCGGCCGCTACGAGGCCGAGGTCCGCACCTGCGATCGTGTGATCGCCGAGCTGGTGCGCCGCTTCCGTGCGGCGCGACCGCGCGCGACCGTGATCGTCACGGCCGATCACGGTGAGGAGTTCGGCGATCACGGGGGCAGCTACCACGGGACCTCGCTGTACGACGAACAGGTGCGCATCCCGCTGATCTGGTCGGCGCCCGACGTGGTCCCCGCGCGCAGCACCGAAGTGCCCGTCGAGCTGACCGACGTCGGTGCCACGCTGCTCAGCACGGCGGGCATCCCACGCGATGCGCACATGCGCGGCGACGACCTGAGTGCGGTGCTTGCCGGCACCGACGCTGCGGGACCTCCCTTTGCGTTCGCGAGCATCGAGGGCCGGCACATGGTCACCGACGGAAAGCTCAAGCTGATCTGCGGCGCCGCCGAGGCACACTGTGCCCTGTTCGACCTGCGCGCCGACCCGGCCGAGCTGCGCAACCTGGCGGGTGCTCAGCCCGCGGACGTCGAGCGTCTGCGCGCCGCACTCGACGCATTTTTGGGCTCCATCTCACGCGCCGAGGCGGCCACCGTCAGCGCGGGCGTTCGCTTTCCCGATGCACTCGCACGCGCGAAGCTGGGGGCGACGATTGCGGCTGACGAGCTGATCCCGCTGCTCGACGACGCGCGCGCCTCGGTGCGCAGCGAGAGCGCACGCGTGCTCGGCGAGCTTGCGGCACGGGTCGCGCTGCCTCGCATCAACACTGCGCGCGCACACGACAGCGACGCCGACGTGCGCGCCGAGGCGGCGATTGCC
>JBEGTL010000375.1:0-7945 GCA_041179425.1 Pseudomonadota bacterium | reverse complement strand
TGGCGACGCCGCCCGCCTCTTCGACCGAGCGCGCGACCAGCTGCCCCATGTCCTTGAGATGCACGTGACCCGGCACGAACTGCGTGAACGAGTTCACGACGGCGATGATCGGCTTTTCGAAGTCGCCATCGGTCATCCCGGTCGCACGCCACAGCGCGCGGGCTCCGGCCATGTTGCGGCCAGCGGTCGAGGTCTTGGAACGGTAAGTCGGCATCGGGCGGTGTTCTCCAGGTGCTAGCTTGCCCCGCCGGCACCAGTGCGTGAAGTGCAATGATGTCAACGAAGCGTTGCAAGATTTGCAACGCTGGCGGCGCCTCAACGCTATCGTTGCGCGGCAATTTCGCGATGGGAGCAGAGCCCTAGCGCGCGGCGCCCACGAACCGCTCGACGAACGCAGAGCGCGGCGCCGCCACCAGCTCGTCCCACGTCCCGCACTGCGTGATGCGCCCGGCCTCGAGCACCGCGACACGCTGGCCGAGCGCACGCGCCTCGTGCGGATCGTGCGTGACCACCAACGCGGGCAGCGAGAGGGAGGCGAGCGACGCGACGAGCGAGCTCGCCACCTCCCGACGCGAGTGCACATCGAGCGCAGCCATGGGCTCATCGAGCAGCAGCGCGCGCGGCTCGACACACATCACACGCGCCAGCGCGACCCGCTGCTTTTCGCCGCCCGAGAGCGCGCGCGGAAAACGACCGGCGTGGCTGCCCAGGGCGAGCTCGTGAAGCACAGCCTCGAGCTTTTGTCTGCGCTCGGCACGCCGCAGGCGAGGGCGCGTACAAGCGAGCGCAAACTCGATGTTGGCTGCGACGGTGAGGTGAGGAAACAACCCGTAGTCCTGCGGCACGTAGCCGAGATGTCGCTGCTCGATGGGAACACTCAGGCGGCGCTCGGTATCGAGCAGCACCACATCACCGACGGTAATGCGGCCGCGCTCGACGGGGAGCACGCCCAGCAGCAACGACAGCAGCGAGGTCTTGCCCGCGCCGTTGGGGCCCACCAACACCAGCGTGCCCGAGCCCGTGTCGAGGTCGACGTCGATAAAGAGCTTGCCCACGCGCGCCTCGAGCCGAGCGCGCAGTCCACGCACCTCTGTCACGATGCGCCCTCTGCGCTCGCACGCCGGTGCACGAGAGCCCTGGTGGCGAGCAGCAGCGCGAACGCCACGATCACCAAGACGATGGAGAGCGCCTGTGCGGTCGCGAAGTTTCCCTCGAGCGCCGTGTAGATGGCGAGCGGCAGCGTCTGCGTGCGCCCCTCGAGGTTGCCTGCGAACATGAGCGTTGCCCCAAACTCGCCGAGCGAGCGCGCCCAGGTCATGACGGCGCCCGCCACCAGGCCCGGCATGGCCAGCGGTGCCGCGATGCGCGCAAGCACGCGCAGCGGCGATGCGCCCATGGTCTGCGCCACCACCAGCAGCCTGCGGTCGACCAGCCGAAAGGCGCTGGTCGCAGCCTGCACAAAGAACGGTGCCGACACGAACAGCTCGGCCAGCACGACGGCGGCCGTGGTGAAGGTGACCGAAGAGCCTCTCGGGTAGAGCCACCCACAAAGCACACCACGCCGCCCAAACGTCAGCAGCAGCGCCACGCCGGCGACGGCGGGCGGCACCACCATCGGCAGCTGCACCAGCGTCTCGACCGCCGAGCCGAGGCGCGTCGAGCTCTTGGCCAGCGTCCACGCGAGCGGCGTCCCGAACAAGACGGTGAGCGTCAGACTGGTCAGGGTCGTGAACAAGCTCAAGCGCAGCGCAGGCCACACCAGGGAGCCCGCCATGCCGCTCGCGAACTCGGCGCTGGTCGTCGTCGTCAGCAACACGACCATCGGTACTGCCAGAAACAACACCAGCACGGAGCCCGCCACGATCAGCGCGAGGCGCTGGCCGACAGAGCTCACGGGCGCGCCTCGCTGGCCGGCCGAAAGCCCGCCTCGGTGAGCGCGCGCTGACCGTCGGTGGAGGTGACGAGTGCGAGCCAGGCACGCGCGAGCGCGGGATGCCCAGCGTCGGCAACCACGGCGATCGGATAGTCGGCGATCACATTCAGCTCGGGCGGGATGGTGAGCGTGGCGACCGCGTCCTTGGCGCTCTGTGCGTCGCTTCGGTAGACGATGCCCGCTTGCGCCTCCCCCAGGCTGACCTTGGCCAGCACCTGCCGCACGTTGAGCTCGCGCGAGACGACCTTGGCCTCGACGCGCGCCCGAAAGTCAGCACCCAGCGCGGCGCTGGTGCTCGCGCGGTCCAAGATCTGCTGCGCGTAGCGGCCGATGGGCACCTCGGGAGAGCCCAGCACGATGCGCTCGAGGCCCGGCAGGTCGGCGAGCGCGTGCACCGTCGAGGCACTCTCGCGCGCGACGATCACCACCGGCTCGTTGTGCGCGAACAGCACGGGAGCCAACACCCGAGACGCCTTGACCAGCGCCTCCATGTGCCGCGTGTCTGCCGAAGCAAACACGTCGGCCGCGGCACCTTGCTCGAGCTGCGCACGCAGCTCCTGCGAGCCGGCGAAGTTGAACGTCACCTCGGCCCTGGGATGCGCCGCCTTGAACGTCGAGGAGAGCGCCGTGAACGCATCGCGCAGCGACGAAGCGGCGAACACCGTCAGCTGCGTCTCCGCTCGTTCGTCGAGCGCGGGCTTCTGCGCAGCGACGGGCGCGGGACTCGGCGCCGCGGCCTCTTCGCGCTTGCAGCCGGCGACGCAAACGAGCGCGGCAAGGAGCCCAGTGAACCAGAACGAGGCGCGACCGGCGCCGACCAAATTCGCAGAGGGGGTACCCATGGAGCCCCAACCTTACGCGATGACAGGCCAGCGTGACGGCAGGTTCGACTAGTTGCTGGGCGGCGCGAAGCTCGGCGGCGGCACCGAAGGCGGCGGGGGCATCAACGACTCCGCAGACCGCGTGCGGTAGGCCCGCACCCAGTCCAAGGCACGCCGCATCAGGTCGGCCGTCCGCTGCTCACGCAGCACGCCGAGGTGGTCTCCCGTGGACGAGCTCACCAACACCTCGCCCGTCAACCGCGTCGCCCAGCCCAGCATCGGGTCGATGTCGCTGCCCACGAAGCTCAGGTTCTCGGCGCGGATCAACAGCGCGCGACCGCCGTAGGTGTTTTTGGTCTCCTCGTAGCGCTTGGCGGCCTTGCTGTAGCTCGACAGCCGCATGTCATCGAGATCGGGCTCGGTCACCGCCACGGGCTCGGGGTGGATCAACGAGCGCACCTTGCCCGTCGTGCGCGTGAGCAGCGAGCGCAGACCGTTCTCCTTCAACGACTTGGTCTTTTCTTGGAGCCACTTGCGCGGATTGAGCTTCACCGAGCTCGGCAAGATGGAGTCGATTAGCGCGAGCAACGGGACCTCTTCGCCCATCGCCTCGAGCTGCCGCGCCATCTCGTACGCGAGCACGCCGCCGAACGAAACGCCCGCCAGCACGTACGGCCCCTCTGGAAACTGTCGCTTGATGGCGTCGATGTAGAGCTTGGCCAGGTCTTCGACGCGGGTGGTGGGCTGACTCTCGTCGGCCGTGAACAGCCGCTCTTCGGCGGGCAAAAAGATGCCGTAGCTCGACTGCTCTGCACCGATGGCGTGCGCCAGGTCTTGGTAGAGATGGATGCCGCAGATAAAAAACAACGGGACCGTGCTCGTGCCGCGGTTGAGCGGAACGATGGTGGCCTCTGCCTTGCCGACCCCGGCGCGCACCGCCTCGCTGAGCGCGGCAACCGTGGGTTTGTCGAACAGCGTGCCCACCGAGAGCTCGAGGCTCAGTCGGCTGCCGAGCTCGCCGATCACGCGCACCGCAACCAGGCTCTGCCCTCCCAGCTCGAAAAAGTTGTCGTGGATGCCCACGCGCTCGACGTTGAGGCACTGACGAAACACCTTCGCGATGGTCGCCTCGAGCTCGTCACGCGGAGCCACGAACGCCGAGCTGGCCTGTGCGCTCGGCGCGGGCAGCGCACGCCGATCGACCTTGCCGTTGGAGGTGATGGGCAGCTGCGGCAGCACGATGAAGTGTGCCGGCACCATGTACTCGGGCAGCCGCTTCTGACACATGTCTTTGAGTGCGCCGAGATCGGGCGCAGTGTTCTTGCCGACGATGTAGGCCACCAGCACGCGGTCGGTACCGTTGGCGCGCGGTGCGTCGACCAAGCTGGTGCTGACCTTGGCGTGCTGGTTGAGCACCGCCTCGATCTCGCCAAGCTCGATACGATAGCCGCGCACCTTGACCTGAAAGTCGAGGCGGCCGAGAAACTCGAGGTTGCCATCGGGCATGAAGCGCGACAGGTCGCCCGTGCGGTAAAGCTTGGTGCCGGGCAAGAACGGACTGTCGATGAACTTCTCGGCGTTGAGGTCAGGTCGGTTGTGGTAGCCGTCGGCCAGACAGTAACCACCGATGAACAGCTCACCGGGCACACCGATGGGCTGCGGCTCGAGCTTGTCGTCGAGCACGTAGTACCGCGCATTTTGGATGGGGCGCCCGTACGGGATGCTGGGCCAGCGCGTGTCGACCTGCTCGATGCGGTAGAAGTTGGACCAGATGGTCGCCTCGGTGGCGCCCCCCAAGCTGACCAGCTGCGCGCCGGGGTACGCCGCGCGCACGCTGTCGGGCAGCGGCACCGGGATCCAGTCGCCACTCATGAACACCAGGCGAAGCCGACTCTTGAGCTCGCCTGCGGGTAAGAACGGCACCAGCTGCGCGAGCGTGGCCGGCGCCGAGTCCCAGAACGTGATGTCGCCACTGGACAGCAGCTTCACCAGGCCGCGCGGATCGCGTAGCTCGTCCGCGGTAGCGATGTGGATCGAGCCGCCGGCGCTGAGCGTGCCGAACACGTCGTACACGGACAGATCGAAACAGACCGACGTCACGAACAACAGGCGGTCGCTCGGCCCGACGGCGAAGGTGTTGTTGACCCACTCGATGAGGTTGATGGCAGGACGGTGACGAACCACCACGCCCTTGGGCATGCCGGTGGAGCCGGACGTATAGATGATGTACGCGACGTCGTCGGAGCTCGCGTCGTTGCTCGGTGCGGTCGCCGGCTGGCTCTGGAGCGCTGCCGACACCTTGTCGAGACAGACCAGCTCGCAGCCATTTTTAGGCAGACGATCGCGCAGGCCGGTGGTGGTGAGCGCAAGCTTGGCGCGCGTGTCGCCGAGCATGAACGTGAGTCGGTCGAGTGGGTACGCAGGGTCGAGCGGCACGTAGGCACCCCCTGCCTTGAGCACCGCGAGCATGCTGACCAGGAGCTCGAACGAGCGCGGGAGGCACAACCCCACCTTGTCGCCACGCTTGACGCCGTGCGCGCGCAACAGGTGTGCGAGCTTGTTGGCGCGCGCCTCGAGCTCGCCGTAGCGCAAGACCTGCCCGGTACAGACGGCCGCGATGGCGTCGGGTGTCTCGGTCGCACGCGCCGCGAATGCGTCGTGCATGCGCAGGTGGCCTGCGAACGGGAGGTCGGTGGCGTTCCACCCTTCGATGAGCTGCGCGCGCTCCTCGGGCGAGAGCACCGGGACATCGGCCACGAGCGTGCTGGGCGCGTGCTCGACCACGCGACGCAGCGTAGACAACAGCCGAGCGAAGTGCTGCAGCATGCGCCGCGCCGTGGCGATGTCGAAGCGGTTGGGATCGAACTCGAGCCGGATCAACATCTCGGGGTCGAGGTAGCCGGCGAGCGTCAGCGGGAAGTTGGTCTGCCCCAGGTACTCGAACTGCATGTCCGCAAAGCGCGGCCCACGCTGCTTCATCATGTGGTCGATGGTGGCGTTGTCGAAGACGGCGATGCTGTCGAACAACGACATGCCCGCCGGCAGCTCGGCGAAGCTCTGGATGTCGGTCAGACTCACGCGTTCGTGCGCGCGCAGCGTGACCTGCTGCTCACGGAGCGCGCGTACGAAGTCGCCGACGCTCTGCCCGGGCAAAAAGTGCACGCGCATGGGCACGGTGTTGATGAGCAAGCCGATCATGTCGGCGACACCCTGGATCTCAGGGTTGCGACAGGCGCGCGTGCTGCCGAACACCACGTCCGTTTGCCCGGAGTACTTGCGCAGCAAGAGCGCCCACGCGCCCTGGAACAGCGTGTTGGGCGTGACGCCCGAGGTGCGCGCGGCGCGCACGAAGTCGGCGGTCTCGTCGGTGGACAAGCGCAACGACACGCTGCGCTCGTCGGTGTTGAGAGGCTCGCGCGAGACGAACGCGACCTCGAGCGGCGTGGGCGCCGTGACGCCGGCGAGCAGGTCTTTGAAGAACGCCTGCGAGTCGACGTTGGGACGTGCGCTGTCGGCCGTGAGGAAGTCGACGAACGAACGTTTGGGTCGACGAATGAGGCTCGCGCCGCTGAGCGACGCATCGTAGGCGTCGAACACCTCGCCCAGCACCAGCGGGAACGACCGACCGTCGAGCAAGATGTGGTGGAAGCTCCACACGAACACGTGCTCGCGCTCGCCGAGCCGCGCCGTGGCGAGCCGCATGAGCGGGGCCTCGCGCATGTCGAAGTCGGTGCCTCGGTCGCGCCGCAACAGCTCGCGCAGACTGCGCTCCTGCGCGTCGGGCAGAAGCTGTGCCCAGTCGAAGCGCTGCACGGGGACCCGAGCGCGGCTGCGAATGTACTGCCCTGGCTCTTCGCGCCCTTGCCAGACGAACGCAGCGCGCAGCGCGTCGTGCTGGGAAACCACCAGATCGAACGCTTGCCCGAGGCGCGTCGCGTCGAGCGCCTCGTTCATACGACAGACGATCTGCTCTACATCGACGCCCGACCCTGGCGCCTTGAGACGGTGGAACAACATGCCCTGCTGCATGGGTGTCAGCGGCAGCGCGTCTTGCGGACCGCTCCGCGCCACACCGCCGCGCCCTCTCGCGTTGGCCCCCCTGATCACGTATTCGGCTCCTTCAGGCGCGAGCTTGTATGCGGAGCCGGGAGTGCTCTCCCGGGCGCTGCCCGCGGCGAATAATCCAGACAGTTGTGCACGAACCCACTCGCTTAAGCCACTCCATCACGCACGTGCGCGCACGATCGTACGGCGCTGTGTGGTCCAGCACGGCCAGTACCGAGCGGTGACGAAGCAGAGGAGGTGTTTTTCCCACCCGCACCCTATGCGGCGGCGGAGGCGGCGGCGGCGGACCAAAGGCGCGCTGCGCCGACTCGACTTGTCTGGTCCTCGAGACCTCGTCCGGTCCGACAGACCGTCCGATCGTCGAAGCCAACACCTTACGCACCTTCGCACACCGAGCACGAAGCGTGCGTAGCGAGCAGACACTCCGAATGTCGTCAGCAGACTGATCCCGACGGTAGCGCCAGCGCGAGTGGGTCCGCCAGGCCATTCGCGGAGCACACGAGACAAGATTGCGCACGCACGGCCATTCCCGGAAGAGCTCGTGTTTCTTTCGCGGAGGCGTCGATGGCGTTGGTTTGGCTTGATCGGGCCTGCAAAACAGGCGCTTTTGTGATGCTGACAGGGCTCGCGTCGGGCTGCGCACTCGACACCTCGGCGATCGGCCTACCCGAGGCTGGCAAGGTCGTCGCAAACGACTCGGTCGAGCGGCCCACGCCACGCAGAGATGCGTCGACACAAGCGAGCAGCGCGGACGACGCCCACGTCCCATCTGCTGGCGGAGCGAAGCCCGGCGCACGAACGTCCGATGCCGGCGCGGGTCCGCGCAGCGATGCGGGCGCAGACAGCCAAGACGATCCGAGCCACGACGACGGGGGCAGCGATGCGTCGAGCCACAGCAGCGATGCGGGTCCGGAGGCGCCCCCATTTCCAGCCATCGATGATCCGTGGCAAGCCGGACCGTACACGCCCGTCTCCACGAGCGGCGCCAACCACGCCACTGTGTTTGCCCCGATGGAGCTCGGCAGCGGAGGGCAACTCCATCCGATCGTGATCTGGGACAACATCGCGGGCCTCACCGGCCCCTCGGGGTACCAGGGCGTGCTGCAGCACCTCGCCTCGCACGGCT
>JBEGTL010000374.1:0-7978 GCA_041179425.1 Pseudomonadota bacterium | reverse complement strand
GCCTCCGAGATGGAAGGCGCGCTCAGCAACACGGTGCACGCGATGCGCGCGCTGGTCGCGGTGGGTGCACAGCCCTCGTCGCCTGCGCTGCGCCGCGCGGCGCGCTTCCTCGCCAGCTCGCAGCACCCAGACGGCACTTGGCACGCGCGCACCGACGAGCGCGCCGGTCCGCCCGAGCTCACTGCGCGCGCCATGCAGGCGCTGTTGACGGTGTCGGGTCCACACTGGGGCGCCGTGCAGCGTGCCGTGCCGCACCTGGTCTCGCTGCTCTCCGAGACGCTCTCGGACGAGGTGCGTGAGGCACGCAGCACCGAGGCCTGGGACCGCTGCTGCGACGTGGTCGACGCACTGGCCAACTGGGAACAAAAGCGACGCGATCGCCCGCGCTCGGAGGGTGTGCGCACCCACGACGGCGACGACTGGTCGTTCTGCAAGGCGAGTCTGGTCGCGGTCTCGCGCACGTTCAGCAAGCCCATCGCCATGCTGCCTGGCGATCTCGAGGTCGCCGTCACGTGCGGCTACTTGTTGTGCCGCATCGCCGACACCATCGAAGATCACCCGGCCGTCCCGCGCGGGCGCAAAGACACGTTGTTCGCGAGCTTCCTCGCCACCCTCGAGCAGCGCGGCGACGCGCGCGCACTCGCGACGGCGTTCGAAGACATCGAGGGCGACGACGCCGAGCTCGCACTCGCACGTTGTTTCCCGCGCGTCATGCGCGTGTTCGCGCGCTTGCCCGAGCGGATGCAAGCCATCGTCGGGCGCTGGGTCGCCGAGATGGCCCGCGGCATGAGCCTGTACACCCACCGCGAGCCTGGGCACGACGGCTTCGTCGCGCTGTACACGGTCGAGGATCTCGAGCGCTACTGCTACTACGTCGCGGGCACGGTGGGGCACATGCTCACCGAGCTGTTCGCCGAGTGCATGAGCGACAAGCTCACACCCGCCAAGCTGGCCGACCTGCGCGAGCATGCCGAGGCGTTTGGCGCGGGGCTACAGCTGGTCAACATCCTCAAAGACGTCACCGACGATCGTGCGCGCCGCTGGTCGTTCGTGCCGCGCGCGGCCTGCGAGCGCGCGGGCATCGGCATCGACAACCTCACCGACGTGGGCGTGCGCGAGCGCGCGCACTACGCCGTCGCGCCGCTGTTCGACCTGGCCCGCGCCAAGCTCGACAACGCGCTCAACTACGCGCTGTCCATCCCGCCCTCCGAGAAGGGGGTGCGGTTGTTCTGCCTGCTGCCGCTGTGGATGGCGGCACTCACGCTGGTCCACGCGCGTGGCAACGACGCCATGTTCGTGGTCGGCGAAGAGGTCAAGATCTCGCGTCAGGCCGTGGAGCAGGTCATCGCCGAGTGCATGAGCCACGTCAGCGACGACAGCGTGCTGCGCGCGCGCTACTTCGCGCTGTGGGGTCCGGTCGCAGTCGAAGAGCGCCGCGCCTGAGTCTGCCTTCGCTCGCGCGCGGCACTGGCGCGCCTGCACGTAGCGTCGTACCAACCTCGTCGCGCGACGCGCGCGCCTGAGCCAGGAGCTGACCATGGAAGCTGTCGTCGACAACGGAGTTCGCCTTCGTGATGGCCGTGCACGCGAGCACGACAGTGGTGCGTCGTCTATCGATGACACCGCCTCGCTCGACGGCGAGCGCGACCTCGCCATCGAGCGCGCCCTGGCGCACCTGCGAGCCACCCAAGCCGACACGGGTGCGTGGCTGGGTGACTACGGCGGTCCGATGTTCCTGGTGCCCATGTACCTGGGCTCTTGTTACGGCGCGCGCATCGCCATCCCGCGCCACGTGCGCGACGACATGGTGCGCTACCTGCGCAACACACAGAACGACGACGGCGGCTGGGGTCTGCACGTCGAGAGCCACAGCTACCTGTTCACCAGCACCATCATCTACGCGGCGCTGCGCCTGTCGGGTGTGTCCGCGGACGACCCGCAGGTCGAACGTGCGCGCCGCTTCATCCACGACAGTGGTGGGCCGCTCGCGGCAGCCTCGTGGGGCAAGTTTTTCCTCGCGCTGCTCAACGTGTACGACTACCGCGGGCTCAATCCGGTGCCGCCCGAGCTGTGGCTGTTGCCCGAAGAGCTACCGGTGCACCCGTCGCACTTATGGTGTCACGCGCGGATGGTCTACCTACCCATGTCGTACCTCTACGGTGCGCGCGTGCAGATGCCGGTCGACGACGTGGTGCGCGCCATCCGCGACGAGCTGTACGACCAGCCGTACGACTCCATCGCCTGGGAGACGGGGCGCAACCGGGTCGCGGCGAGCGACGACTACACGCCCGTCAGCGACCTGATGAAGGTGATCAACCAAGTGCTGCTCGGGCACGAGGCGTTGCCCATCAAGCCGCTGCGCAACAAGGCGCTCGGCTTCGTGCTCGACCAGATCGAGGCCGAAGATCGCAACACCAACTTCGTCAACCTGGGCCCCGTCAACAAGGTCTATCACCTGTGGGTCTGGCACCATGCGCGACCCAACGGGCCCGAGCTCAAGCAGCACGTCGAGCGGCTGCCCGAGTACCTGTGGAAGGCCGAAGACGGCACCAAGGTGCAGGGCTACCACTCGTCGCAGCTGTGGGACACGGCGTTCGCAGTGCAGGCTATTCTCAGCTCGCGCGCGGAAGAACCGCGCGCTTCGACTCTGAGCTCGCGCGTTAGCGAGCATGCCGCGACGCTCGGAGCAGACGAGCTGGTCGACAGTCGGGCCATGCTCGTGCGCGCACACGGCTACATCGACGAAAATCAGGTTCAGCGCGACGTGCCGCTGCGCCACGAGTCGTACCGCGATCCCACCAAGGGCGGCTGGGGCTTCAGCGCCAAGGACAACGGCTGGATCGTCAGCGACTGCACGGCCGAGGGGCTGCGCGCGGCGCTCTCCCTGCGCTCGCTGGTGCCAACGCCCCTCTCGCGACAGCGGCTGCTCGACGCCGCCGACTACCTGCTCTGGAGCCAGATGCCGTGCGGCGGCTGGGCCAGCTACGAGCCGGCGCGCGGGCCCAGCTGGCTCGAGCTGCTCAACGTCTCCAACGTGTTTGGCGACATCATGATCGACTACCCGTACGTCGAGTGCACGGCGGCTTCCATGCTCGCCCTCGCGCAGTTCAAGCGCGCCTTCCCCGGCGACCGCGACGAGGCCATCAGCGACGCCATCGAGCGCGGTCGCGACTACCTCTTTTCACGCCAGCGTCCCGACGGCTCGTTCGAGGGGTGCTGGGGCATCTGCTTCACGTACGGCACCTGGTTCGGCATCGAGGGCATGCGCGCGGCCGGCGTGCGCAGCAGCCACGAGCGGATCGTCCGCGCGGTGAACTTCCTCGAGCAGCACCAGCTTCCCGACGGCGGCTGGGGCGAGACGGCAGAGAGCAACTACCGCCGCGAGTACGTCCACGCCGAGTCGGGCCAGGCCGTCATGACCTCTTGGGCGCTGCTCGGCCTGCTTGCCGCCGGTCGGGCGCGCTCCCCCGCGGTGGCCGCCGGCGTCCGCTTCTTGGTGCAGCGCCAGCGTGACGACGGCAGCTACCCGGCCGAGCACATCGCCGGCATGTTCAACAAAACCTGTGCAATTCACTACGATAACTACCTCAAGGTGTTTCCGCTCTGGGCCCTCGGGGAGGCACGCCAACAGCTCGCAAATCACCCCTAAGCGGGAGTAAGCGGGCCGGTAGGCGTGGGCCGGTCTCCAATTACGGACTGTTGTGTAGGCTGAGGTAGTGCTAATCGGGAAGCGGTGACCATCGTTTCCAGCTCATCGAGCTCTTCGCCAGCTGCCCTCGCGGATGGGCGGCTGCATGAGCCGCGAGAGCCCAGCAGCGGCAGCAGCACCAGCGAGCCTGCGCTCGGCTCGCTGATCGGCAATCGTTACCGCCTGCATGCGCTGCTCGGTCGCGGCGGCATGGGTTCGGTCTACGCGGCCCACGACACCAAGCGCGACGTGAGCGTCGCCATCAAGCTCATGCACGCCCACCTGGGCCGCATGCGCGAGGCCCAGCGCCGCTTTCGCAACGAGGCCAGCGCACTGCACCGTGTGCGCAGCGATCACGTCGCGCGCCTGTACGACTTCGGTCATCACCAAAACGGCGCGCCGTTCTTGGTGATGGAGCACGTGGCTGGGCACGACCTCACGCGCGAGGTGGCAGCGTCGGGCAAGCTGAGCTGGCCAGAGGCGCACTCCATCATCCATCAGGTGTGCATGGCGCTCGATGCCGTGCACGCCGCTGGGCTGGTGCATCGCGACCTCAAGCCGCGCAACATCGTGGTCTCGCGCCGCGACGGCCAGCTGTTCACCAAGGTCGTCGACTTCGGACTCTCCAAGTCGTACGTGCACACCGGTCGCACGGGTGCGCCCATCACGCGTGAGGGCATGGCCGTGGGCTCGCTGCACTACATGGCGCCCGAGCAGGCCATCGGCAGTCCTCGCGTCGATGCGCGCGCCGATGTGTTCTCGGTGGGCTGCATCATGTACTTCTTGCTGATGGGCGAGCCCCCCTTCACGCAGCGCGCACTGGCCAAGGCCGGTCGCACGGGCAACTCGCTCACCTTCTCGTCCATCCACCACCGACGCGAAGACGTGCCGGCCTACGTCGACGAGGTGCTGCGTGTCGCGCTCTCGCCCGACCCCGACCATCGGTTCCGCACCGTGGGTGCGCTGCGCATGGCGCTGCAGAGCGACATCCCCGGCGCCAGTCTAGAGGCCAACCTCAAGACGCTCGTGCTGGTGCCGAGGCGCAGCGAGCGGCCCTTGTGGTTGGTCAGCGTGGCGGCGCTCAGCTCCATGGTGATTGCGCTGATCGTGTACCTGCTGGTGCGCTGACCGCTAGTCGAGGCCGCGCTTGCCCGGCGCCCAGTAAGCCTTGGTCTTGTGCGTGGAAAGCGAGCGCGCCTTGAGCGACGCGCGCAGCTGCTGGATCGCAGGCGCGCGACCGGTGAGCACGATGCTCGCGCGCGGTGTGCGCGCGGCGAGGTCGGACAGGTGCCGCTCGAGCTCGCGTAGATGTCCATCATCGGCGCGACGAGCGACCAGCTGCGCCCCCGTGATGCCGAGCTCGCCGAGCACCCGTTTGGCCACGTCGGGCTCTGCGACCTCGAACACGAACGAGCTGTTGTTGGCGTGCGTATCGAACAGCGCGCGCGCGCAGCCAAACGAGGTCTCGTCGCCAAAAAAGATGACGGGCGCGTCGAGGCTGGCGAGCGGGATGGAGCCACGCGGCCCAAACACACGCAGGGCATCGCTCGGCTTTGCGTCGCGCCCCCACACCGAGCCGGGCGTATCGCCGTGCACGAACACCAGCACGCTGAGCGTGCCGTGCTCGGCATCGAACGCGAACGGGGTGTAGGTCCGCGCGCCAGCGTCGAGGAGGAGCTGGAGCTTGTCACCCGGGGACCAAGGCGCGCCCCTCAGGCTCTTGCTGTGGAGCTCGAACAACCGAAAGCGAGGGGCGAGCTCGCGTGCTGCCACGACCTGTACGTCGTGAACCTTGAGCTTTGCCAGCACGCCCCCGACCACGTCACGAACCGATGCCATGTCCTCTCCGTTCTGCGCTTCCGAGAGAGGGTCGTAGCGCGAGCGGGGATCGCTACCACGAATTCGGGACGCACTCGCAGCTCACAGCGTCTGCAAGAACCCGATGATGTCGGCCTTCTGTGCGGGGGTGAACATCTCGACGCCGTCCTTGAGGAACACACCTTCGTCGTGGCCTTGGTTGCCCAGGCCCGCGCGGCTGCTGTCGAACAGCGCGTCGGGGTCTTTGATCCAAGCTGCGGGCACCTTGTCGCCGGTGGGGTAGCCGTTGCAGGTCTCGTCGAAGTCGACCTTCTGGTCGTTCTGCTCGCCGGCGTAGTACTTGGCGGGGCGCTCGCTCTGCTTGGTGAGCACGGCGCACAGGTTGGGCGCCGCGTTGTTGTGGAAGTAAGGGAAGCGCGCCCAGATGCCGACCAACGGCGGAGGCACGTAGCCAACCTGCTCGCGAATCAACACGCCGCTCTTTTTGCTGATGGACAGGTCGTTGAGCTGCAGCAGGGAGTTCATGCCCTTGTTGCGCAGGGTGTCGGTGCCCACGTCGAACACCGGGGTGTCCTCGTGGTAGCGCACCTCGACCGTGGCCAGGCGATCGGCGAGCGGCAGCGACGCTGCGTGCGACAGCTCCCAGCCCTTCTGATAGCTGCCGTGACAGCTGGCACAGGAGCCGTCGAACAACGCCTTGCCACGCTTGGCGGCCTCGATGTCGATGGACTCGGCAGGGAAGAACTCGGTAAAGCGCACCGGCTCGGCGGCGAACACCGCTGCGGTCAGCTCGTCGACCACTTTTTGGTTTGCATCGAGCCACGCCTCAAGCTCGTGGAGCTCGGTGCCGCGGCCAATCTCGTTCCAGAGCACGTTGGTGTAGACCGGGTTGCCCGAGACCACCGAGCCGTCGAGCAGCCAGCGATTTTTGTACTTGAGCACCCACCAGTTGCCCGGCTTGCTATCGGCCGGGTTGGTGTCGAGGCGGTCTTTGCGCGGCGTCTTGGCAAGCGCAGGATCACGCGTCGCGTAGGGGTCTTTGGCGCGCTTGGCGAGCGAGAGCGCGACCTGTGCGAGCGAGGTGTCGAGACCGCGTAGGAGCGGGGGTTTGGTGCCGACGTAGCTGAGCGCGTTCTGCACGTTGGTGAGGACGCGCGCTTCGCCGTCGGTCATCGGGTACAAGACGCGCAGCAGATCGACGGGCACGCCCTGCAGCGTGGTGCGCGCCTGATCGATGCCGACGTTGGCGCGCGACACGCGGTTTTGCAGGCCGAGGATGCTGCGGCCAAACAAGCGCGAGGCGTGACAGCCCGTGCAGCTGTAGGTGAGCTTGTCGCCGTCGGGCGACGTGACGCGCGTGGAGCCCATGCGGTACGCGGGACGGGTGCCGCCCGGGAACGGAATGCTCTGCGCACCCTGACCGTCGCAGTCGGGGAAGGGGCTGAGGCCCAGCCACTTCTCGAAGTCGTCGAGGTCTTTGTACTTGGACAGCGCGTTGGCACTCGCCTTGAGCTGCTCGATGAGCCCGCCGTCGTCTTCTTCGAAGACGGTCTCCATCAAGCGCTTGGGTAGCCACGACCCGGTGACGCCGACGGGATAGGACACCGTGTGCAAGCGGCCGGTGCGAACGTAGTCGGTCAGCTCTTGGCCCGCGAAGCCGTAGCGATTGGGCAGGCCCGTGATGGGCACCTTGGCGTGCTCGCTCCAGTCGGGCGTACCGCGCGTGGCCGGGTCGCCTGCGAACGAGAGCGGGACGTCGCCGCACGCACCCGGGGTGGGCAGGTGCCACGTGCTCTTGGGTCCATTCACGCCCGTGTCGGACGGAGCAGGGTCGAGCACGGTGCTCCCGTCGCGGCCGCCGCTCGTGGTGCCTCCGCCGTCGAGGCGAGCACCGGCGTCGCGCCTCGCGTTGGCGCCCGCATCCTTGGTGGGTGCGTCTTGCTCTTGCTGCAGCGCCGCGTCTGGGTCACCCGACTCTGCAGGGGCCTGAGGATCGGCGGGGTCGCCGCCACACCCCACGGCCGCGAGACCGAACAAGGCCAGGGCCGCCAGCGCTGAGCGACCGCCGCGGGCGCGCTTCGTTTCTTCGCTCGCGCGCCCGAGGGCGCGCTTTGACGCGACCGATGGGCGCGGCTCGTTCGCACGCGGAAGGCCAGGCAGGAGGCCAGACAAAAGATCGGACGAAGTACTGCGCACATGTCCCTCGGCTGGAGGGCAGAAGACAAGTCCCAAGCGCGGCGGGGGCCGCCACCAGCGCAGTTACTATGGCTCGCAACTGGCCGTGGCCTGCAACTGTTTTTGCGGATTTTTGACAGTTTTTCGCCTAAAAAGTGACGCGAAAACGCAGTCGTTAGCAAAGATTCAGCCGCTGCTTACAAAGTGCGCACTCGGCGGACGAGCCAGCGCTCTCCGCTGCGCACGAGGTCGTAGATCACGGTCTGCTCGTAGGCTGGGTCACCCATGCGGGTGGTC